>JAOZOY010000018.1 GCA_029933005.1 Deltaproteobacteria bacterium
GCCTTGTCGCATAGAGGGGCTATAGCGCCAAAGCTCAAACGAACAAATCTGTGGCACTGGTAAACGATTACAGATCGTGGTTTTCGTAATCTTGTAGACCCCGGTGAACGGTTACGGTACTGGTAAACGGTTACTGATACTCAATCCTCATTAGTGACTTACACCTGAAACCCTTTAATAAAAAAACAAGAAATAAAAAAATTACACCCACTGTTAATGCACTTATACCCGTCAAGCGAGTACTGAAAAAAATCTTAAAAAATTTGATGTTTTCTTCCGTGGACATCAATACCCGTAAGAGGCATAAATGGCTGGAAGACGTTGGAAAGGCAAGAGGTATTCAATACGGTTGCCGATCAGTCTCTTTCTTCGTGATGAAGAAAGCAGGCGAATACTGTCCGAACCCCAGAGCGGCACGTTGGTGGATATTTCCCAGGGGGGCGCCTGTCTCAGGCTGCCCGGGGTTTTTTCTAACGGACGCCATCTTTTCTATGGCCCCCTTGATTTACCCAGTCAAAGTTTATGTCTGGAATTCCCGTCTTTAAGCAATGAATCAGACAAGGTTTTTGTCCTCCATGTTTGGCCCGTGTGGCTGGATCGGGATTTTTCCGACAAGTCAATGCCTTTTCGGATGGGGGTTTCGTTTTTAGAAGAGCTTTCAAAAAAAATGTTGAAGGTGGTTGTCGCGGCAGACGGATAGTTGCACTTTGATTCAGGTTTCATTAAAAAAGGAGAACACACCAGTAGGTATGTTCTCCTTTTATTTGTTGAACAAGAATATTAACAGCCTTCAACAGCCTTCAACAGCTTGTTTTTTTACTGTTTTGACCTTGAGGGTGTCTCCCACCTTCAGTTTTTTTGCCTTGTTGCCGCAATCCATGGTGACACTATTTTCGTCAATGGCTGTAACAGTACACTTGGCGCTGGTGGCAAGGCCCATTCCCGCGGTGCTCAACAGAAAAGTGATTGCCAGTAATGTGGTGGTCAGTTTCTTCATTGTTTTTTCCTCCTGTCTTGTTTTTTCTTGAAAATGCCACAAGTAACTTCATGTCACTGAATGGCCTGATTACTTTTTTGTATACTGCCGGGTTAAAGGGTATTTTTTACTCCTTTTTTTTATGGCATTCCTTGCAACTTGTCGGACCGCCCGTCTTTTCGGCAGTTTTCATGTTCTTGTGGCAGGTGAGACAGATGTTATGCATGTATTTTTTGTAGTTTTTTCCTCCACCACCTGTTTCAATGGCCTTGGACAGGCGATCGCATACTTCTTCTTCGGTTATTCCTTTTGCATCGGCGATTCCGAAATGACAAGCAGCGCAGGTGAATTCATCTTTATACGGGTGAGCGGCAAATTCATTATTGCCCGGTAGATATTTCTCCGCGTGGGCACGATGACTAAAACCCGTCATATTTTTTTTGTCCAGGGGCAGATCCTTTATATCCGGGCATCTTGTTTGGATATTGATGTCAATCGTGTCAGGAATTTCCTGGGAATCCGAGGCGAAAACAAGAGGGGACTGTGATAACAGGATGAGCGCTCCGCCTAAGGCCATGGGTTTTACAAATTTTGCCAGACTGTTTTTTTTGTTTTTTGTTTTGTTCATCTTGGTCTCCTTGGTTCGGGTTTCATGTGTGGAGGCTTGTGCTCCATTTACCTTCCTTTTGCCAATACCTTACGGCAAAAAATCAATAACAAATAGAGGACATCGGGTCATACGCGGCCTGATATGACCCGATGTCGGGGCGTCATCTAATGATTTCAATAGGTTATTTTGACCGATACGGGGTTCTTTTGCTGGCAGATGTAATTTTTTTGGGTTAAGAAATGGATAAAACTTTTGCTGAAACGGCCAGAGTTGGTATGATGCTTAAGATAAAGTTGAGCTGAATTAATGCACGGCAAAGGGATGAAACAAAAAAACAAATGGGTAACAATTCTTTTATCTCAGGCACCCCCATGGTCAAAATTGATGGGGGAAAAGTTCGGCAGCTTCGCGAAGAGAAGGGGCTGACCCAGCTTTTTCTTGCCACCAGTGTCGAGGTGACCACGGACACGATTTCTCGTTGGGAAAACAAGCGTTATCCCACGATAAAAAAAGAAAATGGAATCAAACTCGCCGCCGCCCTGGAGGTTGATTTTGAAGAGATTCTGGAAAAAGAGGAACAAGAACAGGAAATTCAACCGGAGCCGGAAAAAATACAGCCACAGGCTCAACCGTCGACGTCTGAACCTGTATCGGCAATGCCACGTTTTTTTTATTTTTCTCTTTTCTTGTTTGTTCTTGTCCTGGCCGGACTTGTTGCCTGGTGGATGAGGCCCGCCCCGAAAACAGTTCATGTCTGCGCCCATCGTATTCTCCCTGCCCATTCTCCTCGCGATCTACCTTTTCCCGTGGTTATTCATGTGGACAGCGGTGACTCGGATGTTGCGCTTTCCCTGATTTTGAAGGAGACGGTTCCCCGGGGAGTGATGGTATTGGCATCAATCCCTTCATTTTCTGACCAGGACGTGGAATCCGGTGAATTGAAATGGATTCAGAAGATCAACAGAAAAAAGGTGTTTGCCTACATGGCCCGTTTTACTGCTGAAATCCATCAGGAGATGGTTCGTTTTACAGGATCAATTACCCTGCGGCGCAAGGGACAGCAGACAAAGTCGGTTCATGGTAATGAAAAATTGAAAATTGCTCCGTTTCACTGGGCTGACAGCGATGCTGACGGCCGCATAAGTGATGAGGAAATTTTGACGGTATATGATGAGTTCAGTGATATTGCCGGCCTGGGGTTGGATATTGACCAGGTGGAAGAAATGTGGCTGGGGTCGGGATACCGATATGACAGTGAAAGCGGCAGTTTTATCATTTTGCCGTGATGAAGGAGAGATGATGAAAAGATTGATTTTATTGAGTCTGATTGCATTGGTCTGGCTGCCGGTTACCGTGGCTGCCGAGGGACTGATTTCCTGCAAATATCTTAAGGGAAGCGGCAGTCAAATTGAATTGCAGCTTGACATTTCTTCTCCGCCACCTCCGACAATCATTATTCTGCAATATCTTCCTGCCGGTGTTGAAATCCTGAAGTCCCGGCCGAAGATGAAAAAATATAATAAGAAGCGCGGCCAGGCCAGGTGGCTTCTTAAAGACGTGCGTCCCGGAAGCATGACGGTGAGGATGGAGTTGAATAAAGCGGTTGACAAGGGAGCCATCAAGGGAGAACTCCGTTACCGGAATCCGGGAAGCGGCAGCATGGAAACCATGGAGATTCATTCATAACAGGGAGAAGCCGTGGTTAGTGACAGAAGGGCATTGCGCAGATTGTCCATGAATTTGACCTGCCGGGTTACGGTGGCGGATCAGGATGGCAATGCTAATATTTTTGAGTTTGAAGCCGCAAATATTAGCGGTAGAGGTGTTTTCTGCAAAACAGACCGGCCGTTTCCAGTGAATACTCCGGTGGTGATCAACATGGTTTTTCCTCTTGACGCTTTAGAGAATATGGAGGGAAAAAGGGCGGAGTTTAATGTTTCCGGGCGGGTGTTACGCGTCAGCGATGAAGGAATGGCCATTAGTTTTGATAACGAGTTCGAGTTTTTTCCTGCCCCTTAGGAATGCTTTTTTTTGGGACTGAAAAGTTGGCATTTCAGCCCGGAATGACTGAATACCACAAGAGCCGGAGATTGCCTGCTTTTGAAGTTCATGGCCCGGCAGCCATTGGGATGGGTCGGCTCATGGGTGATATAGAAATACTCACAATGATGGCAGTTTGGTTTATTTTCCTGCTGTTTTTTCACTTTGTTCTCTAACCTTCCGCCTTAACCCCTGATTCCTTTTTGTCTTGCAGTTTCTAAAAGTCCCTTCAACAAGACAAAGCGGCCCAGCGTGATCACCTTACAGGGAAAACTCCGAATAAAGAGATTGTTCGCACATAACCCTCCTGACAGATAGATGGTCTCTGGTGATCCGGCGAAACGATAGGCATTCAGGGCAATTCCCTTGACAAAGCTTGCCACCGCCTCACTCTCGGACACTCCGGTCGTGATCGAATCAAAGATATGGCTCATGCCCAGCACGCCGCAGGTGATGGAAAAGGTCCGATTCGGAACCTCCATCCTGTTGTAATCCAAGTCATAGTAACGTTCAAGTAATTCAATGGTAAATCCCATTGAGGCACCGCACTCAGCGTTCCAGCCCATGTCTTTGAGTTTTCTTTTTTCAAACTGGATAAATTTAATATCACGGCTGCCACAGTCGAGCAGGACATAGCTCTCTTTTCCGATTAACGATTCGCCACCTCTGGCCAGCGCTGTCAGTTCATTGACGTAATGATCCGTGAAACGCCTGCCGTTATGTCCGGTGGCAAGAGTGACTCTCATTTTGCGGTCAATCTTGTTGGTAGGAATAATGCGAGGCTCTTTATCAGGCTTCCCGAGATCCTGAAGTTTGCAATAGGATGTGCCGAAATCAGCCAGGATCATATCGAAATTCCGGAAAGTTCCAGAAATGCCTGGATTTTTGCTTTGGCGCTACTGCCGGCAGTCACATCGGCATCGACGAAAAGTCCGTGGGCATGCTTGTCGGCCAGCAGTTTGGCCAAGGCTGTTTTTGCACAGAAGGACTGAGCAAAAAAGACGGTTGGAATATCGGGATGATAATGGGATTCAAGCTTAATATCAGCCGGTGTCTTGTTCTCCATGCAGCGGGTCCAGCCATAGATATGAGTGGTTTTCGGAAAAACCGTAAGCAGCGAGAAATCCCTCGGCGGCACGCCCCAGAAGCCGGCAGTGGGAATGCAGGCAGGCAGGGTGCTGTCTGACGGTTTTGTTTGAGTAACTCCTTCCGTGATCAGTTTCATTTTTTTCAGCAGATCCATTTTACTGCGACAGATGACCGTGCCAAAGGGATGGGTGTCGCTGTTTCTTGTTTCAATCACAGGGATATCAAGATAATGGCGCAAAACCGTGGCCACATGGAGGGCGCAGTCGCATTTTCCGGCTCCCACATCAATATAGATGAGATCAAGATCAAGATTCATAGCATTGAGAACAACGGTACGCAACACAGCACAGTAAACTCTTGGCAGAAAGGGCAGGGCATCCTCCATGTTTTTTTTGACAATAGGTTCATCAAGATCAAAGATTGTGACCCGTTCTTCATTGAGTTTACGGATCACGGCCAGAGGCGGCATGCCGACAATACCGGCTTTAATCCCTGATCCCTGATTCATTATTCGTAACTGTTCTTTAAAAGTATAAATTTTAGATAAACTCATGTCTGTAAATGTAAACGTTTACAAGGACTGTGGTTCCCATAAATTAGTGGTAAATATTCGACTTGTGTGAAAAAGTTTCAAAAAACTCGGCCTGTAAATGTTTGGATAGTGCCCAAGTTCGTTCAAGTCGCCTTGCGAGCTATATTAGTCATATGTGAGTAAGGCGAATCGGACGAAATTTGGGTGCTAGCCGAATATTTACAATTAGTGATCCGGTGAACGGTTACCATTGTTCTTAGCGGTTCTGCAGTTTGATCAGGAAAATGCCGATGGAGGAAACAATAAAATGGATGAGCCAGGAGGCCAGCACCGGGTTAAGATAAGCGGCATTGGTCATAGCTTGGTTGGCGCTCCATATTCCCCAGGCCACAAAGGCAAGGCCGCAGCTGATCGGAACGGCCATTGTCAGATCACGCCCCCAGTTCTGATTGACCAGGAGGACAACGGGAATGCCGATCAGTAACAGGGGAATCCCGAGAAAGATATAAGACAGCCTGCGGTTCAGATCCACCCAGTTTTCCCGTTTGTTCTCCTGCCAGTCATGGATAGAGTTGGTCAGCAGCTGCCAGAGAGAGAGTTCTTCGATCTGATAAGTCGGCACAAAGAAATTTTCCGGAGAATCCGGTAATTTTATAATTTTTGATTGAAAAAGTTCAACAGCATCATTATTTGAGTTATTTTTTCTTTTGAGCTGACCATTTGTAAGAAGCCAGTTGCCGTTTTCCCACTTTGCTGTTTCCGCCGCAATGAGGAGAAGCGGATTATAGTCGTCATCCCAGGAAACATACCTGAAAGATTTGAATTGGTATGTCGTCGGATCCGGCCTGGTAAAAGAATAAATTCCCTCAAATCCTTTGTGATAAACAATACCGTTTCTGACAATGCCGGAGCTGATCTTCCCCTTGACCTCCTCATACCATATTCGGTTTGTTTCAGCGTTGGTCGATGGTAGCAGCCATTGGGCCGCTCCAATGGAAATTAAAGTAAAGAACACGGCAATCCCCAACAGGGGCTTAACAATTCTTGTGAGGGGAATGCCGCCTGCTTTAAGGGCTTGAAGTTCTTTGTTGTGATTCATCAGTCCCAGGGTGAGGATACCGGCCAGCATGATACAGACTGGAATGAGTTGATCATAGATAAGCGGAATTTTAAAAATGAAATACCGGATGGCCAAACCAATGGGCTTGTGGGCCTCGGTAAAATTATCAATTTTTTCAAAAAAATCAACCAGGAGATAAATAGAGACCAGTGAGCTGAAAACCAGGAGGAAGTTTTTTGTAAATTGTTTGATAGTGTAACGATCAAGAAGTTTCATGAGCGTCTGCCTCCTCCTAAAAAAGGCAGGTGGCTGACAAGCCAGTGGAGAGTTTTCAAGAACCAGTCAATCAGACCCAGGTTTTTTTCTTTGTCGGCAGACCAGAGAATGTAGAAAGTCAGCATGCCAAGGAGAAGGTTCGGTGTCCACATAACAAGTCCCACCGGCAGAATATTGCCCTCGCAAAATGATTGTGCCGCAGTGAGGAGAATATAAAAACAGATAAACAGGAAAAGCCCCAGGGGCAGGCCGATAGGTCGTTGGCCAGGCCGGGAGCGCAGTGCCAGGGGCAGGCCGAGGATGGTGAGAATAAAGGATCCGGCCGGCAGCACAAGCCTTTTGTGGAATTCAATAAGATAACCGATTCCTTTTTCCGAATCAGCGCCAACCTTGTCGACCCGGGCGAGCAGTTCCTTCTGTCCCAATGTTTTTTTACCTCTTGAGGCAAGAGAGTGGCCGGAGGCGGATTTGGGGTTTTCCAAGGGGAGACCCAGGGAATATTCCCGGAAATGAATGGAAAGCGTTGTCTCATTCTTGGAACGGTGAATGTTCCCGTTTTTCAAGGTCAGAATAATCATCATCTCCTCAAGAATGGCCTGCAGATTGCCTTTTTTTGCAATGATTGTCAGTGGGTTTTCCCCATCCCTGGTGTCGGAAACATAAACACCATTCCATTCTTTTGTGTCCGGATCAATTTGATTAATATAGACGACAACGTCCTTAATGCCTTCGCTGAATTTTTTTCCCTGCAGGCCACGGTCAATTTTTTCCTTGGCGAGCTGGAGAAAAAGTTTTTTCATGGCAATCGTGCCGGTCGGAATCAGCTGGGTGGAAGCATAGCCGGTCAGCAATGATGTGCAGACGGCAACAATTATCACCGGCGGAAGCATCTTGTTCAGGCCAATGCCGCCGGCCTTCAGGGCTAACGCCTCGTTGTCGTTGACAAGTCTGGAAAAACAGAGGATAACCCCAAGCATGCTGGCCATGGGAATAGAAAAGAGGAAAAGATTCGGAGCGATATAGACGGATAGCCGGATAAAGTCCGCAAAGCCAATGCCCAGCGAGAAAATAACGTTGAGAATAGGTATGAGTCTTCCTAGAAACAGGATGCCGGTCATGATGAGAAGACTGGCAAGAAAAGGTGCTAAAGTTTCTGTAATCAGGTATCTGTAAAGCAGAAAGGGCATGGGGGGATCAGAAGTCAGGAGTCAGAAGACAGAAGTTAGAATGCGCTCATTTTAACTTCGATATTCATTTTTCCCGGTTCGACATTCCTCTGTTTTGGTTGTTATGGGTTATTCGCCGGGTAGGCCCAGCATGCGTCGGGCCAGAAAAAATCCGGCAAAAACCAGTAAAATACCAATCAGGTTGCTGGCAATAACATAAATTATCGCCGGTTTCCACTGACCGATTTTAAACATTTGCATTGCTTCCCTGGCAAAGGTGGAAAAGGTGGTGAATCCGCCGAGAAAACCGGTGAAGATAAAGAGCCGCCATTCCAGTGTAATGCGGCTGGACTCAAGGAGACTCCAGAGAAAGCCGATCAAGAAAGACCCAAGGAGATTGACGGCCAGGGTGCCATAGGGAAAGACCGGGCCGGAAAACCGTTGGACAAGAAGAAAGAGTCCATGTCGGAAGGCCGCGCCAAGACCACCGCCGGCCATTATTGCCATTATTTTTATCATAATTAAATCACTTTAAACCGTAAAAGCTTATATCTGTCAACCGTAACCGTTCACCGGGAACTAGTAATTTTACGAAAATCTCTATCCTGTAAGCGTTCATCAGTGCCTCAGATTTGTTCGTTTGAGTCTTGGCGCTATAGCCCCTCTAAGCGACAATGCTTAAACGGGTGAAGATGAGGTGTTGGTAAACGCTTACTGTCAAACGATAACCATGCAGACACTTGTTCAATTTATTTCCGTTGAAGCGGTTCTCCCAAGTTTGGGGGATAATACCGGCGACCTTGACCGGCTTAAAAAAGCATTACAGGCGAATTTTGCCGGAAGGGAACTTGTTGTTCCTTATGCGAGAATGGCCAAGGTCGCCGGCAGATTCCGGCAGGCGGGTTTTTCGGGATGCGCTGTTATTTGTGATATGCCGGGCCGGTTTGAAATTGTTGATTTTTTGGCGCAGACACCGGCAGTGCTGCCGGCCATGGCCCTTGATCTGGGCACAACCCATCTTGAGGCAAGCCTCATCAATCTTTTTGACGGCTCTATCCTCGTCAGGGAAAATCGTGAAAACGCCCAGATCAATTTCGGCGCTGATATTTTGAGCCGCATCCATTTTGCTGCCGGCCACGAAGGCCTTGATAAGCTGCACAGGGAAATCATCAACTGTATTAATAAACTCGCAGCTCAACTTGCCTCTAAAGCCGGATTGGCAACGGAGGAGATCAGGGCGCTCAGTGTTGCCGGCAACACCACCATGATTCATTTTTTTCTGCGCCTTGATCCCTATTATCTCTGCCGTGAACCGTATATTCCTCTTGTCAATGATCCGGATCCCTGCCGGGCCGGTGATCTGGGCCTGAATTTGCACGAGGAGGGAGTGGTCTGGGTTCTACCCAGTGTGGGGAGTTATTTTGGCGGAGATCTGATTTCCGGTATTTTGGCCAGCGGTCTTGATCAAAGTGAGGACACCTGTATGCTCATTGATGTGGGAACCAATGCCGAGGTTGTTCTTGGCAACAGGGAATGGCTTATCGCCTGTGCCGGAGCTGCCGGGCCGGCTCTTGAGGGCGGGGTTGCCCGGATGGGCATGCGGGCTGGTCCCGGCGCCATCGAGCATGTTCGAATTGATCCGGACAGCGGTAAAATTGATTTTCAAACCATTGGCAACAGTCCTCCAAGAGGAATCTGCGGTTCCGGCATTATTGACTTGGTGGCGGCCTTTTATCTGGCCCGGATTATCGATATTCGTGGTAAATTCAGGCGGGTCGGCTATCAGGATCGTTTCATCGAAACCAACGAGGGGTTGGCCTTTATCGTGGCCCATGGGGATGAGTCGGCAAATGGCGAACCCGTGGTCATTGGTCAGGTAGATCTTGACGCCATGATACGTTCCAAGGCTGCCATGTATTCCATTCTGACCACCATTATCAGTCAGGTCGGATTGGAGTTTGCCGATTTGAAGCGAATTTATGTGGCCGGAGCCTTTGGCCGCCATATTGATCCCAGACAAGCTATCACCCTTGGCATGCTGCCCGATTTGCCTCTGGAGACCTTTGAACCTATTGGCAACAGCTCCCTTGCCGGAGCCGAACTGGTGCTGCTGGAACGGGACAACAGGGAACGCTGCCGGCAAATGATTCGCAGGATCACCTATCTTGAGCTGAACGTGAACCAGGAATTCATGCTCCGTTTTTCCGGCTCCCGTTTCATCCCCCATACAGATCACACTCTGTTTTCCTCTGTGCCTGTTTTTAATGATTAACAGGTGACAAAGGTATCAGTGAAGTGCGGCTTTGGCTGCATCCAGGGCTGCCGCGTAGTCAGGTTCTTCGGTGATTTCCTTGACATACTCAGTATACTTGATCGTCCCGTTACGATCGATAACAAACACGGCGCGGGTGAGTAGTCGAAGTTCTTTGATCAACGCCCCATATCCTTTGCCAAGTGACGCATCCCTGTGATCCGACAGGGTCTGCACAGCCTCAACTCCTGCGGCTCCACACCAGCGGGCCTGGGCGAAAGGAAGATCCATACTGACTGTGAGAATCCTGATGTCATCGCCGAGAGCGGCGGCCTCGCTGTTAAAACGGCGGACTTCAATGTCGCAGACGGGGGTATCCAGAGATGGCACCAGGGCGAGGATCAATACTTTACCGGCATAGTCGGAAAGCGTGGCTGGAGCGAGGTCGTTTTGTATGAGGGTAAAATCCGGGGCTTTATCTCCTACTTTGATTTCATCCCCCACCAGTGTCAAAGGATTACCCTGGAAGGTGGCGGCTTCATTTCTTTCAATCATAATTATCTCCTTTTTGTTGACCGGACATTACTCAATATTTTCAAGACATAAAAGATACCATGAGAACAAGGGGGGGCAAAGGTTTTTATGTTCTTATTGAGAAATCAATCGGCAATTTGATTATGCGCATAGGCCTGTCTTTCCGGATCTTCAGACGTTGGTATATTTGACAAGCAAAGCCCCACTAATCATCAGTAGTCCAGAAGCCGCAATTCCTTCCCCGAACCAGCCGAAATCAGCGGCAAAACCGACAGCGGCCGGCAGAGCCCCGCCGCCGATGAAAAAGGCCAGCGGGACGGTAAGGGAAATCACCACGTTTCTTGATTCCGGAGGACCAATGGAGGCCAGGGTGGCAAAGGCGGCCGGGAAAAAACAGACCGCCAGCAGTGGCTGTAGAACGACCCAGAGAGAGATCCATTGCTGGGAAAATCCCAGCAGAATAGTCACCATTCCGGAAAAAAAGAGCATTCCCTTCATGGTGACTCTGGAGCCGAAACGATCCGATAGGTAGCCGCCCATCAAGGCGGTGACAAGAGTCGGGATTCTGGAGAACCCTACCAGGGAATTGGCCGCCTGTTCCGTCCTTCCGTGTTCACTGACCAGAAAAAGGGGGAGAAGGTTATAAATGCCCAGGGTACTCATGATGCCGACGCTGAAGATGAGGATCATCATCCAGAAAGCAGGCAATCGGAAAAGAGGTTTGCAGTGAGAAAGGGTTGGCGGTGTTCCGTAGGATCGCTCTTTTCGGCTGCACAGGGTGTAAGTCAGAGAAACAAGCAGTGACAGGATGCCAAGGACGAAAAAAATTGTTTGCCAGGACGAGGAGGCAAGCAGGCTGGAAACAATGAAGGGGGCAGTCAGAAAGGCCAGGTTCGGCGCCAGTTCATGCACGGACAGAGCCCTGCCCCAATGTCTGTTCGCAAAGGAGGTGGTGATGGTGGCGATGGCTGAAGGGAGATAGATTCCGGCGGCAAGACCCAGGAAAAAATGACCTGTCCGGAGCTGGCCAAGATTTACGGCCATACTCATCAAAAGCAGAGTGATGGCGATGCCAAGAGAAGAGAGGGTGATGGTCCGCTGGTGACAGATGACGGACGAGATGAAGCCTGATCCGGGCAGGGAAATAAAGTAGCCCGCACTGAGACAGAGGAAAAGCGAGCCGGCCTGGCCATGACTGATATTCAGGGTCTGCTCCAAATGTGGCAGCAGGGGGGAGATAATAATTCTGGATAGAAAATTAAGGAAAAAGAGAGAGGTCAGGAGGAGAAGCGTCAGCTGCATTCCTGGAAATTGTGATTTTTTCAGAGATTGGGAATCGCTATGTGACGGATTATGTTGTTTCAAGGGGAAAAGGTGTTTGTTGTAAAAAAAAGTGAATTTTGGGGTTAAGATTAAACACGCTTGAAAATAGCATGCTTTATGGAAAAGATAAAAAAAATGTTTTAGAGCGGTGTTAATTTTGTTGACTTTTATCTTGTTTGGGATATATAACTTTTCATTCTTTAGTATAATATTATTTAGTGCCTTACACCTGAAATACTGTAATGAAAAAATAAGAAATAAAAAATTGTTTTTAAACTAAAATAGTTACATCTACTGTTAAGGAACTTATACCCGTCAAGCGAGTACTGAAAAAATTCTTAAGAAATCTGATGTTTTCTTCCGCTTTAGTGGGTTAGTTCTGTTTTTTTGTCGTTATCGTTGAGAGTCAAGCCTTCTGGGATCTGTAATCTCTGATTTATGGATTTCAGTTTTTTTGTGTCCGGAGCCGGGCATGGTGATTGATATGGAATGTTTACAGCGCAGCTGTGGTAAAAAATGTATTGAATGCGATAAAGAGGATGTTGTCTGCCCGCATCATAAGCTGGCCATTGTCGGCAATCTCAATGTGGGGAAGTCCTCCCTTTTTGCGCAGTTATGCGGCAGTGAAACCACTTCTTTTAATGTGCCGGGTTCAACGGTTTCCATTTCCAGGGGAAAACTGAAAGGGTCGGATACGGATTTTTACGACACTCCCGGCATTTACTCACTTTTTTCGCCAAACGAGGACGCGCGGGTATCCAGGGATCTTCTTCTCTGCCGTGACTGCGGTCATGCCATTGACGGCATTTTGATGGTTGCCGATGCGAAAAATCTGAAACGTTCCATTGCCATTACCCTGCAATATGCCGAGTATGGTCTGCCCATGCTCCTTGATGTCAATATGATCGATGAGATCCAGTCCAGGGGCATTGAAATTGATTACGATAAACTTTCTGAAATACTCGGCCTTGAGGTCTGCACAACTGTGGCCAATGAAGGCATTGGGGTGCGTAAAGTTTTTTCCCGGCTTGGCAGGATGCGGAAACCCGGTGTTCTGGTCGAGTATCCGCCCCGCATTGAGCGCTATCTCAAGATTGTCGATCAGCTTCTGCCCGACGGCCAGGTTTCATCACGGGCCATCGGCCTTCTGCTGCTTGTAGATGATGCCAATGCCGAAAAATATGTTGAGATGAATTTCGGTGTTGCCATGGCGCGTCAACTGAAATCCCTGGTTCGGGATTACCAGCGGCGGGAAACAGGGGATTACCACATTGTTCTGGGGCAGACTTATAACAGGATCGCCGAAGAGATTGTTGCAAAAATTCAGCGGGTTGAGCCTCCTTCCCAGCTTTCTTTGCTGCTTCGGTTCGGAGATCTCTGCACCAGGTTTTCCACCGGTATTCCCATTGCCGTGGTTGTTTTGACCCTGATGTATCTTTTTGTCGGCTCCTTTGGCGCCACTTTCCTGGTGGACTCAATCAACGGAATTCTTTTCGAAGGCTATCTGATTCCCTGGGTGGAAAAGTTGGTGGCGCCGATTCCCAGCGTTTTTATCCGTGACATGATCGTTGATCCGGATTTCGGCATCTTTCCCACCGGCATTGCCTTGGCCCTGGGGCTGGTGCTGCCGGTGTTGTTCTGTTTTTATATTGCTTTTGGTTTTCTGGAGGATTCCGGTTACCTGGCCCGGATTTCTGTTCTTCTTGACAAGGTTTTTCAGCTTATGGGACTGAACGGCAAGGGTGTCATTCCGCTTGTTATGGGCTTTTCCTGCGTGACCATGGCCATCTTTACAACCCGGATGCTTGACACGAAAAAGGAGAAAATTATTGCTACTTTTCTTCTTCTTCTCGGCATGCCCTGTGCTCCGCTGCTGGCTGTCATGTTCATTATTTTAAACAAGATGGCCATTTCAGCGACCATCACGGTTTTTGGCCTTATTTTTCTGCAGATCATTGTTGCCGGCTATCTGGCCAACAAGATTCTGCCGGGCGAACGTACGCCTCTGCTCATGGAAATTCCCGCCATGCGCATGCCGAAAATCGGTAAGGTTGTGAAGATGTCGGCCATGAAAACTTATTTTTTCATAAAGGAGGCGGTGCCGGTTTTTATCGCTGCGTCTCTGTGCGTTTTTCTTTTTGAGCGTGTTGGTGGTCTGGACGCCCTGGAAAGAGCGTCCGAACCGATTGTCCAGGGCTTGATGGGATTGCCGGAAAAAAGTGTCCAGGTTTTTATTAAAACCATCATCAGGCGGGAAAGCGGCGCCACCGAGATTGAACATTTAAGCGCAATTTACGACAATGTTCAGCTGGTGGTGAATCTGTTGGTCATGACCTTTTTATCACCCTGCCTCAATGCCATTATAGTTCTTTACAAGGAACGGGGTTCCAGGGTGGCCACCGGGATTCTGGCGGCTGTCATGGTTTATGCCATTGCTGTGGGTACGGTGGTGAATCATGCCTGCCGTATTTTAGGAATTACGTTTACTTGATTTTTTAGAAAAAAGGGGCAGATGGTAATTCGATGGTATAGCGTAGATGGCTGATTTTGTTTTACTTGTTTTGTCGTCGGGGATGCTCAGAAAGAAATATTCCTGTAATAAAGATTGGCAAGTTTAGTGGCCAAAGTGGTTTTACCTCTGCCCCTGTCCGACAACATATTAAAAATAAAGCTATTTGCAAATCTAAGAAAAAAACTCCTGGGCTGAAGAGGATAAAACCCAATGTTGACTGAAAAGCAGGAAGAGATACTGGAGGCGATCTGGGCGGCCGGTGAGAATGAACGGCATACTCTGGACGCTATCAAAAGAAGATGCGTTGTGGAGATTTATGATGATGACCTGGCCGGGCTGGAAGCCGAGAATCTGATTGTTCGCGATGATGACAGGATTTTGTTGACCGCAACCGGCAGCCCGGTTGCCGAGGGAGTGATCCGGCGTCATCGACTGGCCGAGGTCATGGTGTCCACTCTTTTACGTTTGAAAGACGAAAATATGAAGGAGATGGCCTGTAAGATCGAACACGCCCTTCTGCCCGAGGTCGAGGAATCCATCTGTACCCTGCTTGGTCATCCCGAGATCTGTCCGGACGGCAAACCCATTCCCAGAGGAAAATGCTGTTCCAGGGAGCAGCGGATAGTCGATAATGTAGTCGTCAGCCTGAGTGAACTGCAGCCAAGCGAGAGCGGCAGGATTACTTATATCAAGCCGGGAAGTCATTCCGAACTGCACCAGCTCATTGCTTTGGGGCTGAATCCGGGCGTTCATGTCACGGTGCATCGCACTTCGCCGGCCTTTATCATCAAATTTGAAAATACCGAACTGGCCATGGACGAAGAAGTGGCCCGGAATATTTACGTCTGGAAAACGAACGGTTCTTCCGATTGAAGGAGTTGCTGTTGTGTTTCCTTGATTTTATAAGGGAGATGGTAGGTTGAGAAACAGATTCAGGGCTTCAAAAATTTGAGGGATGGAAAATGGCTTTTTGATGTAATGATCAAAGCCTGCTGTTTTCATTGAGCCTTTTTTGGGGACAACAGAGGTGACAGCGATAACAGGCGTGTAGGGGCGGTTTGTTTCTTTTTCTTTCTTGCGGATATGTTTTACGGCCTCAAAACCATCCATCACCGGCATATTGATATCCATTAAGATTGCCTGATATCGAATGGATTTCCATTTTTTTAAGGCAGAATATCCGTTTTCGGCAAAGTCGGACTTGATTTGATAACGCTCCAGTATCATGCCGAGAAGATGGCGAATCATTAGTTCATCATCGACAACCAGGACACGGATATTATTTGTTGCTGTTTTTCCCATCTCTCTCCTGAAAGTTTGCCTTCCCACCATCAAATTTCTATTTAGCTTGGAAGAAACATGCCGACTGCGTGGCTTTCTGGAAAAATATTTTATGATTTTTCAGGGACAAAGGGAAACAGCTCAATTCCTAATTGTGAATTAGGAATGAGGAATTTAAAGGAAGTTGTTTGTAAATATTCGGCTAGCACCCCATCTTTGAACGATCAGGCCTACTCGCATATGAATCAATATAGCTCACAGACCTGATCGTCCAAATATGGGCCACTATCCAAAATTTACATTTCGGTGGTTTTTGTAATAATTTATTATCAAGCCGAATGTTTACAGTTGTTTCGTATCTCCATACGTTGTGGCAATTTTTTCATAACAGATCCAGCTTACGAAATTACCAAACAAGGACCACCACTTATTGAGAGATGAGAAAATACCGTAATAGCTAATTTTTAATTTTGCGAAGAAAGATAAAACAAGGAGTAGGCATGCAGGAAAAGTTGACAAAATTCTAATAATCAGGTCAAGATATATAAAAAAGACAGCTAAAACAACAATCTTTTGTCAAAGCAGGATTTGTTGACGCCGCAACTTATCCTGCGGGGGGTGGAATGCTTCAACTTTCCGCTTTTTCAGTGGACCCGGGAAGGGAGATATCGTGCCTGGTGATAAATTGGCTGAGGGACTGGCGGCTGAGACCAATGAGCCTTGCCGCCAAGCTGATATTGCCGTCGGTTCGGTTGAGGGCCTCGGCTGCCAGACGGAGCCGGACCTCTTTCACTGACGGCAGCCGGGGGCCAAAGGTGACCTTTGCTTTGGTTACGGATTCATCCGGAATCCCGCTGTTCCCGCTGTCGTTCATTATCTCCATGAACACCTTGACGCCCAGTACCCGGCCGGGCTGTCTGCTCACGGCGTCAAACACCATAGCTTTCAATTCCCTGATATTGCCGGGAAAGGCATAATTCTCCAAGAGGGGATAGATCTCCTGGCGAAGGGATAATTTTTTTTTACCAAACTCCTTTGACGCCTGATTGGCAAAATATTCAACCAGCAGGGGCATGTCTGTCAGTCGGTCCCGCAGTGGCGGCAGATGGACGAGGTGGGCGTAAAGCCTGAAGTAAAGATCTTTTCTGAAAGTTCCCCTGGCCACCATCTCCGCCAGATTATGGTTGCTGGCCGCAATAATGCGGGCATCGGTCATTTGCGGCGTGTCACTGCCCAGGGGGAGATACTCCTTTTCCTGAAGAAGACGCAGGAGCTTGACCTGGGATTTCAGGCTTAAATCACCGATTTCGTCAAGGAAAAGGGTCCCGGCTGCGGCTTTTTTTATCTGCCCGGCCCGTGAACTGTTGGCGCCGGTAAAGGCGCCTTTTGTATGACCGAAAAGGGTATCGCTGAAGACCTCATCGTCAAGTCCGGCCACATTCACCGCCACAAAGACTCCTTTTCTGTTGCTGGCCCCATGAACGGCCCGGGCCGCCAGCTCCTTGCCCACTCCTGTTTCACCGCTGACCAGGACCGGCTGGCTGCTGGGACCGATTGTTTCGATATAATTGAAAATCTTCATCATCTGCCAGTCAGCGGTGATCATTTCGGCAAAGAGTTCCGGGCGTTTGGGTGGCCGGCCAATCTCCTGCTGCCGCAGGGCCTCGTTTTCCCTACGCAGTTCTCTCATTTCCAGGGCGCAACGGGTCGCGGTGAGCAGCCGGCCGGTACTGAAGGGTTTGGTGATATAATCAAAAGCCCCTTTTTTTATGCAGTCCACAACCGTGTCAATTTCATCCGTGGCCGTGGCCATGATCACCGGCAGGCTGGGAAAAGAACTGACGATTTTTTCCAGGAGTTGATCTCCACGCAGATGGGGCATGGTGAGATCCAGCAATATCAGGGCAACCTCTTGCCGGTTCAGCAGGGGCAGAACTTCACGGCTGTCAGCGAGGGTGAGCAGATTGTTAAAGCCGTTCAGGCCCAGGGTCCGGGCTACGGCCCGGCCCACATCTTCGTCATCATCCACCAGTAAAATCGGCAGGTCTGGATTTTGGGCAGTTTTTTTCATTTGTTGAGAAGGCTCAAGGTTGAAGGGAGAAGGCTGTAGATTGAAATTTTACTCTCCCATTTGATTCACGCAAATGATTTTTTATAATCTGCTTCCCTAAAACAGCATTTTTAATGCCGAAGTTCTTGCCTGGAAATACATAATATCGTATGTTACACACCTTTAATCGTCCGCAAAGCCTTGCCCAGCAACATTTCCTGCGGGGGGGGGGGTAATTTATTTTTTTACATGAAAAGGATTCCCTTCATGAAACAGCTGCTTTCCCTTGCCATCCCCTTTTCCCTGTTCACTGTTTTAATCGCGCTAGCCATTCCGGCAGCTGGTCAGAATCACGAAAACGAACTTCTTTCCATGTACTTTGCCGAAGACGAACTGGTGGAGAGCGCTACCCGCGCCCCAAAACCCATGAGTCAGGTGGCGGAAAACGTTACCATCATCACGGCCGAGGAAATTCAACGTATGAACGCCCACAGCGTGGCCGAGGTTTTGAACCGGGTGTCCGGCGTCTTTGTCGGCTTTAACGGGAGAGATTTTAATTCATCGACAGCTCTGCATATCGAGGAATCGGATTTTACGCACGTTTTGGTCCTGATTGATGGCCTGCGCTGGAACTTTGCCGCCGGAGGCATGGCTGTGACAGATTCCATCCCGGTGGAGATCATCAGCCGCATTGAGGTCATCAAGGGGCCAGGCTCTTCCACTTGGGGCTCCTCCCTGGGCGGGGTGGTGAATATTATTACCAAGAAGACCGGTTCCAGCACACGCCCAACCGGCGTTATAACAGGTTCCTATGGCGAGGCCAACTCCCAGCAGTACAGCGGTACTGTTGCCGGCAAGGTTGGCAAGGCCGGCTATTTCATGGCTGTGGGCAGCCAGAATTCGGACGGGCTCATGGGCGGCCGTTACTACGACCGGGAAAATATCTACGCCAAGGTGAGCCTGGATCTGCCCCACGCCACCACCCTGACTTTAACCACTGGCTACAGCGAGCCGGAGCTGCGTTTTTTTGACGCCTATGAGTATAACTGGCGAGTAGAGGGCAAAGATCGTAACTTCTGGACCACCACCTCACTGGACAGCAGTCTCTCGGAAGATATCAGTTTGAATGTCAGCGTTTTCCGTAAGGAACAGAAATACATCCGCCACAATTATACATTGCCGGACAAGACCTTCTGGTTTGAATCCTATGAAGACAACTGGACCAATGGGATTTTCAGCAGTGTGAACGGACATTTCGGTTCCCATTTGCTAGTACTGGGTGGAGAGTTTGAGCGTTCTGAAAGTAAGGATGAAACCGGGGAACGGCAATATGATGAAGCTTGGGGTATTTTCATCAATGACACCATAAAAATGGGTAATTTCAGTCTCATTCCGGGCCTTCGTTATGACCACCTTTCACTTACTGATGACATGACCAGTCCCAGCCTTGGTCTTACCTGGCAGATGACGGAAAACAGTCTGTTGCGGGCCCTGGTCTCCAGCGGATTCAGACGGCCATATATCACTGATGCTACTCCGGGTCTTGATCCCGAGGAGGTTATTTCTTACCAGATAGGATTTGAGACCTCGGTCCTGTCCTTCTGCATGTTAAAGACCACCCTCTTTGAGCACAAGCTCAAGGATACCTGGGTCTGGGACTGGACAGCATCGCAAAATTCCAATGGTCCTGATGCCAAACGCTACGGCTATGAGGTGGAGATTGCCACCACTTCTTTCCATGATTTTTCGGCTCAGAGCAGTTTTTCCTATGTCTATACCGATTATTACGGGGAAATGGAGAATGACGACCAATACAGCGCCAAGTTTACCCTCCTTTATGACAATCCTGAACTCTTCAGCGCTGAACTTTTTGGCAATTATACCTGGTGGAACACCAATAATATCAGTTCCAGCGGAGATAACGGCAGCATGATCTGCGATCTGAACCTGAGCAGGCAATTCTGGCTCACTGAGCAGACAGCCCTGGATCTTTTTGCCACTTGCCACAACCTTTTTGACGGTAGACATTACTGGCATTCATTGTATGAGAATCCGCACCGCTGGGTCGAAGCGGGGCTGCGTTTTTATTTTTAATGTTGATTCTGATTTTCTTTTTTCGTATACTTTTTTTGAATCTTTTTATTCAATCTGGAGGAGTGGTCTTAATGAAAGCGAAAAAAATTATTGTCCTGGTTCGACCGAAAATTTTGAAGAAGGTGGCAAACACAATGAACTGCTGCAGGGCAACGTCGCCTGCCCCGGTCGGCCCGGAAGAAGAGTAGGATGGGGGAGCTGCGGCTCCCTTTTTTCCGCCTTTTAGTTATGATCCTGTCCCATTACGTCAAGATTTTTTCCTGGCCTGCCGATTCTGAAAATCGCCTTCTTTACTCCACCCGCACCGGGGCTGTGGCCCTTGCCCCGGCACAAATCATTGCCGATCTTGAGAATGGCAATGCCCTTGATGCCGAATCTGAATCTACCTTAAGCGAGATTGGTCTACTGGTAGACGATCGTGACCAGGAAAAGCGAGAGACCAGTGCCATGGTGCGGCAGATTAATAGTCTGCGCACGGCAATGAACGTCTCGGTCATTGTCAACCTGCACTGCAATTTCCGCTGCCGCTACTGCTATGAGGGAAATCAGAAAGGCAGCAGTTTTATGAGCGAAGAGACGGCTGACCAGCTTATCGCCTTTGTTAAAAAAGGGTTCCAGCCGGATATGACCAGGCTGACCCTGGATTTTTACAGTGGTGAGTCCCTTCTTTCCGTAGACCTGATTCGCCACATCGCCGGTTCCCTTAAACTGTTTGTTGAGAGCCAGGGGGCCGTTTTTGAGATGACCCTGGTAACGAATGGTTCTCTGTTAACTCCAAAAGTTGTTGGGCGCTTGCTGCCCCTGGGCCTGAAACGGGCCAAGATCACCATAGACGGTCCGCCTGAAATCCATAATTATTTCCGGCCCTATCGCTCCGGGCGCGCCTCGTTTGACACCATCATTCATAATGTCAAACAATGCGCCAACCTGATCAAAATCGGACTGAACGGTAATTTCACCAGGAAAAATTACCGGCAGTTTCCCTCTCTTTTTGATCATCTCGAAGCGCATCATCTCACCCCGGAGAAGATATATCGCCTCTCTTTCTCTCCTGTCCTCCAGGTTAACGATGAGTTTTCCGCCGGATTCTGCGGCGGCTGCGCTTCCTGCAATGAAACGTGGCTCGCAGAGGCCGTCCCCTTTCTTCGTCAAGAAATCTTGAACAGGGGTTATCGCACCGATAAAATTTCACCATCGTTGTGCATGGTGGATGTTGACAACAGTTTTGTCGTCCATTATGACGGCAGTCTTTATCAATGCGTGGCCCTGATTGGCCATGAAGCGTATGCCAGCGGTGATGTTTGGTCAGGGATGAAGGATTACAGCCGTCAGTATCATCTGGACCATTGGCGGCACAATAAAGAGTGTCTGGAGTGCTCGTATCTGCCCCACTGCTTTGGCGGCTGCCGTTACATGGCCCTGCAGAGGGAGGGCCACATGGGTGAGGTGGATTGCCAAAAGGATTTTTTTGACGCTGCTCTAGAGACGTTTATCAGGCAGGAGGTGAGCTTGCAAGGGGTTTAACGGTGCCCCCCTTTAGCATCCATTCAGGGGGATAAGCAGCCGGAACAGGCTGCCCCGGCCCAGCGTGCTTTCAATTTCAAGTTTCATTCTCAATTCCCTGGCAATGCCATGGGCAATGGACAGGCCGAGACCGGTCCCTTCTCCCACCTCCTTTGTCGTGTAAAAAGGCTCAAGGCAACGCTTTCTGATTTGTTTTATCATGCCGATGCCATTGTCTTCGACCTCGAAGATCAACCTTTGATGATCGTTTGTCAGGCCGGATTTCGGCTTCTGAAAAAGGCGGACTGTGACGAGCTTGGGATAATCATCGGATTCTTCTTTTGCCTGCTCCATGACCGCATAACCGGCATTGCTGAGAAAGTTAACCACAACTTGTTCCAATTTTTGGGGATCGGTTTTGATTTTCGGCACATTTTTTATTTCTTCTTTGAGCGCAATGTTTTTGGCTCGGAACTGTTGCCGGAAAAAAGAGAGTGCATTGTCCACCGGTACAAATGGATCAATACATTGCATGCCGCCGAAGTCGCTGCGTGAGAAGGCGCGGACATGGTTGATAATTTTTCCGGCCCGTTTGACCTGGGCCAGAATATCTTGCACGGATTCCGCCTCCAGGGATTTCTGCTTCCGGCGTGAAAAGTAGAACTGCAGGTTTTCGGCGTCAAGCTGGATGACGGTAAGGGGCTGATGGATTTCATGGGCCATGCCCGAGGCCATCTCGCCCAGGGCGGCAAGTCTTCCGGCATGGGCAAGTTCCACCTGTTTGGCAAAAAGGGCCTTTTCCGTCTCTATGCGTTTTTTCATGTCCGCCAGCAGACGTTCGTTTGTTTCCTTTAACTCCTGGTTTTTCTGTTGCAGTTCCGCGAGTAGTCTCCTGTTTGCCTCGGCAAGCAGAAAAAGTTCTTCTGCCTTTTTCAGGGTCAGCAGCAGGTTTTCCTCTTTCCATGGCTTGAGGATGTATTCGTAGATGCGGCCTTGGTTAATGGCATTAATAATATCGTGGGTATCGCTGTAGGCGGTGAGGATGATGCGGATTGGTTCAGGGTCTAAATGGTGGAGAATAGTGAGGAACCGGATCCCGGTCATGCCTGTCATTTTCTGGTCGGCGATAATGATGGCAATGTCGGTATTCTCGCGGAACAGTTCCAGCGCAACCGGGCCGGAAAGAGCAGTCAAAATCTCAAAATGATCTTGAAATGCCATTTTGAAATTAATGAGATTTGTTTCTTCATCATCAACATAGAGAATTTTTGATCGAGACATGGGTTTTTTTGTGATTTCCTCGGTTAGCTGGTTAGTGAATAAATGGAAAATTTGTTTAATAGAAACAATTGCACTTCGACATTCACAATTTTTTGTTTAATGTTCGATATTCAAAGAGGTGTGCGTCATTCGTTTACCGGTAAAATGATCTCAAATTCCGTGCCATTACCCTCTTCACTCCTGACCAGAATCTCACCGTGATGCTCTTTGATTATGGTGTATGAAATGGACAAGCCCAGGCCGGTGCCGACGCCTGGCTCTTTGGTCGTGAAAAAAGGATCAAAGATCCTGTCCAGGTTTTCCGGCGCAATGCCGCTGCCGCTGTCTTTGATAGTGATATGAACCTTGCCATAATCCTGCCTGGTCCGGATCATTACAGTTCCTTTGCCGGGAATGGCCTGCATGGAGTTGGTGAGCAGATTCATGAAGACCTGGTTGATTTTTCCCGGCATGCAGTTGACCGGTGCAAGGGTTTTGTCGTAATTCCTGATGATTTCGATGCGGTTTCGGTATTCCGGATAAATAAAGGTCAATGTGCTTTCCAGGCCGGCATGGATATCCATTCTTTTTTTTCTTTCTTCATCAAGACGGGAAAAATGTCTCAACTCTCGGACAATGCTGCCGGTTCGCCTGGCACCCTTGCTGATGTTGTCCAGGAGAATATCCACATCGGCCAGCATTTTTTTGTAATTGTGGCCGTCCTTCCCTGCGTTGCCCTTGATGCTTTTTCCGTGTTTGGCCGCAAGATCCTCATAGTCGGAAAGAATCATTTTCAGGCCGGCCATGAGCCGTTTGAGAGAGGGGAGGGCTCCGGTGATAAAGTTTGTGGTGTTGTTGATTTCGTGGGCCACGCCCGCCACCAGCTGGCCCAGGGAAGCCATTTTTTCAGATTGGACAAGCTGGGACTGGGTTTCTTTAAGCTCTGTCAGGGTTTTTGTCAGTTTCTGGTTTGTTTCCACAAGTTCCATGTGGCGTTGGGAGAGTTGCGTGGTCCTCTGAGCTACCTTTTTCTCAAGATTGAGTTTCAGTTCCGTGATTGTCCGGAAAGAGTCATTGAGTTCTTCAATCAGGGAGGTAAAGGTCTTGTTGAGCAAATCAAAATCCGTGCTTTGTTCGTTTATACCGGCCTTTTTTTTCACGCGTAGCAGCAGTTTTTCCATGGGGCTGGTTGCCTGCTTGACAACAATAAAGGTGGTTAAGGCGGCCAGCGCCAGAAAGATGGCCGCTAAAATAAAATTTCGGATGAGAATCGTTTTGATCCCCCTTGTCAGCCTGTCTTTAGCGATAACAATTTGTACGGAACCGATGACCTCTTCCGGCCAGGTTATATCTTCAGGCTCGAAAAATAGTTCTTCCATGGACTGAGAGGTATTTATAGTGGTTACCGGCGCCTGAAAACAGAAGCTGTTTTGATGGATTTTCACCCGTGCAGTATTGAGATTCCACTGAAGTGGGATTGGACATATGTCCGGGATCGACGATGGATTTGTCAAGTCTTTTTCCTGTTGCTCCAAGATAAAGATTATTTGACCTTCTTTATTGAAAATGGCGACCCGTAGAATATCTTTCCTGGTCAAAATAGCCTCGGCTGGCAGACTCAACTGTTCTTTGTTCTCGGTAAAGACACCGAGCCTGACAGTATAGGCCAGCAATTCAGCCTGACTTATACCCTCGCTGATGGTCTGCTCGGTCAGCAGTTGTTTTTGCAGGTCGATAAAGAGCATATTAAAAAGCAATGCCAGGGTCAGCATGGCCAGAAAAAGAGAGATAAAGATTCGGCCGCTGAAGCTTGCCGGCCATTGTCTGATGATCCGGAGTATTTTCATGGCATCACCTCCGGATTGATCTTGATTTTGAGCTGGGCGGCGATTTTCTCATTGATCATGACTTTGACTTTTTCGCATATTACAGGTTGAATTTTTTCTACCCTGATACCTGAGAGGATTTTTTTGGCCAGAATACCGGCTGCATCTCCCATGGCCCGAATGTCAAAGGACACGGCCAGCAGCGCGCCGGATTTAAGATATTTATCCGCGAAGGTCAGGACCGGGATGCGTCTTTCCATGGCAAAGAGAAAGAGGGCCTCCACTCCCTGTGGAGTGGCAACTGTCAGATCGGGCACCATCCAGAGCAGATCGATTTCAGAGCCAAGATCATTCAGCCCCGCCAGGATATTTTTTGACGACTTGATCCGGCGACTGATGAGTGTGAGGTCCAGTTGCGCCGCGGCAGTCTCCGCCTCTCTGATAAAGTCAGCGCTGTATCGGGGATCATAGAGGATGCCGATTTGTTTGACATGGGGCAGTCTTTTCCGCACTTCCTCAAGCTGGGCTGCGGCGGGCAGCTTCATTTCCACCCCGGTGATATTTCTCTGCCTGGACAGGGCTTGCGGCACCGATGGAGTCAGCAGATAAATAATGGGGATATCCTGGAAATTTTTGACTGCCGCCAGGGCCTTTCCGCCCAGGGCAAGAATCAGGTCGGGCTTGCGGCGCAGTATTTCCCTGACAAGGGAGTTGCCGTCGCGCATGTCAGGCAGATATATTTTGCTGAGCTGAACAGGTTGGATGGTTTTTACACATCTGCCGGGCATCGTAGCGACAGCGGTGTGAAAGGAATGCAGAGCAGTTTGGTAGGGCCTGATCCTGGCGCTTTGCACCACGACAATATCTGCGGAACGGGCCGTGGACGTAATGCCCGGCAGAATCAGGAAAAGGATGAAAATGATGATCTGGTAACAATGGATTTTCATCAACAGGTCTGCAGCACTACTTCTGTAATGAGTGAAAAGGAATGTTGTGAGAATAAAGACTGCACGGAGCAGGTTATACATGTGGAATATTATACAAATTTTATGCCGGAGAGGAAGTGACGGGAAAACAGAATGGGAACACAGACGCAGATATGGAGGAGCGGGCCTTGAAGTTTAATGGATTGTGGCGTTTGTTTCTTCTCCCGTGGTATTGTTCTTCAGTAAATAATCAAGCTGAGTCTGCTGTTCGATCGTCAGATTCGTGAAGCAAACGCCTGTTCTCCTGATAATGGTTGAGCTGGAAGGATGGACGGGGGATGAGTCGGTTACCGTGACCGTACGACAATGGATATTGTCCAGTATAAAGCCGTTTCTGCCATTGATCAGACCTATCTCGAATGAGGTGAGGGCCGGATCGTTTTTATCGGCAAGATAGCGGAAGGCTAAACCGCCCTTACAGATATTGATAATTTGACCGAATGTCGTTGCGTTGAAAACCAGGACGTTTTCATCGACATTGAAGCGTTTATGCTTTCTTCGTTCCATGGAGTTGTTCCGGCTCATGAAATCCTCCACTCAAAAAAACATGTGGTAAAAGAGTTTTTGTAATTATTCAGCAAGACAACCGGGGTGAAGATTCCGGCATTTATTTTACAAGTAAAAAAAATATATCGTTATTCAGGCTAACCCCCATCCCCGCAAGCGGGAACAACGAAGCATGAAAGTTTAATTTTAAAATAAAAATATGGCTAAAAAACTATGTCGTATAATATTTTTGGCATTAATAATTTCAGGTAGTTAGAGAGACTTTCATATAAAGAACATACCGGGATGACGTGAGTGGGTAATTTTAGCTTATCGTGCTGTTTTGTCCCTGCTCATGGATGTCAGAGGTCTGTCTTTTCCCTGTTAGCACTGACGTTTTTTTATTCTATTCGATTGCAAGTCTCCAGGTCAACCTGAATAATGAAACTTTAGTTTAAAAAAGTAATCTGCTCAATACCGAACTTTATCTTCCTGGATCTGAGTTGTTTAGAAAAAAAACGGGGTTTTGAAGAGGAAAATGATAAAAATATATGAAAGAATGCGAAATTATCATTATATTCTATTCAGCAAGACAACCGGGGTGAATATTCCGGCATGTTTTTAGCCGGAGATAAGCGTAGACTTCGATCCAGAAACCAGCCACACACTCAATCCTGGATCCCGGCTAAAAACATGCCGGGATGACGTGTGCGAAGTTTTGTGTTTATCTTGTTGTTATTACGATATTTATACAAAATGTTCAAAATCTTGTTGCTTAGAAGGGTGTCCTTATTAAAACGGAAATTCGCAAGATTGATTGAAAATGGATTGCAGACAGCAGGAGGATCATCATGAAAATTGTTATCGTCGGAGCTGGGGCCATTGGTAGACTGTTCGGAGCCCTGCTGAGCCGTGGAGGCCATAAAGCCACTCTGGTTGAGCCAAATCAGGAGATTGTCGAATCCATTAACCGGCAGGGCATTGGCATTATGGATATCGGCCAGCAGGATCCTGACGCAGCATCCTTTGTCCCAGCCCAGGCTGTTTCCGATCCCTCCACCTTGTCGGAATGTGATCTTGTTCTTCTGGCGGTGAAATCTTTTGATACTCTGACGGCTGTCAAGAGTGTGGTCCATCTCATCGATAAAGATTCTCCAGTTATCAGTATTCAGACCGGTCTTGGTAATCTGGAAGTTATGGAAAAAGTCGTGCCGCGCCAGGCTATTATCGGTGGCTTTACCTTTATGGCCGCGACCTCTCTGGGCGCCGCCAAAATTCGCCATGGCGGTATTGGCAAGACATATCTGGGGGAACTGGACGGCATCATTACCCCCCGTTTGACGGAAATCAGCAACCAACTGAATCAATGCGGAATTCAGACAAGCCCTGTACAGCGTATCATAGGCCGGTTGTGGTGCAAGATTATCGTCTATTCGGCAATTAATCCTGTCTCGGCAATTCTCCGGGTCAACAACGGTTCTCTTCTCGACAGGATGGAATCGATCACCCTGATGAAACGTCTTGTCGATGAAGGAAAAGAGGTGGCCAAGGCGTATTCCATTGATCTGGTTTATCCTGATCTGTACGAGCTTCTTTTTGATGCCTGCCGGAAAACTTCTGACAATCTTTCTTCCATGCTGCAGGATATGCTTAATGAAAAAAGAACGGAACTCGATGCGCAAAACGGCGCTCTTTGCTGTTATGGAGAGAAGAAAAACATTTTTCTTCCAACGCATCGGACCATTGTCGAGCTTGTAAAGCTGATGGGAAAATACAGAGAGCCGGCAGGCACATCAATTGTCTGAAGTTAATCGGCACGGTTTAATTAGAAATCAGGAATGGAGAATAGCGAATTGAAGAAAATTCTCTCATAAGAAAATATCGTAAGTCGTAATTTCTGATTCCGCAACCGGCGGCTTAGGAAATTTGGTAAGCCACGATCTGAATTCATTAAAAGGTATTTGATGATGAAATGGGAAAAAATATTGATAGCAGTTGAAAATTTTGAGGCGACTAAGCGGGCCCTGAAGTATGTCGGCATCATGGTCGGGGAGCAGAAGGAAATTCAGATTACCCTGTTGCACGTCTATCCGGAGCCGCCGCCGAATTTTTATCAGACCGGCGGCGTTCTGCAGGAGTACAAAAAAAATAAAGAAGAGAATGCCCGGCAGTTACTGGAAGATGCCCGGAGCAAACTTTTGAGAAATGGTGTCACGACTGAACAGATCGTCTTTCGGAATTGCATGGCCGAGGGTAAAACAATCAGTAAGGCCATCCTGGATATTTTGCAGGAAGGAGAGTATGGAACGGTTGTTGTCGGCAAACGGGGCGTTTCCAAGGCCGAGGAGTTTCTTTTCGGCAGTATTTCAAACGCCTTGGTACATAGCAGCGGCGATTTCACGGTTTGGGTTGTCGGATAGGGAACAAGCCAATGAATGAGATAACAGTTCAGGATCTTCCAGCCGAAATTGCCAAGAGGCTCCAGGAACATCCGGCCGGCCATAACAAGCGGGTACACACGAAGATTTTTACCGATACATCTGATTTTACCGCCATTGATTACGGTGATATTATTTTTGTTGATGACCGCTATTTTCTCGTGGTTGCTTTCACGAAAGAGGGTCGTTTCGGCATTGACGAGCAACATAAGCCATGGGTTCCCAAAGTCATGGATCTGGCAAGCGGCACAAAATACATTATTAAACTTGTTTTCCATGAAACCTATGAGGTTTCCATTGGCGAGTTGAAAGTGACCTGTTTTCGTAATCCGGAAAAAGAAGCCCGTGTCCTGGAACTCGTTCAGAATCATCCTCATTTCATGCATGGGAAAAATGTAGAAGACGAGGCCGGCAACCTGGTTCGGATTCTTGATATTATTGACGGAAACAGGCTGGATAAATTTGTCTATAGAAAAAGCGAGAATCATCGGGATTATTTTGAAATTGATTTTCCTGAAATTTTGAAAAAATTTCTGACATCGGTTAAAGCTATTTCTTTTCTGCATGAGAACGGTCTCAATCATGGAGATATCCGCCGTGATCATATTTTTGTCGATCGCGAGGACGGTCTGTTTAGATGGATTGATTTTGATTATGATTTTTATATTCCGGAGCGACCGTTTGCCCTTGATCTCTTCGGACTTGGCAGTGTTCTGCTTTTTCTTATGGGCCGTAAAACATTTCGTCCCAGGGATGTTTTGAATCATCCTGAAATGGGGGAAAAGGTGCTGGCAACTCTCGGCGAGGAGGATCTCGCCCTCCTGGCCCAGGATCGTATTTTTAACCTCGGCAAGCTTTTTTCATATATTCCAGTTGACTTAAACAACATTTTGCTTCATTTTTCCGTGGGTACTCCTGTTTTTTATGATAGCGTTAATGAGTTTTATGATGATTTAGCCAAGGCCGCTGAGGCACTTTTATGAACGAACAAGAAAAAAAATTTCCTGAAGGCATGACGCCGCTGGGTAAAGCCAAATTCAAATTTTCCTGCCATCCCGGCGTGTCCTGTTACATGGTTTGCTGCCGTAATGTGGATATGTTCCTTTATCCCTATGATATTTTGCGTTTAAAAAACAGGCTGGGAATCAGGTCGGATGAGTTTCTGGACAAGTATCTCCGGATCGTTGAGGGAAGTAATCCCTATTTCCCATCCCTGGCTATGCAATTGACACCGGGCAATAATTGTCCGTTTCTTGGAAAGGAGGGCTGCGCCGTCTATGAAGATCGTCCGTCCGCCTGCCGAACTTATCCCTTGGAGCGGGCAGTCGACCGGACAACGTCCAAGGGCAGGGCCGAGGAGTTTTATTTCCTGACCGACCATGACTACTGCAAAGGGCATGAGGAGGACAGGGAATGGACGGTCAAGGAATGGCTGCGGGATCAGAATCTTCTTTATTACAATGCCATGGCGGATCAGTGGGCCGAGATGGACACCCTGTTCGCCGGAAATCCATGGGCCGGTGAAGGCGCGGCCGGGCCGAAACAGCGCATGGCTTTCATGGTCTGCTATAATGTCGACGGTTTCCGGGATTTTGTCAACGAGCACAATCTTCTGGCCGATTTTAAATTATCCGGGTCCAGGAAAAAGATCATTGAAAAGGATGATGAAGCCCTGCTGTCTTTTGGTTTTGACTGGCTGAAGTTTGTCCTGGCCAATGAAACGACCCTGCGGCCCAGAAGATGATCTTTTGTTGATATTCTTGCGGTAAAAGAGAACGTGAGAGGATTTTTAAGTCATGATTAAATTTCCATAAATCATAATTCTTTTATCTTCTTTTGTTTCTTTGATCGGACTTTGGTGGAAAAATGCTGGAAAAATATGATAAAAAAGAATGTTATTGCCGTATGCTCGGCCATTTTTTACCCTTCCACTACTGTCGTACCATGCAGAACGGACTGGCCTGCGGAAAAATTCTCGATTGTTGGTTCAGGATTTTTCCGATCCAGAAATTCATCGAAGAAAATTATTCACAGGAAGAACGAGAGATGATTTTTGAACCGCCTAAGCCGAAAATGGTATCTCTGGCCGAAATGATCGAAAGGGTGAAACAACAGCCGGAGAAAAAGTAATTTTTTCTAATTTCCCTTCATCCAGCTCAGTCATCATTCTCTTTCCGCGGCAAAAACTTCACCCTTCTCCGTTTGCTCCGGGAAAGAATTTCCCATCACGTTTGATTTCTTCGTCTTTTTCTTTTTCCCACCGCATCTTTTTTTCTTTTTTATAGCTTACTCAATCCCTGTTATTTCAAGTTGTTATATTTCTTGTCCTTCGGCGTGTTGAGAAATGACACCCGTTTTTCAGTTGATGGCATTGCCTTTGCTGATATGGATGAGCAAGTATTTCATACGCTTAGGGTTCGCTCAGAAATAAGTTGGCATTTTGAGGCGGGCAATGTGACGTAGATTACAGCAGGCTTGGGCTGGTAAAACCGTAGGCGTAGCTGGCTACGTGAGGATTTTGACAGAATAAGACCGCTGTATGATGTGTTACAGTGTCACCTCTAAAATGTGAATTTATTTCTAAGCGAACCCTTAAATCAGTGCGTAAACTGAAGACTGAAAGAAAAGGAGGTTGTCCGTGACAATGTTGATGACTCCGATGATGTCGATGCCGGACCCTGAATTGAAAATAGCTCCACGAAATCTGGAAAAAGCGGAATCAGGTTCGTTTGCCAGGTATATGGAAAAAAAGCTCAATGAAGCCTATCACGAGAAGAAGGATATGCTTGGGATAGGGGACCGTCATTCGGTGAAACAGCGGAACCAGTCGTCTTCGGATAAGTTTGAGCGCGAAACGGTTGAAACCCGCCGGGAAAGTCTGGCAGGGCTGCTTGCTGAATTCATGGAGGATTTGAAGAAAATTGCCGCAGAAAAGGATTTTGATCCTGGTGAATGGAATGTTGCCCTGGATTCTTCTCAGCTTTCTGAAATTTGTGCGGCAGCCGGTTTTGATCCCGCTGAATTGTCAATGTTCATGGAACAGGCAGGAGGGCAGGGCGTTAAGCTGGAAATGGGAGATCTGTTTGAGTTGTTGTCCGCTCATTTTGAAAATATGGGTGAGGAGAAGAAAATAACCGTGGCGGAAACGGATTTGCCATTGTTCGATGTTTTCCTGACCCAGTTCGGTCTTGACCGGGAGCAGATTCAGGAGATTAGCGAAGCTGCGGTGCGGGGTGACGGTACTTTTGATCTGGATCTTTTCCTTCAGGGGCTGCATAAGGCAGAAGCAGGCGGAATCGGCCAGGAGCAGACAGTGACCCTTACGGATTGGGAAGCTGAACAGCTCGAAGATATTTTGACAAAAGCAGGTGTCACCAAGGGCGCCCAGCTTGACCTGTTACCGGAAAGGATTTTTCAGGAACAGCCGGTAAAATTAAGTCTGAGCCGTCTGCAAAATATTCTGGAAGGAGGAATTCAGGATATCAGAGATCAGGAAGCCGGGATCAGGTTGCCGGAGTTTTTAGAGAGCCTCGGACAGATGCTGTCTGAGGCTGGATTTGAATCAAAAAGTGTCGGCTGGAGTCCGGTGGTGCAGGAATCAGCAAATGCTCTTTTCCGGAAACTCCAGGAAATTGTAGATTTATCCCAGGTCCGTTTGCAAGAGGATTTTAATTTTGAGGCCGAAAATTTTGAACAGGCCATGGGGAGGTTTGAATGGCTCAGCCACATTGTACAGGAACAGGAAGCCGGATCTGAATTGAATATGACGGATTTAAGGCTGAGTCAATCTTCGGTCATCCGGAAAGGTGCCGGGCCGGAAATCATTTCCATGGAAATGCCCCTTGTTTCCGCCTCTCCTACGGCTGATTCAGTCCTGAATCCGGCTGCGGAAATTCGCGAAAATTCAATGCCTCGGCACGTTCAGCAGCAGATGCCGCTTATCAGTCAACTCTCAAACTCTATTGTCAACGGACTCAAAAACCAGGATCATTATTTGCTGATCAAATTGTATCCTGCTGATCTTGGAGAGGTGAAGGTGAATCTTCATGTGCGGGATGAACAGGTGGCGGTTTCTTTTAACATGGATAACACCAGGGTTAAGGAACTGCTTGAGAGTCATATGCAGGAGTTTCGCGACAACATGGAACAGCAAGGATTCACCTTGGGTGAATGTTCGGTCTCTGTGGGACAGCATGATGATGAAGGTGCGGCATGGCAGCGTTTTGAGCAGGCCTGGACATCGGGATCGGATATGGATGAACAGTTGGAGATTTTGGAAGAGATTGATTTTTACCGGACAAGGAATAAATTGACTGACCATGAAAACAGCATCAGTCTGATGGTTTAAGTTTAGGAGAAACAAGATGAGCGTAGCGGCCCTGTCAACAAATATTCCCATGGCTGAAGAGAAAAATCTGTTTGAGCCGGTGGGGAAAAAAGAACTGGATAGAAGTGATTTCATGGAACTCTTCATCACTCAGCTCCAGTATCAGGATCCCATGAAGCCCATGGACAGCTATGAAATGGCCTCCCAGCTTGCCCAGTTCAGCAACATGGAAGCGACCATGAAGATGGCGGAAAATATGGAGAGTCTGCTGGAGTATCAGACTTCCCAGAATAACTTGCAGCTTTTGACCCTGCTTAATACCGAAGTCCAGACCGGAGGCAATATCATTGGAGTAACCGAAGAAAGCTGCGGCAAGGGAGAGTTTACTTTCCTGGAAGCGCCGAATGTCTGCCAGGTGGAAATTTATGACGCCGCAGATCATCTTGTCCGGGTTATTGATGTCGGTTCCGTGCCAGCCGGAACGTATGAGTTGGATTGGGATCTCAATGACATGAGTGATGAGCAGGTGGATCCTGGTGCCTACTCTTATGTAGTGAAGGCTTTTGATCCTGCCGGCCAGAAAGTTGAGGTCGATTACAGGTCGACTGGGCTGGTCACTGGCATTGAGTTTGACAGTGGCCGTGCCTTACTGACCTTGAACGGCTTTGTCCCTGCCTCGGTGAGTGATGTCAGCAGCGTAGTGCAGCATGCGAATTGATAGTTGAATGACAAAGGGCAAAGGGTAACTGTTCAGTCTGATAGGCTATAGGCATTTAGACTGGTAAATATTCGGCTAGCACCCCAATTTCGTCCGATTCGTCTTACTCACATATGACTAATATAGCTCGCAAGGCGACTTGAACGAACTTGGGGCACTATCCAAACATTTACAGACCGAGTTTTTCGAAACTTTTTCACACAAGCCGAATATTTACTTAGACTGTAGGAGATATGAGTTTCGAAAACTAATAGCCTTTAGCCTACAATCTAAATAACCTCGATAGTTATCAGAGGGATTCACCCATTTCTAAATTATTTATAAATACAAGAGATAGTCTTCTACTTAAACAGGTAGAAATTTAAAAGAATCAACAGGAGACCGAAAATGGCGATATCAAGTTCTCTTTATTCAAGTATCAGCGGTTTAAATACCATGGGCGAAGCCATGTCCGTACTCGGCGATAACGTCGCAAATGTCAACACCCTGGCATTCAAATCAAGCCGGACGACCTTTCAGGATGTTCTGGCCCAGTCCGTTTCCACGGCCTCGGGTGCGTCCCAGGTCGGCCGCGGCGTGACATTGTCCACGGTTGATGGTCTTTTTGCCCAGGGTTCCTTTGAGAGCTCATCCACCCCAACCGACATGGCCATCGGCGGTCAGGGTTTTTTTATGCTCAGGGCGCCGGAAAATGCCGAGGCGGATATGTATTCCCGGGCCGGTGAATTTCGTTTTGATCAGGAAGGCTATCTGATCAATCCCATGGGTTATTTTGCCCAGGGCTGGACCATTGACAAGACCACCGGCGAGCGGGCCGGCACCATTGGAGACATGCGTATTGACAAAACCACGCCCCCGGTAGAGACTCTGGATGTGGAGGTGATCGCTAATCTTGACTCCCGCGAGGAGAACGAAGCCAACGAGATTCGTTTGTTCGAGTCATGGAACGGCACTAATGCCGCCGCCGTTAATCCCACGGCTCCCATAGACTCGAATCTCTATGAATACACCAGTTCCATCAAAATTTATGATTCCAAGGGCGCCAGTCATGATATTGCCGTCTATTTTGATCGGACAACCGAGGACAACCAGTGGGAATTTCTCGTCACCTGTGATCCGTCAGAAGATTTACGAACATTAACGGCCACGGAGCAGCTCATCTATGCCCCGGATACAACTTTTAATTATGAAGAGCATAAGGGGGCCGGCGCTCTGCTTTATGGGGTGATCCAGTTTGACACTTCGGGAAACATCAATGAGATGGCCGCTTATGAAGTGCCGCCTGACGGTGAGGTGGATCCTGCCCTGGACGATAACCGGATTATTCTGGAAAATACGGATTCCTATTACAGTTTTAACTGTAATTTCACCGGCGCAGACACGAACCAAAGCGTCCATCTGAATCTCGGCGCTCAGTATACCGGCCAGACCTCAACAACCAGGCAGACTCTGGTCAGTGAACTTGGCGCTTTGGACAGTAATCTCACCGGAGCCGACTACATTACCGGCGAGACTTATTGGCGGAATGTTTATGATCAAAACGGTCTGCAACTTGATGATGGAGATACAATCACCATTACCGGTTTTCAACATGAAGGCAGCCGGGCAAATTATACTTATACGGTCGATCAAAATGAAAAGGTTCAATCTTTTTTAGATGGTCTTGGCTCGGCCTTTGAGTGTTCAGCCTCCATTGATGCTACCGGCAGGCTGAAGTTAACCGATCTCACCGGCGGCAACAGCGGGATGAGTATTGTCAGTGTCATGGTGGACGGTACGGTGGCAGGTTCTTCTACGGACGATGATGCTAATCCGTTTGGAGAAACAGGGGTTAACGGTGATACGGTTATGAATATTACCACCTCAAAACGTAAGGTTATCTCCCAGGGTCAGGGACTTTCTACTGGTGGAACTGTGCCTGTAATTACGGCCAATACCTTGTGGCCCAGTATCTTTGATGATGGCGGTGCGGCGGTTGCTGATGGTGATATCTTTACTTTCGCAGGGACTAAGGGAGATGGAACGCCTGTGGCCGCGACTAATTTTACGGTAGACACGACCGTGACCGCGACCAACAATGGCACGGTCCAGGAATTACTGGACTGGCTGGAGACGACTTTTGACTGTGATGCCGAGATCGATTTTGCCGGCCGGCTTGTACTCAGCGACCGGGTAGCGGATGAGGCGGCGGCAACCGGCTACCAGAGTCAGCTTGCCATCTCTTCCGTAAGCGCGTCCGGCGCGAATCCCTGGGATGTTGCCGCTGGTTCTGCATTTAACACCATTGAAGCCGATGTCAGTGGTGAGGATGGTAGCCTGCAGGGGAATGAGGTCAGCTCTGATTTTTCTCCCGAGGCATTGTCTTCCACTCAGTATGCCAACAGCTCCACTACGATCTTTCAGGACCAGAACGGTTATGCTTCAGGTTTTATGCAGTCGGTTTCAGTGGATACGGATGGGGTGATTACGGGTCATTATTCCAATGGTCAGGTATTAAAAAAGGCCCAGATGGCTTTGGCCAATTTTGCCAGCCTGGAAGGCATGTTCAAGAAGGGCGGAAATATTTTCACCGAGACAACTGATTCCGGCGCTCCGGTCACCGGTACTCCCGGCACTAATGGTCTTGGTTCCATTGCCCCCAATGCCCTTGAAATGTCCAATGTTGATCTTGGTACGGAGTTTGTTAAATTAATTACAACCCAGCGCGGTTTCCAGGCCAACTCCAAGATTATTACGACCACGGACGAGATGCTGAATGATCTGATTAATATGAAGAGGTAATGTCAGAAGACAGAAGTAAAGAAGTATAGAAGTACGTGGAAGGGGAGTGGAAAGAAGATTTCACTCCTCTAATCTCCCCCTTTGCCAAAGGGGGATTGAGGGGGATTTGTTTACAGGTTGCCACCATTAATTGAAAAAATATTTTTTTGCCGGGATCAATTCCCTGTATCCTTTTGCCCTATTTCCCGGAACCACATCTTTTTGATCCTGGTTCGGTTCACCTCTTCGGGACTCAAGTTGAAGACCGCGTTGATGAGTTCCATGGGCTTGACCCCGGCCTTGCCGATTTCACTGGACAACGTCAGCCTGAGCATGGTGTCTTTGAGTCGTGACAGCTCCGAGACCTGGGGACGGCAATCAAGGTGGCGTGTTTTTTTCTTGCGGACGACAGAGACGAAAAATTCCTTGGCCATCAAAAAAATTTCCAGAGAATCCCGGCTGACCTCCACCGGCAGTTTTATCTCATAACAGGTTTCAATTTTTTCAGGAATCGCCTTGGAGGAAATTTTTTCAATGGAAAGAATGGCCAGTCCGTCAGGCAGGAGTTGAGTTAAGTCGACCTGCAATTTTTCCATGTCCGTGACCGGGTTTTTCAAATCCACCACAAGGTATTCCGCTAGACTCTCCGTCCCCTGGGGCAGGGCCGGACTGAAGGATACCTTGGGGGAAGGATTAAAGCCCTGGGAAAAATTCAGCTTCAGATGACTGCGCCGGAAAGTTCGGAAAAAAATCAGGAGCATCTCAAGATGGCTCAAAAACCTGGCTCGGTCCAGGCGCGAGTAATGCAATCTATAGAAATAGTGTGAAACTCCCTGGCCTGTTGTTTCCCTGCTCTTTTCTCCCTTGATACGGGCAGGCCGTGATTCATTCTCCTCTTGATTCTTTTTATTTGAGAAAACCACGGGTTTGATTGTCTTGAGGTCGCATACACCGCATTTCTGACAGCCATGCACCCGGCAATCCGGTGTATACTCCTGCAAAAGTCCTTTTTCATATTCTTTCTTGAGAAAATCAGGATCAACCCCGATATCAAGATGCTGCCAGGGAAGAATGTCGGCAAAATCCCGTCGGTCAAGATATTTATCCAGATCAATTTCGCAAATTTCAGCCGCATGTTGCCAAATGTCAAGGCGGAAGTGTTCCGACCAGGCATCAAGCCGGGCACCCTCAAGCCAGGCTTCTTCAATAAGGGCTGCCAAACGCCTGTCCCCTCGGCTCATGACGCCTTCCAGATAACTTTGGCGGGGATCAGACCATTTCAACTTCAAACCTTTATTGCGCAGCTTTTTTTTGAAAAAATCGATTTTGGCAAAACCCTCCTCAACTCCGAGCTGTGGCTCCCACTGAAAAGGCGTATGGGGTTTAGGTACAAATGTGCCGACACTTATCGTGATCTTCCGCATTTTACCGTTTTTATTTTTACCGGTCTGCAGAGCTTTATGGACAAGCTTAACAATTCCATCTAGATCAGCGCGGTTTTCAGTGGGAAGGCCGAACATAAAATAGAATTTGATCAGCTTCCAGCCCAGTGTAAAGGCGGCCTCACAGGTGGCCAGCAGATCCTCCTCGGTGATCCCCTTGTTAATGACCTGTCTCAGTCGTTCGGTTCCAGCCTCCGGGGCCACGGTAAAACCGGTTTTTCGTACCCGTTTGATTTGATTCATGATATCAGGCGTTAAGGTGCCGACCCGCATGGAAGGCATGGAGACAGAGACTTGGCGGTGGGCAAAATAATCCATCAGTCGGACCATCAGATCGGACAAACAGGAATAGTCACCGGTGGAAAGAGACAGCAGTGCCAATTCATCAAAGCCGCTTTGCTCGATGCCGCTTCGGGCCCGTTCAAAAATCCAGTCGGGAGAGCGTTCCCGCACCGGGCGGTAAATCATGCCGGCTTGACAGAAACGGCATCCCCGGGTGCAGCCTCTGGCAATCTCAATACCAAGTCGGTCATGGATGATCTTGTGCAGCGGCACCAGCGGCGGATTCAGTTCAGAGAACGTATTCAGATCCGGCAGAATGCGGCGGCTCACCTTGCTGTATCCGGGTCTCAGATGCTTCATGCCGGAAAAAAAGCCGTCACTTTTATAACGGGGCTGAAACAGGGAGGGGACATAGATCCCTTCCAGCTCACTCAAAGCCATAAGCTTTTCTTGCCTGGATAGGCCTGCTTGCCGGGCCTGCAAGACACAATCGGCAATCTCCAGGATCGCTTCCTCGCCGTCTCCCAGGAGAATGGCGTCAAAAAAATCCGCAATCGGTTCCGGATGAAAGGCACAGGGGCCGCCGCCGATGACAAGGGGATCATCCTCCCGTCTCCCATTGGTGCGAAAGCCTAATCCGGCAAGATCAAAAATGGTCAGAATGTTTGTGTAACAGAGTTCATAGGGCAGGGTAATGCCCAGTATGTCAAAATCTTTGACATCATGACGAGATTCCAGGGAAAAGAGAGAACAGCCACTCTCCCGGAGCAGGGTTTCGAAATCAATGTCCGGAACATAAACCCGTTCAGCCAGCAGGTCGGCGCGATTGTTGACAATATGGTAAAGGATTTGTAATCCCTGATGGGACATGCCGATCTCGTACAGGTCAGGAAAGGCCAAGAGCATGCGGAGACGGGCTTTGGACCAGTCCTTATGAATTACATTGAATTCATTACCGGTGTAACGGCTCGGTTTCCTGACCTGTTCCAGAAACTCTTCAACATCATCATTTTGATTCTTCACAACACTCCTGTTTTTGGAAATTTGGGCAGAGAAACGTTTACAAGACAGTGTTTTCTGTATATCAGTACCCCAGTGAACGGTTACCTGGAGAGGTATTATTTTTTTAACTCGTTTTGGACGGCGATCCCCAGTTGTTTCAGGGAATAGGGTTTTTTGATGAATTCACCGGCCCCGAGCTCCAGGGCCTTTTTAACTTCGATATCCTCTGAAAAGCCGCTGGCAATGACTGCTTTCTGGGTCGGATAAATTTTTTTTATTTTTTCGTAGACCTGACGGCCGTTCATGTCGGGTTCAATAATCATGTCAAGGAGCAGCAAGTCAGCTGGATGTTCCTTAATCGCCTCGACTGCCTCCCCGCCATTGGCCGCGCATGCCACCTTATAGTCCAGCAGGGTCAGCATTTTGCCGGCAATCTCCCGCTGTTGTTTTTCGTCGTCAATCACCAAAATTAATTCCCCGTGGCCCTTGATATGATCAAGATCCACGGTTTCCTGCGCCAGGGAACGATCGTCCCTGGTGATCGGGAAATAAAGCGTGAAAGTTGTTCCATTTTTATTACTGTCTACAGTAATGGAACCGTCATGATCCTGGATCGTATTCCAGACCACCGACAAGCCCAGGCCCGTACCGCTACGCCCCATTACTTTTTTTGTATAAAACGGTTCGAAAATGTGCTCCAGATCCATGGTCGTAATTCCAGGGCCGTTATCCTGAACCTTCAGAACTGCATATTCCCCTTCCGCAACAGGCTGTGAGCCTTCAGCGGTTCTCTCGATGTATTGATTAAAGGTTGTAATTCTGATTTTTCCTTCATCGTCAATGGCCTCAACCGCGTTGGTGACCAGATTCATGAGCACTTTTTGGATATGGATAGCAGAGCAGCGGATATTCATAAGGTCAGGAGAAAGTTTGCTCGCCACCTGGACGTGGGGATAACGAGAGGCGAGTTGATTAAACTCGGGGGAATTTAGATAGTCGCTGACAAAATTATTAAGGTTGGCTGTTTTCTTGGCACTGGCTACTCCACGCGCCACGGTGAGCAAATCGTCCACCACCGCGGCGGCCCTCTCGCCTGAAGCCTTGATGGTCTCAAGGGGCATTCGCATCTCGCTTTTTTTCGGAATCTCCATGAGCAGCAGTTCCGGATAACTGATAATTCCGGAAAGGATATTATTCAGATCGTGGGCTACACCCCCGGCCATCATGCCGATGGCCTCCATTTTCTCGGAGCGTGTCAGACGCTTCTTGATCTCCTTTTGTCTTATTTCCGCCTGTTTACGATCCGTAATATCAAAAATAAGGACATGGAGTGCCTTTCTGTCTTCCTCCCAATCAATCAGCTGTCCGTGAATTTCATATACTTTGCCGTTTTCTTCCCTTTCCCAGATGATGCGCTCTTTTTCCTTACCCTTGTCGAGCAATGTGGCTCTATCGATACAGCAAGGGCAGATTTCTGGTTGTTCTTTTTCGGTAAAGACCTGAAAACATTTACGTCCCACCACGTCACCGAATTTTTCTCTTGTGAAGCGGTTGACAAAGAGAATCTCCATGCTTTCCAGATCGACAACGTAAATAATGTTATCCATGCCGTCCAATACCATGGAAAAAAGTTGAAATGAATCTGCCAGAGTCTGGTGTGATCGTTCTAATTCCAGCATTTTTGAATGTCTTTGATATGTTAATTGAAGGAGAAAGGTTACAGCCAGTACAATAGATAAGGCAAGGCCGGCCTCTAAAAGGCGATATTGTTTCAGTTCAGCGGCTACGGACTGCTCGATGCGGGCCAGATGTTGCCGGCTTTTGAAAAAAAGAAGATTCGTGTTTTCATTCATGCGAACAAAAAGAGGGGAACACTCTTTTAAAAATGTTTTTATTTTTTGGATCAGTGGGAAAAGGTTTTGTGAATTCTGATTTTTTAAGTACCGGTCTCGAAGTTTGACCATAGCCATCAGACTCTCGAGCCTTTCCTCCACCTCGAGCAGTGCGGGACGTAATTCGATGATTTCCAGAATATAACGTTCCTGGTTGACGGGCTGGTAAGTTAACGTCGTGACCATTTCATTTTGTTCCGGTAGATTCAGCGGAATGACATAATCGATGGAGCCACCCTTTTCGATCACGGAAAGAGCCTGTTTGATTTTGTTTGTTTTTTCAAAAATGATATCACGGTACAGTTGATGTATATTGGACTCACTTGAGGTGGGAAGTTTGAAAAAATAGGCCTCGATGTTGTTGAGATTATTAGAGATCATCTTGCCCAGCATAATTCTGTCGTGTTGATTTTCAGTCTGCAGTTCGAGCTTTTTTGTTTGTTGCAGAAAAAGATAGTGTTGCACCAGTAAAAGACCGAATCCGGCCAGGAAGATGACCAGGAAAATAGAGCTGTTACGGTTGATGGATTTAGATGTCTGTTTCATGTATGTTCATTTGTAAATGAAAACCGTAACGGCCAAAAATTGTTTTTCCCTGGGGCGAGGAGGCCAGTTCCATAAAACGGGTGGCAATATCGGGATAAACGGAAAAGCGTAGCAGACCAAGAATCAGTGTGTTGCAGGAGGCGTCTTTTCCTTGCAGGAGCAGCGCATCCATGAATTCACGATTTTCATCCCATTGCGCCACAGCATACCAGTTTAAGGCCACATCCGCCTTTTTGTTTCGAATTGACAGCATTAAATCCTTGGAGTCGGTGGTCAGGTAGAGGGCATTATTCAATACCTTTTGGTAAAGTGAATGGCTGCGAAGGATGTTTTCGCTTACCTTGCCGACACTGGAGCTTTTTGATGAGGCGATCATCACCCTGTATTTCTTGTCGGCAAGGTTTTCAAGGTCGGCAGAGATGGAAAGGGGATTGTTTTTCTGGACAATCAGAGCCAGGTGATTAAAGCCCACGGTCACGATTTTTGTCACAAGTCCTTCCTTAAGGCTTTGCTGAATGAAGGTCTCGTCACCGGCCAGATAGAGATCGCCCAAGCCATTGACCTTGATGCTGCGCAGAAGGTTACCCGACCCACCCTGAATAATTTTTATGACGCAATTTCGCTCCGCTTCGATCAGGGAAGCAATTTCCTGTATGGGCCTGGTCATGGTGATGCCACAGAAAATGAGCAGTTCTTTTTTTGGATTTTCTTGCGGCTTGCCGTTACATCCGGCAAGAGAAAGTAAAAGGAGCACAAAAAATGAAATTTTGAAATAAGGCAACATTTCTATCCAATCCTTAATCACTTTGTGAAACGTGATGTAACCGACTCAATGCCGGCAACAAATAAAGGTTCCGGAACTTCGGTTTGGTAGAGGCATATTTCCACACCTGAAGATAAAATCAAGGAAAAAGAAAAGAGCAGGAAGTGGAGGAAATGAAAAATGGGGCAAAAGAGGATTGCGTTATTAAAGCTGGCAATCTGACTTTTAGAAAGAGCACTCAGATTCAACACGGCTTAGTTATAACATCAGAATAACTTTAAATGTTGCTGCAAAATGGCCAGTTCATATGAAACAAGAAGTGAGTAAATAAACAAGAAGGCGAATAGAATATGGTATCCGTAGAGAAATTTGAATATGCGGAAACGGTTATGGGCAATTACAATCAAAAGACCTATGGCTGTAAGCACATATTTGATGAAAAAGAAGATTTTGTAATCTTTTTCAATGAACATGTTCATGAAGGGATTGAGCTCTATGCCGCCATTGTTTACAATTATCATTGTAAAAAAGGTATCTGCCACGCATAAAAGAAGAATACCGAGTGATATGGCCACAACAAAGGGTTCGTGACAGTCAACATAGTATCCTGCCTCTTGATCTTCATTTCTCCGTGCTGCCACCCGGCGTTTTCGGTAAGACGACAACATAAATGTCTTTAATGTGTATTGCCGGCGATCCACCTCTGATTGCCTGAGGTTATTTGGTTTATTTCTCTGCATTGAATCGTCTGATACTCGTATTTTTTTCAGAAAAGTGAAAAGAAACGCATGTAATTTCGGTATAATGGAATTTGTTTGAAGCTGTTTGTGGGGGATATTTCTGTTAACCTCCTATATTTTAAGCAAAAATGAAGTCATTCGTAATAATGCCGGTTAGCATACCACATAACACTTAGCAAATTTTATGCCGGATTTAAGCCAAGCCTGCGTTGGCACAACATAACGTAACAGGCCCCTGTAATAATAGGGGCGTTCTTCAAATTATAAGTTTCCGTGTAACCAATCACGGGCTAAAATCACCAAGCTTTCAGGTAACTCCTTATTCTATAAGCGTTTACAGGTGCCG
>JAOZOY010000064.1 GCA_029933005.1 Deltaproteobacteria bacterium
CCTACGAAAAAACATCATTAAATCCATACAATACATTAACCCGGAAAGTTGAGGTAGTAACTGTTAAAATAAATGCCGTGATTTTCTACCCCTCCCGGTTGCCTTGCCGAATAGATAAAGTACCGCCAGCCCTCTTGATGTCTCGCTGCGCTCGCTTATCGGCCTTCAGCCTTCAGCCTTTCCCTTCCTTTCCTTTCTTCCCGTAACCTGTAAATCGTCCAGAGAATGCCTGGAATCAGAAAAAGCAAAGCCAACCGCAGCACCACCTGGCGGGGATGCATTCCGTTGTCCAGGGCTGAGCCGGTAAAATAGGTTGAAATGCTTAAAATGAAGGTGAGAAGGGCCATTTCAACTGCAAAAACTCTGCCCCTGAACTGGTCGGGGACCATCTGCTGAAGAAGGGCGGTGCTGAAAACCCATTGTACCGAACCGCCCAGATGACCGCAGAAGACAAAGAGAACAGCCCATCCGATGTTCGGTGCCTGGCTGAAAAGAAGATAACTGGCCGAGGCCGCAAAGAAAGATAATCCTATTGAACGAAACATGGCTGAATGTGTTTCACCCAAAAAACGCCAAGCCAGAATTGGTCCCACCGCTGCTCCTATTCCGCGAAAACTATAAAGAATACCGCTGTATCCCCCCTGGCCCGAGCCGCTAAAGACCTGCTCGCCAAAAACAGTCAGCATGACCAGGATTCCCCCGGACAAGGCCCAGCCGCTTTTTACCAGCAGAACCATTCCCACCTGTCCATGATTTTTAATATATTTGAATCCTTCCTTGAGATCATCGAATCCAAGGTAATCCACCCAGCGAGTCTTTTTTTTCTCTTTTTTGTCATGTTCCGGTAAGCGGAGTTCCATGAGCATGAAAGCGGAGGCAAGAAAGGTCAGGGCGTCAAGAACAATAGCGGTTTCCCAGCCGAATATTGAGGAGATAAAACCTCCCAACGCAGCGCCAAAGGCCAGCATGATCGACCAGGTTGCGCCGCTGAGTCCGTTTGCTACATTGAGTTCTTCCTGTCGGCAGAGATTCGGCAGCAAAGCCCGTCTGGCCGGATCTGAAAAGGTCCACAATGATTCCTGCAGCAGGGCCAGAAGATAAATGATCCAGACATGCTCCTCTCGTTTGACAAGCAGGAAACAGAGAACGATCACGACCCTGACCAGGTCGCAGGTAATCATGATCTTCTTTCTGGAGATCCTGTCGGCCAGTACGCCGGCGGCCGGCCCCAGGAAACTTGTGGGGATAAATTTGGCCAGAAGAAACCAGCTCAGCGCTCGACCAGAGCCTGTCAAATGAGTGAGCAGAACAAAAATGCCGATATAGTTCAACCAGTTACCGAGCTGGCTGATCACACCAGCCAGCCAGAGACGTCTGAATTGGTGGTTCGTTGAAAGTAGTTTGAAATAGGAGCGGTATTGACCGGCGGAGAGATGGGAAGATTTTTTTCGGGGAGACTGATCTGGCACGTTCATGAGTGACCGGAGGCCTGAGGGAAACGGTTTTTTGTTTGACAGGAGTTGTTTCTCCCGGCATAGTAAGCCAAAATGAAGGATGGAATTCTATTGTCTCGTGTTTGATTAATAATATCTTTTCATAGATAACTCAACTATTGATTGTTTGAGTTATTTTTGGACAATTCCTTTTTTTGAATAAAAAAATGAAATTACGAATTACGGTATTTTCTCATGTCAGATAACTTTTTTGGAGAAAAATAATGAACAGACCATTAGGTATTACCGTCAGTCGTCAGATTATGGACAGTCAACGAATGCATCCTCAGGCCACCGGTGAATTGTCCGGCTTACTCAGTGAGTTGATTGTTGCGGCGAAAATTATCTCCGCCGAGGTCAACATGGCCGGCCTTGCCGATATTCTCGGTTTGTCCGGGAAAACAAATATCCAGGGTGAGGAGGTGCAGAAGCTTGACGAGTTTTCCAACAAAACCATTATAAAGCGCATGGCCCGCTCAGGTTATATCTGTGTCATGGCCTCCGAAGAGAATGATGATATCATTCCTGTAATGGAGGGTTATGAAGGGAAATATACCCTGGCCTTTGACCCTCTGGACGGTTCGTCCAATATTGACGTGAATGTCAATGTCGGCACAATTTTTTCCATACACCGCCGTGTCAGCCAGTGGCGCCAGGGCATTGATAGCGATGTCCTGCAAAGGGGCAGGGAGCAGGTGGCGGCCGGCTACATCATTTATGGCTCCAGTACAATTATGGTCTATTCATCAGGAGAAGGCGTACACGGTTTCACCCTTGATCCCAGTGTGGGGGAGTTTTTCCTTTCCCATCCGGATATAAAAATGCCGGAAAAAAGTAAATATATCAGCGTCAATGAAGGAAACCATGGTTACTGGAGTGATAATATGCGTCGTTACATGGATTATATCAGGGAGGATGATAAACCATCGGGCCGGCCATACAGCGCCCGCTATATCGGTTCCCTGGTGGCGGATTTTCATCGAAATTTAATTACCGGCGGCATTTTTCTTTATCCAAGAGATTCAAAGGATCCTGAAAAACCTGAAGGGAAACTCCGCCTTCTTTACGAAGCCTCTCCTTTAGCCTTGCTTGCCGAGCAGGCCGGAGGGCGGGCCATCACCGATGATGGCGAGAATATTTTGGATATTACACCCACCAGTTTACACCAGCGGGTGCCGCTTGTTATCGGCAGCAAGAACGCGGTGGACGAGGCGGAAGCGTTTTTGAAAGGTGAGAGATAGAGGGGGAATAAAAATGAATACCGCTGGAAATTTTCTTGACGATCGGGTAAACCTTTGACTAAGTTGTTTTGCAATAGGAAAAAACATTATTAAGTATTTAATTTAATAATGAAAAATGACCATGTTGAATGAGACGAATTTATTCAAAGGAGGAGCCATGAAAAAGGTAGTGAAAATCGGTGTGTCTTTGTTTGCCATGACGGCATTATGGGCATCTGGCGCTTATTGTGCTGGTGGTCCTGAGCCGGCAGCACCAGCAAAGGCCAAGACTATTAAGGAACTTGTAGCCCGCTACGATTCAAGCAGATGTATGGAATGTCATGAAGAGGCCCATGAACAATGGGATAATTCTCTTCATTCTCATTCCATCCTTGGCACTCCGAGGACAGCGCCGACCATTATCACCGCCATTGACAAGGGTTTAAAGCTTTTTCCTTATTCCGGTGTGAAAGAGGATAAGGATATCACCGTGGAAAGCCTGATGTTTTGCGCCAAGTGCCATCTGCCCCAGCTTGATGAGGCTACGGATGATGTGGCCCGGGAGATTGTCGCAACCATCCGCGGTTGGCAAAAGGCCAGTAAGGAAGGCAATGAGGATTTGGCTGACGAATTGGAAGAGAAGATTGCCAGCCTCAACATCGGCTGCATGGTTTGCCACAACAAGATGGCCATCATCCATAAATGGGCAGACGGTTATGCCCAGCCGGATACAGTTTATGGTTCCCAGGACGGTGATCATGATGATGAAAAATTTCCGAAAATGGCCAAGGCTCCGGCATTGGGTGAGTCCATTTTCTGTGGTCAGTGTCACGGCTTGGGACCTAATTTTGAGTTGGACGAGCCTTCTCAGTGCGCCACCGCATACGGCAGTTATCTCTATGCATATGTAGCCCACGGCGGTTCTGACAGTTGTCAGGAATGCCACATGCATAAGTCCGGTCTCGGCCATGATATGCAGGCCTATAATGATGAGACCATGATCAAAATGGCTCTGGATGTGAAAGTTGAAGCCCGTTCTCTGTTCTGGAGGAAGAACAAGGAGGAAGGTGTTATTCCCAAAGGTATTATCAAAGTTGATCTCTACAACAAGACAGGTCATGTCATCCCTGACGGCTGACCGACTCCTAACCGGCTGGTCCTGGATGTGACCGCGAAAACAACGGATGGGAAAGAGATTTACAATGATCAGAGAATTTACATGCCATACCCCGGCCGCTTTGGTCGAGGCAGTGAAATGGGCAGGGGACCGTATGAGAAGAGTGGACTTCTTGCGGAAACCAGTTTGCCGCCCATGAAACATGTTCATGAGAGATTTGAGATTCCTTACCCTTTTAAAGATGGTAAAAAACAACGTGAGCTCATTAATGATGAACTTGTTGTCAGCGTCAAACTCTGGTATGTTCCTTTCGGAGAATTTGATGGTTATGAAGTGATTTTCTTTGAGGAAGAAAAGAAAATTGATTTGAAAACAGAGTGGATTTGGAGATAGTTTTTGAGAAGAGTAAAGTTATATTGAGATGAAATAATTTTCAGTTTTGAAATTTATTTTCAAAAAAAAACGGCGGGTCTTTTGACCCGCCGTTTTTTTTGTCTTTATTTCTCTGACCTTGTTTAGTAAGAGTCCGGCCCTAGGGGCGATATAATGAAGGTTTGCAGCATAAGCCGAACATAATTGCCCGGAGGGCCGGCTCCTGCGGTTTTCACACAACCGGCAACTTTCGCAATCCAAATCTGTTTTGAGGAGATTGCCAGCACTTATTGAGGTTCCTTATTAATTACTGTCTGACTCTGGTCGTGCCGTCAGGTCCCTTGATGACTCTGATTCGGTCACCGACTTGAAAAATTTCATCTGCTTCCTGCACTACAACAAGAGTCTTGCCATTGTCTAATCGAACAGTGATTTCCACGGCATTTTTACGCGTTACCCCCTCTTCAATGGCAGCTCCTCCCAGAGAACCGGCAATGCCACCGAGAACTGTCGCCACTGTTTTACCGGAACCGCCGCCAACAGTACTGCCCACCACCGCACCGGCTGCGCCGCCAAGCAGGGGACCGGCTGCTGTTTTGGTCCCTTCGATTGTGGCTGCATGAATTTCCAGCACTATGCCATATTGGACCGCAAGAGATTTACGTGCTTCGTCCCGGCTGTAGACTTTGCCGGATCGGCTTTCAGCACATCCGATCACAAAAAATGCAATGAAAAACAATACAGAAATTTGTTTCAGAATTTTCATGGCCGTCTCCTTTGTTTTGGATTCATTGAATTCCTTCCCCTTTGAAGCTTTAGTCTTTAAAGCTATTTTTTCTTTTTGAGTTTGGCCCAGGTATCACGCAGTGTGACAATACGGTTAAACACAGGTTTATCCGGCTTTGAGTCGATCGAATCCAGACAGAAATAACCCTGCCGTTCAAACTGGACCTGCCGGCCTGGTTGAAGTTCGGCAAGACCTGGTTCCACTCGGCAGCCAATCAACTTGATCAGGGAGTCGGGATTCAGGAAGTCCTTGAAATCTTTTTCCTTGTCCGCCTCCGGATTTTCAACCGAAAAAAGCCGGTCATAAAGTCTGATTTCAGTCTCCAGGGAATGTCTGGCTGAAACCCAGTGCAGGGTGCCTTTTACCTTGCGGCCATCAGGCGCGGAGCCGCCTTTTGTTGCCGGATCATAGGTGCAATGCAGCTTCGTCACCCGACCATCCTTATTTTTGATTACCTCTGTGCAGGTGATGAAATAGGCGTTGCGCAGTCGCACTTCCCGGCCCGGTCCCAGGCGGAAGAATTTTTTTGGCGGATCTTCCATAAAATCATTCTGTTCAATATAGATCTCGCGACTAAAGGGGATCTTGCGCGTTCCCATTTCCGCTTTTTTAGGATGATTGGCTATTTCCAGTTCTTCCTCCTGGTCTTGCGGATAGTTGTCAATGATCACCTTGAGCGGCTGCAGAACGCCCATGACCCTTGGCGCTGTTTCGTTCAGATCGTCACGAACGGAGTTTTCCAGAACCCCCATGTCGATTCTGTTTTCCCGCTTGCCAATGCCGATGGTTTTACAAAAATTGCGAATTGAAGCTGGTGTATACCCTCTGCGCCTGAGACCAGACAGGGTCATCATGCGGGGGTCATCCCAGCCTGAGACCATTTTTTTGTCCACCAGCTGACGTAATTTTCTTTTGCTCACCACCGTGAAATCAAGATTGAGGCGGGCAAATTCGATCTGTTGGGGATGGGTGATTTTAAGAATATCAAGGAACCAGTCGTAAAGAGGGCGGTGATCAGCAAATTCCAAAGTGCAGAGGGAGTGGGTAATCTTTTCAATTGAATCCGACAGGCAATGGGCAAAGTCATACATCGGGTAGATGGACCATTTGCCGCCGGTGCGGTGATGACGTGCTTTCAAAATTCGATAAATAGCCGGATCACGCATGTTCAGATTTGGCGACGTCATATCGATTTTTGCTCGCAGAATGTGGCTTCCTTCTGGAAATTCGCCGTCACGCATCCGTGTAAAAAGGTCGAGATTTTCCTCCACTGACCGCTCCCGGTACGGACTGTCTTTACCTGGTTCGGTGAGAGTGCCCCGGAACCGTCTCATTTCATCTGCATTGAGGTCGCAGATATAGGCCTTGCCAATTTTGATCAGCTCGACGGCATATTCATAAAGTTGATCAAAATAGTCGGAGGCGTAAAAAAGATTATCACCCCAGTCAAATCCCAGCCATTTGACATCTTCAAGAATGGCCTGTACATAAGTATCCTCTTCCTTGCAGGGATTGGTGTCGTCAAAACGCATATGACAGACGCCGGCCGGGTTTTCCAAGGCGATGCCGAAGTTGAGGCAGATGGACTTGGCGTGACCGATATGGAGGAAACCGTTTGGCTCCGGCGGAAAACGAGTCACCAGCCGACCGTCATTTTTGTTATTACGCAGATCCTCAGCAATAATTGTCCGGATAAAGTCGGTTGAAGATGATTCGTTTTTTTTTGCTTTCATGTCTGTCAATTTTTTTAATGTCACAGAGACTCAGGGTTAAAAAAATATACCCTATTTGCGGTTTACACGTTATTCATTAAAGTATTTCGGCGCATTCCGTAACCGGGCCACCACCCTCTTTTTGCCGATAATCTCAAAAACATCGAACATGCTTGGGCCTTTGATCTGGCCGGTAATAACGGCCCGGGAGCCGTTGATCGGAATTCCCGGTTTGACATTTATCTCTTCGGCGAATTCCCTGGCAACCCGTTCAGTCTCATCCTTGGTGAAGTCCGCAACAGACTCAAAGCGATCAGCCAATTGTGGCAGCCATTCCTTCAGGTCCGGATGTTTGCGAAGATTTTTTTTCAGGGCCTTGGGATCAATTTCAAAATCATCGGCAAAATAGGCCCGTCCCTGGGAGGCAAAATCTTTGAGGGTGAAAAAACGATCGCGGATCATATCCAGGGTCTTGAGATACCATTCTTTTCTGTCATGATCATAAGCATCATCCCAGATTTTTTCCTCAATAAATTCTTTTTTGACCAGTTCGCCAATTTTTTCAATGGGCATGGTGCGAAGGTAGTGACCATTCATATTAATGGCCTTGGGATCGGTGAAGAATTTAGGATCGCCCTTACGGTAATTAAAAATCGAATTAGCCTTGTTGATCCGCTCCAGGGAAAAGGCCTGGATCAGTTCTTCTTTAGAGAAAATCTCCTGGTCATCAGATGTGGACCAGCCAAGCAGGACAAGAAAATTACACAGAGCCCAAGGCAGAAAACCGTGGTCGCGGTAAAATTGGACCGCTACGATTTCGCCATGACTCCGTTTTGAAATCTTGGCTTTTTTTAGATCCAGTGTCAGGGGCATATGGGCAAAAATCGGCACCTCGGCGCCAAGGGCCTGGTAGAGCAGAACCTGGCGGGTGGTGTTGCTCATGTGATCCTGGCCGCGGATGATATGGGAGATGCGGTCCCGGATATCATCAACCACGTTGCAGAGCAGGTAAAGGGGCTTACCGTTGGAGCGGACAATAACAAAGTCCTCGATATCATGATAGGCCCGGCTGATTTTTCCAAGGACCTTATCATCATAGGTCACCACTCCGTCTGTTTTTGGCGTTTTGAAACGGATGACGTAAGGAATTTTCTGGTTTTCTTTTTCCGCGATTTGTTCAGGAGTCAGATTCCGGCACGTCCCGTCATACTTAATGTCCTTTTTTGCTGCCAGGGCAGCCTCCCTTTTTGCATCAAGCTCTTTTTTTGTACAGAAACATTTATAGGCATGACCGGTTTCAATCAGTCTGTTTGCCGCCTCAATATGATCCTGGGCAAAATCGGTCTGAAAATAGGGTCCTTCATCCCAGTCAATGCCAAGCCATTTCAGGCCGTCAAGAATGCCCTCAATTGATTCCTTGGTGGATCGTTCCGCATCGGTATCTTCGATTCTCAGGATAAGCTTACCGTCGTGTTTTTTGGCAAAAAGCCAATTATAGAGGGCTGTTCTGGCACCGCCGATATGGAGATACCCAGTTGGACTGGGTGGAAAACGAACTCTGACCTCTTTCATATAAATACCTCTATCATTCTTTTTGCCACGAAAAACTCGAAAACAAGAGAGAAAAAAGTATGTTTTTTTGTGGTATTCGTAGCTGAAAATAATATTGAATTGAATCTGTCAGATTAACATATAAATTTTTGAGGTTCACCTGTTTTTACACCTTACGAATTGAAAAATTAGACAAAACAGGAAATAAAACATAAAATAAAGTAATTGATTGCTCAAAACAAGGGAGGTGGTGTTGTGATCGTTGACTCGACTCATATTGCAGCTCTGTATGCCAATAACAAAACTCCAGGTTTGTCTTCAGCGGAAGGCCCGAAAGATAATCGGGAAAGTAATCCGTCCGAGAGTGGTCAAACCACCGTGGGGCCGGCCGTGGTTGCCGACCTGAGCTCTGTGGCGCTGGAGGTTTCTAGAGGGATAAGTGCTGCTGGACAGATAGCCGAGCAAAATCGCATGGCCCATTCAGAAAAAGAAGTCAATCCTGCCATTACTGATCAGGATGGAAAAGGTTTGCCTGCATCATACCGGAAAGGTCAGCTTGATTTGGTTATTTAATTAAGAAGTTCAGCATCAGAAGAGAATTATAATGAAAGGAACCTGTCCCGACAGGTTCCTTTTTCTTTTTAGCCCGTAACTATTCAGTTGCACTTCATCTTCATCCATTTCGGAGTCTACGCTTACCTGAAGCACATCTGAACAGTTACACTACGGAGTAAAGGGTAATTTCCAGCCTACGCTGAATAGTTGCTTTAGCCCTTCAAAAACCTAATTCTTTTAAAAAACGTATATCCCGGGTCCATTCTTTCTGCACCTTGACCCACAGTTTCAGATTTACCTTTGCGCCGAGCAGCTTTTCTATATCTTTTCTGGCCCTGATACCGATTTTTTTCAACATACTGCCGCCTTTGCCAATCAAAATTCCTTTCTGTGAATTCCTTTCTATAAAAATAGTGGCATGAATCGTAATCCGGTTTGTCGCCTCATTTTCCTTAAAACGGTCAACTGTGACGGCTGTGGAATAGGGAATCTCCTGACTGGTCAGAAGAAAGATTTTTTCCCGGATCATCTCGGCAACAATAAAACGTTCGGTCGCATCAGTGGGAATATCGATGGGATAAAGAGGCGGTCCCGATGGCAGAAGAGGGAGGATGGTTTCAAGGAGAATATCGGCGCCGTCTCCATGCAGGGCAGCAATCGGGATCATAGCCTGAAACGGGTACAGCTTTTCATAGGCCTTGAAGATGGGCAGCAGCCGTTCTTTCGGAATCAGATCCACCTTGTTGATCAGCAGGATAACGGGTCTGCCCGCCTTTTCAAGATAGTCGGCCGCGTCAGGGATTTTTGTCGGCAAAGGAAAGGTGACATCAATCATGAAAATAATGATATCCACCTCGGACAGGGAATCAAAGGCGATTTTTACCATTTCCAGGTTCAGGGGACTGTTTGCTTTATGAATGCCGGGCGTGTCGAGAATGACAATCTGGTAATCCGGCCCGTTCAGAATACCGGGAATCCGGTTTCTGGTGGTTTGCGGTTTGGGCGAGACAATGGAAATTTTCTGACCGAGCAGACAGTTGAGCAGAGTCGATTTACCCACATTGGGCGGACCAATCAGGGAAATAACTCCTGATTTGACCGCTTTTTTCTGATAATTTTCCATGTGGTTTTTTGTCATTATACTTTTTGGGTTTATGTCTTTTGACGATGTGACGGTTTCGTAAAAAATGACAATTGGGTCAATGTCTTAAAAATTTCAAGAGATTATAACCCAAATCATGTATAAACATTTACCTAAATTTTAACATTACCATTCTTCCTTCTATGAATGAAGGAGGCAAGTATAAGGAATACCCATGACTTTGCAAGGGAAAATAATTGAATATCTTGATCAGTCAAAATTTATCTGCGCCCTGGTGACCCGGGACAGCGGGAAGCGTCTGCGTATTTTGAATCAAAAGGGCAGGGAGATGAATCTGCCCGTGTCGCGGATTGTCCACCATACCGGTCATTCATATGCTGTTGAACAATCCAGGGAAGATATTCAGCGTCTGCTTCAGAAAACCGCCGAGAAACGTCAGACCCTGACCGAACCGGTTGAGCTTGAAGAAATCTGGGAACTGGCCTCCGAGGAGGATGAATCTTCTTTCTCGCCAGATTTCCTGGCCGGTTTAAGTTTTGGCGAGGATGTCAGTGATGATCATCTTGCCGCTTTTCTGCGTTGCGTATTCAGGGATCATCTTTTTTTTAAATACAAAGCAGGAAAAATTCTTGTCCATTCTGCAGAGACTGTCGAGCAGCTCAGGGACAGTGCTGAAAAAGAAAAGGCCAGGGAGAAGCTTCTTGATCAGGGAGCCCAGGCCCTGGAAGTTCTTAAAAAGGGCAGGGAACCAGTGAACTGGCCAGAGAGAGAAAAATGTCTTGCTCTGTTGCGGGAATACTATCTTCAGGGCAATGACGCGCCGGAAAGCGATGTTGCCAGGGAGCTTTTGAAAAGGGCGCGCTTGACCCGCCCCCATGACGCCTTTCATCTGCTTGTTGCTGCCGGAGTATGGGATAAAAACGAAAATATTCCCCTTCTGCGTCAGGATCTTCCTGTTGAGTTTTCACGGGAAGTTCTGCTCGAGGCTGAAGTCGATGAGCCTTCCACTGCTGAACTCCTGGCGGACGGTCGCCTTGATTTACTTCATCTCCCTGTAATGACCATTGACGGTGAAAGCACCAGGGATTTTGATGATGGTCTGCATGTGGAAAAACGGGAAAACGGTTTTATGGTGGGCATTCATATTGCTGATGTAACTCCGTGGGTCACGCCCGGTTCCCAGCTTTTTTCCGCTGCCGTGGAACGGGGAACTTCCATTTATTTCCCTGATGGGCAGATCCCCATGCTGCCGCCATCCCTGTCCGAGGGGGTATGCAGCCTGATTTGCGATCGGGTTCGACCTGCGCTCAGTTTTATGGTGTTGCTTTCCGCCGATGGTGAGGTCCTTGACCATACAGTGCAGCGCAGTGTCGTGCGGGTCAAACGACGGTTGACCTATGGCCAGGTTGACGAAATGCTGGAAAATGACGAGGAACTGAAAATTCTCTCCCTTCTCAGTCTCAGGTTACAGCAGCGCAGGATCGATAACGGCGCCATGTTGCTGCCGATTCCTGATGTAAATGTCACGGTTCATGGTGACGACGTTGATGTAAGGCTAAACGAGGTTGACACCCCGGGCCGAACCCTGGTTGCGGAATTTATGGTGTTGGCCAACAGCGTGGGAGCGAGTTATTTTTGTGATCGTGAAATTCCCGCCCTGTACCGTTCCCAGGCGTTGCCCCGCAGGAGGCTGATCCATGGCTATGACAAAGATCTTTTCCTTAATTTCCGACAGCGCAGGAATCTTTCCAGGGGTGAACTGTCGAGCAAGCCTAAATTGCACAGCGGGGTGGGCGTGGCGCAATACACTACATTGACCTCGCCCATCCGGCGTCTGCTGGATATGATCATGCAGCATCAGTTGGCAAATGTTCTCAAGGGTGATGGCCCTCTTTTTACCTTGGCCGAATGTAAACAGTTTGGCGGGAAAATTTTGGCGGTTTTATCAAGAGCCAACCAGGTCCGTTATCAGCGTCATCGTTACTGGTTGTTTAAATATCTGGAAAAAAGAGTGGGTGAAAAATTGAGTGTTCTGATTCTTGAAATTCAGCCGCGGCGGATTCAGGTTGTCATTAAAGATGTACTGCTGGAAAGTGATCTGCCGCTCAACCAGGGAGTACGGGTTGAGCCCGGTGATGTTGTTAAGGTGAAACTGGCCAAAGCCAATGCGCTGGATAATACTTTGCGGCTGGAGTGGTAGTTGTGTAATTTTTCTATAAGTGGTGGCAATCTTCCCAAAACAGATATGGTGTACGATATTGCCAGTTGTGTGGGAATTAGTAGGAACCCGGTCCTCCTGGCGATATAATGGGAGTTTGCAGCATCAGCCGAACATAATCGCCCGGAGGACCGGGCTCCTACGCCAAACAAGCATCACTAAATATTGAGCAGTTACGTTATGTTCAGCTAATCATAAATAATAGCGGTGTACCTTTCCAGGATGGAGACTGTTTTGTCGTCTAGTTCATTTGCCACTTCGTGGATTTGATATTCCTCTTTGCAGGAAGTACACCGCATCCGCACCCGGCGGCAGCTTCTGGCCACTTCCAGCTCACCGTTACATTTCTTGCACTGCATGATTTGTCATTCCTTTTGCGCTACCAATTCGTAAAAGTTGACCAGGGACTAAAATCCTTGGTGAACTCTCAGTGCCAGGCCCTTACATCAATTTATGATCCCGCCAGCAGTTCCTCTCTGGTAAAGATCGTTTCCAGGGTGTAGCCTTTTTTTTTCAGGGCTTCGGCGCCCCCTTCCTGGCGGTCAACCATGGTGATGATCTGGACCACCTTAAAGCCTTGGGCCTCAACTCTTTCAATAACTTTAAAGAGGGTGCCGCCAGTGGTCACCACATCTTCGAGCAGGGAGACCGCGCAACCCGGTTCCATGTTTTTCTGGCCTTCAATATAGGCCTCGGTGCCATGTCCTTTTGATTTTTTTCTGACAATAAAGGCAGGAATAGGCTGTTTTTCAATGTAGCTGACAATGGATGCGGCGGTGACCAGCGGATCGGCTCCCAGGGTCATGCCGCCTACGGCAAGAATATTTTCAGAATGATTTTTGATCATGGAAAAAATGAGCTTGCCGCAGAGCCAGGCACCTTCCGCTGACAGGGTGGTCTGCTTGCCGTCAATATAAAAATCGGATTCACGACCGGAGGAGAGCTTGAATTTTCCCTTACGGTATGATTTTTCCAGGATGATTTTTTTTAAACGTTGTCTGTCGTCCATGTGTTTGTCCTTGTTTTGGTTCAACCAGTTTAACAAATTCAACCAATATAGCCAATAAAACTAATTATACATTAAATCTGAAAAGAATACAGTCGTCATCCTTAACAATATATTCTTTGCCTTCCAGGCGGAGAAGTCCTTTTTCTTTTGCTCCGGCTTCACCATTGCAGGCAATATAGTCATCATAGGAAATAACTTCGGCCTTGATAAAGCCCCGTTCGAAATCCGTATGAATCACACCGGCCGCCATGGGAGCTGTCGTATTATCAGGAATAGTCCAGGCCTTTGTCTCCTGTTCACCCACGGTGAAATAATTGATCAGTCCAAGCGATTCATAACCGGCCTTGACCAGCCTGTTGAGACCGGATTCTTTCATTCCCATGTCAGTAAGAAAATCTTGACGCTCGTCCGAATCGAGAGTGCTGAGCTCTTCTTCAATGGCCCCGGAGATGACGACAACCGGAGCTCCTTCTTTTTTTGCCGCAGCTTCGAGTTGTGTCACCCACTCATTGCCGGTGGCAATGTCATCTTCATTGACATTGGCGACATACAAGACCGGTTTGGTCGTGAGCAGACAGAGTTCCTTCAGCAGGTTTTTTCCTGTGTCATCGGTTTCAAGAAGACGGGCCGGCTTGCCTTCATTTAGTAACGACTCAAGTTCTTTAAGGATAACAACCTGGTCTTTGAAAAGTTTGTCCCCTGATTTTGCCTGGGAGATTGTTTTGACCAGTCGTTTGGAGACCGTTTCAATATCCGCCAGAATCAACTCGGTATTGATGATTTCTCTGTCCCGCAGGGGATCAATGCTGCCATCCACATGAACAATATTGCTATCCTCAAAACAGCGAACCACATGAGCGATGGCATCCACTTTACGAATATGGCCCAGAAACTGATTGCCAAGTCCTTCCCCCTTGCTGGCCCCGCTTACCAGGCCGGCAATATCGACAAACTCCATCTGGGCATAAACCTTTTTTTTGGTATTGACCATGTCCGCCAGGATATCAAGACGTTGATCGGCAACAGGCACCATGCCCACGTTGGGCTCAATGGTGCAGAAAGGATAGTTGGCCGATTCGATTCCGGCGGAAGTCATGGCGTTGAAAATTGTCGATTTACCCACATTGGGAAGGCCAACAATGCCGCAGCGAAAACCCATGGGATATCCTGTGGTATTTAGTGCGTTATGCCCGAGTTTCTGCGAAAAAAATAAGAAACTCGGGAATCACTTTTGAAATAAGGTAGTTATATCTACCGCCAAGGCACTTATCCTTAAGAATTCTAAGTCCACTTCTACTTTAGTGGGTTAGTAATATGATTGATGAGTGCGATAATCGCTTTGCCGGAACCTTTTATAATGATTTCTTGGCAAAGGGGCAAGAGTTGATTACCTGAATTCCGGGAATATTTTTTATCAGAGATGGAATAAGTTGAAGGAACAGGCAAAACTGGTATTATTTTATCAGCCATCAGCCATCAGCCATCAGCCATCAGCCATCAGCCATCAGCCATCAGCCATGTCACATAAAAAATCTCCCATTCCAATGTCCGAGCTGCTCAACTCCCTTATTCAGAAAAAGGGTTGGAAAAAGCAGATTTCCCGCAACAGGGTCTTCCTGTTATGGGATCAAATTGTGGGTGAAGACATTGCCGTCCACGCCCAACCCTTTGTCGTCAGGGGCAAGACACTTTGGCTGAATGTCTCGGATTCGGTCTGGATGCAGCAGCTTCAGTTTCAGAAAATGACCATTCTTGAGAGAATAAAACAGGTTTTGTCCGGCAGCTCAATCAATGATATTCGTTTTCAGCTGGACACCTCCCTTGGCCAGTCCCGGCCCCGGCCGGAACAGCAATCACCCGAACCGCGGTCAACGCCACCTGATCCTCAAAAAAAAGAAAAATTTGATGAGATGATTTCTACCCTGAAAGATGAGGAGATGCGCCAAGCCATGAAACGGCTCTGGCTGAAGATTGAACAGGCAAAGGCACGGTCTTGAATGCCAATGGTATCAATCATTATTCGGCGTAATCTAGAGATTGAATTTAGCAACCTCTGTCTGTAGTTTGGTTGCCAGGGTGTCCTTGTCAAACACTTTCAGAGCAAAATTTCTGACACTGAAAGATACAGAAGGATCTCCATCTTCCCCAGCTAGTCTGACTCAAGCTGCCTTTCAGTATGAGCCGATATTACCACGCAACCAATTTGCTGATCAGGACAAACCGGTCATTCCATGCCGCCTCAAATAACCGACGGATATGACGGCAGACAGCGGAAATTTTATCATGACAATTTTGAATCATTTTAACGAGGTACCGGTGAGCCGTCTTGTTCCGAAGACGCCCTTTACTCCACTCC
>JAOZOY010000130.1 GCA_029933005.1 Deltaproteobacteria bacterium
CCAGGCCGGCTCGGGCGTCCTTTTCCTGCAACTCCGTGATGGTATGGTTAAAGAGAAGAAAAAGTTTCGGCTTCATATTTCCAGACCATTTTCAATACATAAATTCTGCAGGGCAACGGCCCATTGTTTTCCGTTTTTGATTGCTTTAGCCAATTTCTTTTTCTTGGGGAGTTTGGACGCCAGATCCAGCAGCAACTTGCACAACTCCCGGCGCAGGTCTTCATCGTCCTGATCTCTCACTCTCTTAATAAAAGAAGTGGACTGGGCGGGGAAATCCTGGGGGTTTGGCAGTGAAGCTGTAAATTGCTCACGTTTATCTCGGCGTATCTTCTCCGGGTCAACCGGAGTTTCTTCGACAGGTTCCGGTGAAGATGTTTCGGCCTGTTCACCTACATCTTCAACTGCGGTTCCGGCCCGGTAAAAAACCGCTGTATCCGTGACGCTGACCTTCACCCAACCCAGAGGGAGACAGGGGGTGCCGTCGGCCATGGCCAGCCTGCGTGTTTTAGGGAAAACAGGATGACCTTTTTTCCCCAATGTCGTTTTTTCACGCACCTGCATAAGTTCATCATCCTGCAGCCAGCCGCCAGTTATGCCGATCCATCCGCTTGACCAGGCCAGTCTGACGATACAGGCGTCTTGAGATGCATCAGTTTCTTTGATTGTCCCTATGAGCTGTTGGTAAAATCTGGCTGTTTTATTCTGGCCATATTGACTGAAAAATCCCTGCTCTCTTTCGGCAATTTCAAGACTGTGGCGGTTGACCGTTTTACAGAGATCCGTCAGGGAATTCATCCCCTTGCAGGCTGGTATCCCGGCCTTTTTCCTCACATCTTCATTTACTAAAAACGGATCAATGGCGGCCCGGAGATAAAATGTGACTCCCGGCTTAACTGTTTCAACAAAAATACCGCTTGTATCCTGAAATCGGCCCTTGTTCTGCCTGGATGAAAAATCTTTCCACAACGGTTTGTTGCTGTGACCAAGATTAAAAAAACGGATATCAGAGACAGTAAGCGTTTCGCCGGAGGCAAGAGAAACACTGTCACTGACCTGAAGCGCCCTGGTTATTTTGCTATGGGCATCCCTGCCATCAAGTTTTTTAACCGCATCATTAAAATCTCTTTTTAAACTCGGCGATGGCAGGTTACGGCGGTCAAGAGAAGTCCAAAGCGCTGTGCGCAACGCCCCCTTGAAACTGCTGCCGGCAAGATAGGGGCGGCCATAACCGTCTTTGAGAAATCTCCGGACAGAGGATGGCCTCCCCTGGCAGGAAAGAGTGTAAAGCACCGGCAGGTCAATTTTGTATTGCCGAACAAAAGTGTTCAGATTAAATCCGCTCCTGCCTATTTCACCCATGGCGTATTGATTATCCGCGAGACTGTCCAGCAGCTTTTCAATATCAATAACTTGCAGGCCGTCCCTGACACGGGTAAAGTCAAAATTTTCCTGCAGTTCTTCGCCGTCGCCGATGTGAAGCGGAGTTAGAGTTTCCACCTGCCAGGTTACGGTTTTTGGATTTATCATCTTCGCACCTCTCTGACCACATCAGGTTCAACACAGGGCAGGACAACGGGCCGAAAATCCCTGGATGCGGAATGGGACAGCCCCTGTTCCTCCCGTATTTTTTCGGAAATCATTTCCACCACCCGGCCTTTTGGCCGCTGCCGGAAAAAAGATCCTTCGCTGAAAGTCTGGATCGGCGGCCTGCCAAGAGTTGTATTGCTGATCCAGCCGGAACGGCTGGTCAGGTTATACACTGTGGCCTTGAGCAGATCATTCTGCTCCTCCGGGGCGGGATTGAGCAAGGAAAGAGTCAGCCAGCCAGCCTTCTTTTTTATCCTGTTGATAGAAAAATCCTGCTCATCGCTTATTGTAAAATGGCCAACGCCGCTGTTTCTGTCACCTCCAAGACCGCTGTCGCTGAGAAAATCCAGGGCAGCGCGAAATTTCCCCTGCACATTTTCGTCACAATTAACAACAAAATAAAGACCAGCCTGGGGAGCGAAAAACTGCTGGGCAAAGAAAAACAGGCCGCCATCCTGTTGCAGCCCCAGACGATCAACTCTGATTCGCTGCCTTTCCACGATCTGCCACGGTTTTTTCTCCGCCCCACCAAAGCCTGTAACTAATGTTTTCCGTTCAGCTGCGGATACAGCCAGGCCGCCGGGCAAGGTTGAGATAGAATCAAAATCAACCTTTTTCCCTTGCAGTACCGTGTCAAGAATGTCACGGGACAGCCAGCGCACCTTCTTGATCTCCTTGCGTTTGCCGAAGTCTCTCCCCTGCCAGATATGCCAGACCGGAACCGGAAAAAAAAGCGTGGAGCCGATAAAGGGAAAGGCGGAACTCACGATAAAAGGAGGCTTGAGGAAAAAATCCGGCCCGGCTTTGCCATGCAGGGCAGACCAGGAGATACAGAGGGCGGCCGACAGGGTGTCTGAGTGAATGAACTCATCACACTGATCCGGCTCACCGCTTCCCCTGGATTCCACATGGAGCCCCGAGGGAAATGAGAGTTTCAAAATTTTCATTACTGTGCCTCTTCGTGTCCTTTAAAACATAAACTTTGCGGGATAGATATTTCACTGTCCGGTACAGGGGCGGCTGCCTCATTGTCCCGGTAGTTATCCCTGGATTTTGCGGCTATCGACTGCACGTCAAACTTGACCCGGCCATAACCGCGGCTGCCATGACCGCCAAGATAATCGTCCTGGAGCAGTTCCATGCACTGGAACAGATGGCCGATGAGTTCATTCCTGTCATCCTGGCCATAGAGATTGACAATAAAACTGAAATCAAATACGGCCCCGGCCGGGACTCGTTCAATCTGGCGAGGATTGGCCTTGGAGGTAATCCGGTCGATGTTGACCTCGGTTTTCACCTCGGTCAATGGCATGTCGGTGTTGCGGGCTTTTTCCAATCTCCTGGCGCTTTGTTTCCTGAGCGACGCGTCCCTGACGATGAGGCGCTGGGGAACAATGTCCTCCGGTCTGCTGCCCTTCTGCTTGTCAATGGAGATACCGAACAGACGTGCAGCGCTGGATTCCGGGGACATGGCCGGGCCGGCGGATTTGAATGTAGCACCATTAGCCAGCGGGCCTTGCAGGTCACTGACCCTGTTAACAGTTTCACCATCATTTAATTTTATGGTCATCTCGCCGGTTGTCCGCTCAAACAGGCTGCGCATCTTGCCCCGCAGGGAAGAACCGGGAATGTAGGGCCAGTTGGTCAAAGGATCACGGATGACAATGGAATCCGCGCCGCCGATGCCCATTTCCATGGAACTGCCGCCGATGTGCATGCCGGTCAGGTTGGTGATGGTTCCCGAGATAAAAATCCGTTCCTGAAATTCAATATTTTCAATAGCGCTCATTTTATTTTCCTCCTTCAGCTTTATGATATGCCAGGATTGCTTCAAAAAAATTAAAGAAATTTTTCATGCGTTTATAGTCGCTATCAACCTGCTGGATGGCGTTTGACAGACAATCAACCAGAAGTGTAAATCCCCTGATTTGCCCTCTTTTATTATGACGTCCGTTGGCATAGGCCATCTTGGGCTGCAGCAGGAGCAAACGGTTATACTGTTCCGCCGCATTATTTTCATCCAGATTCATATCAATTTTTTTGGCTGAGCCATAGATATTGCGAATCTGGGAGGTGGTAACAGAACTTCTATCGTCAACAGACCTTCCCCTTTTTACAACCATCTCTCCAGCGATTAATTTTGCCGTCTCCACCAGTGTCCTGCTATCACCATCACCAATAATCCTGCTTATTTCTTCCTGAAATTTACATGCCATCATGATCCTCCTTGTTTCTCAGGGTATATTCCGACCAGCGCAGGGGCAGTTCAAGCCACGAGTAGAGCGGCGGCCGGTTATTTTCTCCGTTAATTTTCAAGAGAAGCTCCGCCCATTCCAGGCGAATATCTTTATTCCCATAACGGCGGCGCAGCTGATAGGCTGTCCGCCATTGCCATGATTCATAGGCGATATCGTGCCAGGCAGCGCTGACACTCAGGCCTTTCTGCTCTATCCTCTCCTTGACCAGATTTTTATTTTTAGCGGTTATCCGCCCGAGAAAGGAGGTAAGCCCCTTGCTTTTTCCTTCCATTTCCCCAACAAACTTTTCCTTGATCTCTTTTGCCCTTTCCATGTCTTCCCAAAGGATGGGAACACCGAGGAAACAAAAGCCCGCCTTTTCCTGGTCATAATCTGCAACACCCCACT
>JAOZOY010000065.1 GCA_029933005.1 Deltaproteobacteria bacterium
ACATATACGGTCAGATTGTTAAGGCAAGCCAAAAAGCTTATGATGAAAAGTTTTAACCTGTCTAAGGGGTGCGGATCGATGTTGAATTTATTGAAAAATGAAAAAGCTATTTTTGTTTCATTTATTGCTCTACTGATTCTTATCCCCTTTGAACATCAAATTCTGCATTTCTCCTTATTCAATACACTGGCCTTGTTTTTTATTTTTGCCGTTATTATGTACTCAGCCGTGAATGTGGCCCATCATGCTGAAATATTGGCGGAAAAATATGGTGAACCTTATGGGACAATGATCCTGACCATGTCGGCAGTGATCGTTGAAGTGCTGATGATCGGAATTATGATGACTCATTCGGAGAATATCAATCTGGCCCGAGATACGATTGTTTCAGCCATACTGCTGGATATTAACGGACTGCTGGGGATTGCTGCCATCATAGGCGGGATAAAGCATGGTGAGCAGGACTATAATTTTGATTCAACCAATTCCTATAACTCAATGATAATTGTTGCAATCGGTATCGCCATGGTTTTGCCGATGTTTGTCCCTGGGGAACTGGAAACGACTTATCTGATATTTCTGGCGGTGATGTTTGTTTTTATGTTCCTTATTTTTACCCGTATACAGATTAAGGAACATAGCTACTTCTTCAAGTATGACTATAAAACCAAGGTCAGGGAAGAGTTAAAAAAACATGGTCATATTAATGGTCTCTATCACATTGTTTTTTTGGCTGCTACTATTATACTGATAGGCTTTCTGTCTGAGCTGATGTCGGTTTTCATGCATGAAAGTTTGCGCAGCAGTGGTTTGCCCCTGACGTTAGGTGCGCTTGCCGTTGCTGTTATTTCAGCCAGTCCGGAACTGCTGACTGCAATTAAAAGTGCAGCGGCTAACAGAATGCAGACAGTTATTAATATTGCTCTGGGGGCCTCTTTATCAACAGTGCTGTTAACTATCCCGGCAATGATTGTTCTGGCGTTGCTCACCCATCATGAGATTAATTTTGTTTTAAGTCCGGTACAGATGGTTTTGTTGTTTCTTACCTTTCTGACCTCTATCGTACACTTTGCCGACGGCCAGTCCAATGTGCTCGAAGGTGCAATTCATTTTGTTATTTTCATTGTATTTATTTTCTTTACTTTTACCGGCCTGATCAGTTAGTGCCTGTCCTTTGTGCCGTGCTGAGTGACGGCAAACAGCTATGAGTAAACCATTGCGGATAGAGGATCCCGGCGCTTGGAATGAATGCCGGTAATGTTAAAATACTGGCTTGACAGAAAGAGGCATTTCCTTTTACAACTTGTGAGTTCTCTATCATTTTTAAATCATCAGGAGCAAGCCTCATGCCCAATTTAACTGAAATATCCCACCTCTCCATGTGTAACGATGAGGGAGATGCTCCGGAAAAACTTGCTCGTTTTTTTATGGAAGAAAAAGGTTTTTCCGAATCCGACCTTGAGCTTCGCCTGTTTATTGACACCTGTATTAATAATGAAACTGTTACCTCAAAAATCGCCGTGACCATTCGCCTCCAGAACAAGCGGGTGATGATCATCCGTTATGCGCCGGGATCTTTGGTGACCCGTGAAAAATCTGCTGTGGCAGCAGCGCGTATACTTGAAAAATCGTATCAAATCCCCCTCGCGGTAGTGACCAATGGCATATCTCTTGAGCTTCTTGATACCTATAGCGGGAAGGTCTTATCGGAAAGTTTTTCTTCTCTTCCTTCCAAAGACGAACTTCTTTCTCAAATGGACATTCTAAAGTTTCAGCCCAATACTGATCCAAAAAACAGGGAAAAGGCCAAGCGTATTTTGAATGTTTTTGATGTCGATCTCTGAGAAAAATATAAGCAAGCCGCCCGGTCGGGTGCTACAGAGAAAAAATAATAATCAATTGTATTTATAGTATTTATATATCAGATACCAGTTATCGAAATTAGCGTATCGGTCATAGCTCCAGAAACATGGTGACCGTTGAATCGGGTCGTCTGCGGACCATGCAGACACCGGGCCCGGGTAACGAAAGGAGCTTCTCCGCTGTTGGCAGCCGTCAGGCAAACGTATCCCTCGCATTACATAAAAAAAGGCCGTTTCTCGTAAGAGAAACGGCCTTTTTTATATCTGGCTCCTCGGGACGGATTCGAACCGCCGACAAGGTGGTTAACAGCCACCCGCTCTACCAACTGAGCTACCGAGGATTATGTTCAGTCTTGATCCCTCAAGGCTGAATAAAACTTTATACACAGCTGAAAAAACCTTGTCAAGAAGTAACTGTTCAGGAGCACCCCATCTTGTCTTATTGTGGCCTTCTCGAATAGCATAAGTATGCTTCGAAGGCCTAAATGAACCAATATGGAGCACTCCTGAACAGTTACGGAACGGTGGTTATGTCAATTTGGTGACCCACCTGAATAGTTACGTCAAGAAAAAGTAAAACTGAAAAGATTCAAATTTTTAAATTCATTTCATTGATGGCCATCTGCCGCATGCGGAATTTCTGCACCTTGCCGGTAACGGTCATGGGGAATTGATCCACAAAATGGATATAGCGGGGAATTTTGAAGTGGGCCAGTGAGGCGCCGCAGAAATCGCGGATCTCTTCAACACTTACCTGTCGACCCTGGTAAAGAATGATCCAGGCCATGATTTCCTCGCCCCAGTAGTCATCCGGAACGCCGAAAACAGCCACATCGGAAACCATGGGATGGTTGAAGATCACCTCTTCAATCACCTGGGGATAGATATTTTCGCCGCCCCGGATGATCATCTCCTTAAGCCGGCCGGTGATGGAGACATATCCCTCTTCATTCATGACACCAAGGTCGCCGGAATGAAGCCAGCCATCTTCATCAATAGCCTCCGCCGTGGCCTCCTGATCATTGTAATAACCTTTCATGATGTGATAACCCCGGAAACAAAGCTCACCGGTCCGACCCAGGGGAACCGTGGAGCCGTCAGCCGTATCGATGATTTTCACCTCCTGGTGAGGCAAATTTCTGCCCACTGTCCTGGTTCTTCGCTCCAGGTCATCTTCCGGCCGGGTCAGATGGGTCAGAGGCGAGGCCTCGGTCTCGCCGTAACCAATCAAAATTTCCCGGCAGCCCATCTCTTCAATAACCCGTTTCATCAAAAGCTCCGGACAGGGAGCCCCGGCCATGATGCCGGTGCGCAGGCTCGAGGTGTCGATGTCGACAAATTTTAGATGATCAAGCTCAGCGATAAACATGGTCGGCACCCCGTGCAGAGCCGTGCATTTTTCCTCTTCCACAGCTCGCAGGACAAGCAGAGGATCAAAATGATCACAGGCAATGACTAGACAGGCGCCCCGGGAGAAGCAGAGAAGACTGGCCAGCACCGTGCCAAAACAATGGTAAAAGGGAACTGCGACACAAAGCCGGTCCTGTTCGCTGAAATTCATGATCTGCCCGGTGAACCAGGCATTATTCAGGATATTATGATGAGACAGAACAACAGCCTTGGGGAACCCGGTGGTGCCTGAGGTGTACTGGATATTTACCGGATTGTGGACATCAAGCCTCTTGATTTGTTCATCCATTTCTTGTTGGGAGACATCAGCGCTTGCCTTGATCACATCCTTCCAGATGCTGAAACCGGGCCAGGGTCGTTGTGTGTCCATCGCCCCTGTGGGATCATAAAGAATAATCCGCCGTAAAAAAGGAAATTCCGTGCTGCTGATTTTCTGTTTTTTGCTCTCTTTGATTTCCGGAAGCAGTTCTACAAGCATGGAGATATAATCACTTGATTTAAATGCGGGGATGACAAAAAGTGCCTGAACTTCCGATTTCTTCAAGGCATAGGCCAGTTCCTTGATCCGGTAGGCCGGGTTGATGTTGACCAGAATTGCGCCAATTTGAGCCATGGCCATCTGTACCATGACCCATTCCAGATTATTGGTGGACCAGATGCCTATGCGGTCGCCTTGGCCAAAACCGCTGCCCATGAGTCCCTGGGCCAGCAGGGTAATTTCTTGTGCAAACTGCGAGTAGGTCAGCCGTTTGCCCTGGGGCAGGGCGACCACGGCTTCATGGTCCGGGAATTTTTTGACGATGCGATTGAAATGGGCCGGGATGGTGAGTTCAAGCAGCGGAGTCTCTCCATCTGAGTGAAAGTAGCTTTTCCGTGTCATGGAATATTATCCCAGTAATCATCCACCCGGGCCTGAATTTCGGCCAACAGTTCATCATTTCTCCGGGGCTTAAAAAGATGGGCAAAGCGACCCTGTTTTTCGAGATACTCTTCCACTCCCGGTCGTTTTTCTTTGGATAACGGTTTTTTGCTATGCGTCACCTTGCCATCGATATACTCTTTTAAAGGCCAGATGCCGGTTTTAACGGCCAGCTTGCCGATGGCCACGGTCTCTTTGGGATCATAATGCCAGCCCGTGGGACAGGGTGCCAGGGCAATAAACATTCTTGGACCTTTAAGATCTTTAGCCTTTTTAATCTTCCGCGCCATATCCAGGGGATCGGAACCGCTCACAGTGGCCACGTAAGAGGGGCGATGGGCGGCCCAGATGGAAAAAAGATCCTTTTTATAGCCCCAGTAGCCGCCGGCTTCAGGGCTTGTTGCTGTTTGAGCTCCATGGGGTGTGGCGGCGGAATACTGGTGACCGGTGTTGCCGTATCCCTCATTGTCATAGCAGAGATAAATGAAATCAAGGTTGCGGTCCATGGCCCCGGAGGTGGCTGACAGTCCCATGCCATAGGCTGATCCGTCGCCGGTGAGAACCACCACCTGCAGATCATCTTCGGGGCGGAGACGCTTTTTTTGAATCAGCACGTCAAGAGCGTCCCGAACCCCCTGGGCACCGGCCGGGGCCGAGGCCATGGCCGTGTAAATCCAGGAGCCACGAAAAGGGGTGAATGGATAGACCGACAGCAATGTCATGCAGCCGGCCGCATTAACAAAGATGGTTTTTTCACCAAGGATATCACAGAAAAGCTTGATGTCTTCCAAGGCGCCGCAACCGCCGCAGGCCGGAGTGCCGGCACCCAGGGGATGATGCCGTGGCAGATCCTTTATGGTTTTAAAAATCGTTTTTTTCATGGCGTGTCCCTTTCCGATGTTTGGCTGACACCGGTACTGGTAAACTTTTACAAGGACTGTGGTTCCCGTGAATTAATGCCCCGGTGAACGATTACCGGCAATGGACTGCAGTCCCCGCATCCGGGCCAGTTCCTCGTGGGTGTAAAGCAGACGGGGCGCCGGCGTTTTGCCGCTTTCAGCCGCCTGAACGGTTACCCGCGCCATCTCAAAAAATTCTTCCACGCTGATGTCCCGCCCTCCCAGGCCACCGATAAAACTGACCAGCACGCAGGGCCTCCTTTCTTCATTGTAAAGAATTGAAGAAAGCTCAGCATGAAGAATTCCCCCCTTGCCCTGGGAGAGATTTTGATCAACCACCGCCACCCCTTTTTTGTCGGCAAGATGACGGATAATTGCCTGGGCGGGAAAAGGTCTGAACAGACGCGGCCGCACCAGCCCCACCTTCAAACCTGTCTTACGCAGATGATCCACCGCGTCTTTCGCCTTGGTGGCAAACGAGCCCAGCATAAAAAAAACAATCTCGGCATCCGTTGTTCGGTATCCCTCCACCGCCTCATAGACTCTGCCGGTTATTTTTTCATATTCCCGGCAGATCTCGTTAAAGACCGAAAGGGCCTGGATTGAAGCAAGATGAGTTTCATAGCGAAAATAGGAGTATTGGGAACCACCGAGAACAGCCACACCCTGGGAAACCGGATCTCCAGCCCGGAAATGAGTTTCGCCCGGATCGTAGGGTGCCAGGAACCGCGCCGCCTCTTTTCGGCTTGGTATCAGCACCGGTTCCCTGGTAAAGGAAAGATAATAGCCGTCCAGGTTGACGATCACCGGCAACCGGACCCGTTCATCTTCGCCAAGACGATAGGCCAGCAGCACCGCATCAAGCACCTCCTGGCAGGTGGAGCAGTGGATCTGCAGAAAGCCGGAATCCCGTGCCGCCAGTACATCATTATGGTCCGGCTCCAGGGTGATGGGTGAGGATAGGGCTCTGGAGACATTGACGAGAACAAAAGGGGCGCGCCAGCCCGCTACCGTGTAGATCATCTCCATGCCATAGAGCAGTCCCTGGCTCGAAGTGGCGGTGAAGACCCGTACGCCGGTGGCAGCGGCTGTGCCCGCTGCCGTGATCATGGAATGTTCGGAATCCATGGTCACCATGCGGCAGTCCATCTCACCTGCCTGAATCCACTGGGCCAGAGTTTCAATGATCTCGGTCTGCGGGGTAATGGGAAAGGCGGGAAGGTAATCGATTCCGGCCAGTCGCACTCCCCGGGCTGCCGCGCCGTTGCCGGTCAGAAGGGTTGGTTTCATAATTTTCCTCCTTTATCATGTTCCGGCACGGCATCGATAGCATGGGCCGGGCACTGGGCCAGGCAGATGAGGCAACCCTTGCAATGGTGGTAGTCAATTTCAGGAAGCCCGTCATCAGTTAAGCTGATCACCCCCTCGGGACAAAAAACATGACAGAGACCGCAACGGACACAGTCATCTGTCCGAATTACCGGGCGCAGGATGCGCCAGTCGCCGGTTTCCATATTGAGGCTGGTGGCGCCTCCATGGATGGCAGGCGCTGAAATGGAGGCTTCCTCCATTGGTAGATCAATCCAGTGCGGCCGCTGCCATCCCGCCATTATCTCCTTCCCTTCACGGACAATCCCGGCAGGCAGAAGGGCAAAAACCTGCCGGGACCGGGCCAGGTTTTTTTCAATGATATTGGGTGACAGCGTTTTTAACTCGAGACGAACGGCTTGTTCGAGAATATCAAGGGCTAAACCGCAAAGCCGGGCTCCGGCCGCACCGCAGGATGCACTGGCCAAGGCCATACCGCCTGTGGTTTTTTCATCCGGAGGGAGGGGCAAGATCAGAACCTCTCCCTTAATGTGAAGATGATTTTTAATTGTCCCTGCGGATTGATCAGTCTGGATCAGCAATACGGAATGAGAAGTTAAGCCGGGAAGGACGCCTGCGGCAGGCAGTGTCAGTAAACTCTCGTCAGCGATAATGACAAGATCCGGATTGTTAATGATGCCTCGTTCGTTGATGGGCTTTCCGTTGGCACGGACAGAGGAGAGCATTGGGGCGCCGCGCCGTTCCGCCCCGTAAAGCGGCGCATCCTGAACCTCATATCCGGCAAGAAAGAAGGCTGTTCCAAGAATTCGACCGGCAGTTTTCATGCCCTGGCCACCCCGGCCATGGAAACGGATTCGATACATGGCTTGTCCTTTTAAAATTGTGACATCGTCCCTCTCCCCTTGAAAAATGGGGAAGGGGATAGTTGGCTATTTCTAAAAAAGCGCCCACCTCCTGCACTCCATAGCCTTTTTTACCCGGCGGACGGAAAGAGCGACAGCAGCCTGACGTGGCATGATATTCCTGATCGCCGCCTCTTCAAGAACCTGTCTGGTATTGGCGCGAATTTTCTCCCCAATCACCTGAAAGGCCATGGACTGGGTTTCACCCTGAAACTCCACAGCCGCGCAAATCACGCCACCTGCATTGGCGATAAAATCAGGAACCACAACCACTCCGCGCTCAAAAAGGATTTTCTCGGCTTCCTCGGTAAAAGGAATATTGGCTCCCTGGACGACTAGTTTTGTCCGCAGACGCTGGACATTGTCAACGTGGATCACATCCGGCCGGGCCGCCGGAATCCAGATATCGCATTCCATGTCAATCAGCGCGTCCAGAGCGAGCCTTGTGGCTCCCGGCAAATCAACAACACTTTTCCCCTGGTCTTTCAGCTCAATAAGTTCGATTACATCAAGGCCGTTCGGATCATGGACAGCGCCTTGCGAATCCGCCGCGCCAATGAGCACCGCACCCTGTTCTGTCAGAAAACGAGCCGCGTGCCTGCCCACTGAGCCAAAACCCTGCACCACGAAACGGGCGCCCTGCAGTTTGAAATCGCAGTAATCAAGGGCAACATCCACGGCGTGGCTGAGACCAAAACCAGTGGCGCCGATTTCATCAAGAGGGATGCCGCCGATTTCTTGGGGCAGCCCCACGGAGCGGCCGATTTCATCCTGAATCCAGGCCATACACATTTCATTGGTGCCCATGTCAGGGCCGGGGATATAATCAAGGCAGTTTTTGATGACGCAGGCAAAAGCTCTGATCAGCAGTTCCTTCCTGTCAGTCTCCATCTTCGAATCGCCAAAGATAACGGCTTTGCCCCCTCCATGGTGCAGGCCGGCGGCGGCATTTTTCAAGGTCATGGCCCTGGCCAGCCTGAAAGCCTCTTCGGTGCTGACATCAGGCGCCATGCGTACTCCGCCGATGGAAGGACCGCAGGCCACGTTATCCACGACCAGCACGGCTTTGAGATCAACGGATGGTTCATGAATGTGGATGATCTTTAATGGTCCAAGTTCATCCGCGAATCTGAAAATATCTTCCATTCTCGTACTCCTGTTTCATAAAATAATCATGATAACATGGTTTGGGGCGACTTTTTTCTTGACGTGCTTGCCGCATAATGCTAATTGATTCTTCTTCATTTACAAATGTCGGGGCGTGGCGCAGCCTGGTTAGCGCGCCTGCCTTGGGAGCAGGAGGTCGGAGGTTCGAATCCTCTCGCCCCGACCATTTTTAGATATTAAAAACGGGAAGTTAGCTGGAACAGCTGGATTCCCATTTTCTTATTTTTTCTCAGTGGCTGCAAAAGGTGCAAAAAATCACTGATTTCTTGCAAGATCGGTGACCACAATATCATTCCCCACAAAACTCCAGAACTGACACTTTCCCAGTCTCTTTCGATACAGCAAGGTAAAACAAATCTTCACCTGTTGGCAAAGATTTCTTCCTCATTTTCGGGAATGGAATGAACCAGTAATTTTCCTTGCTCCCTTCTGATACCCAGTAACAAGTATCGCTTGGGACACTATCACAAACTCTCATACTTGACAAAATATTCTCCAGCTCAGTCAGATTGTATATGTTTTCCGGCCAATCCAAGGGCCTCTTGCTAAGTGATCATACATAAAGGCCCCCTCATGGCTTACACATTTCACACGGCCTGTATCCTGCCTTGATTGCAGTTTTTCTGTCTTTGAATGACCCCGTACAATTTTTACAATTATAGTGCTTACAGTCTGATTGGTGAAAAACATGGCTTCTGTTGCCATTTTTTCGTCATTCCCGCGCAGGCGGGAATCTAGTCATTTTAACACGTTCTGGATTCCCGCCTGCGCGGGAATGACCTGGGTGACAGTGGGCAGGTCTCCAATGTTCTTGAATTCCGGCAAATCAACCTGAATCGGCGCTGAGTTACGAACAGGCACCAGTCTCAAGGCATAAATTCAAATTTATTCTCTTTACATTGAATGATTTACTTATATGCAGCGGTTACCATGGTACAACATGTCAGTAAGCAAAACGCTGTCTTGCTTTTTATTTGACAACAGAAAACCTGGTTATTACCTTGGGAGATCGAAGCTGAGGACGTAGCAGGTTGCAAAAAATAGGGACATTAACCACCACCTGTACAGAGGGTGGCTTGACCTCGACCATACTGAAAGGGCAAAAGTATGTCAGCGCACTATGTTAAAAGTACAACCTTGTGTCAACCACCCGTTTTTTATAAAAAAGTTAAGGTGTTGCCAGGTAGCTAAAATACAACTTAACCCTGCAAGAGGTTCCTGCCATGAAGAATAGAAAAAAATTACAAATTTTAATCTGCTCCAGTCTTCTGATGATCCTGGCAGGGCTGGGGACTCCTGCAGACAGCTCGGCTGACGACATCAAACTCTCAGCGGGCCAGACAGTTTACGTGCCGATCTACTCTCATATTTACAGCGGCGTCAAGGCTCGCCCATTTGCCTTGGCGTCAACCCTCAGCATCCGCAATACAAACCCCAAACATCCCATCACGCTGGTTTCTATAAAATACTATGATTCCGACGGCAAACTGGTTGAAGATTATTTGAGCCAGCCAAAACAGCTCAAAGGACTGGTGACAACACATTACATCATAACCGAAGGTGACAAGACCGGCGGATCAGGAGCCAATTATATAGTCGTCTGGAAATCGGATCAGAAAGTAAATCAGCCCATCATCGAAGCCGTGATGATCGGAACCCAATCCAGTCAGGGGATCTCTTTCCTTTCGAGAGGTCAGGTGATCAAAGAAGATCTTTAGGCGCTTAGGTTCTTTCAGGGGGGAAAAGAATGTCAGGTAATAACAAAAGACAGAATATCCTGTTCCTTGGTTCAAATGTCAAAATCTGGAACCTTCCTATCAAAGAGGTGAGTCTTCTCGAGGAAGGAAGCCTGCCCGCCTATGGCTATAATCCCGGCGACTTTGTCGAACTCCTGGCCGGCAAGGTCGGAGAGGAGAATGGCCGGCTTGATCAGTGTATCACCTGGCTGGCCTCCTATCTCACCAGCGTCAACCTTACTCCCCGGATTTATACTCAGACTTACGGAGAGCAGAAGGACGTTTTTCAAATCTTCCGCAAACGGCAGCGGCCTGATATTGAAAAAGATCATGGCTGGTTCATGGTTCATCAAATTCTTCCCTTTGCCGGACGCAGCAAAGATGAAGGCCGTTTTGCCATTGATAAAGACAACAAAGATAAGCTGAGCGGAAACAGCGGAATCCTGATCATTGATGACAGTGGCCGGCCACCCTGTGTTGCTGCGGAGATAAATGAGCTGAATCCCAAGGCATGGGTCATTGCCATGGGCATCAGCGTGGCCCACTGGCAGGAATGGGCCGAAAAGTTCGGCAATCGTTTTCTGTTGTTCGCCAGACTGGCGGATCTCGAAACAACCCGAATGGAAATGGATAGCTCGGTGGTCTGGGAGTCGGTTGTGGCCATGAGCCTTCGTGCCCTGCGTTCCCCTGAGGTGGGTTTGTGGGACGAGGTGGCCGGGGCTTTTCGTTGTCACGTCATGGTTGAAATGTTTCCCCACGGTCTGCTTTATGTCTCGCCGGGCGGTATTTATTTTCGCTGCCGGCAAGGGAGTCTGCCAGAGAAAAGTTCTTCGAGGCAGAAGGGCTCAGTACCTGTTTATGATACCCTGGTGACCGCCATGCTGGCGGTGGACTTCATTCGTCTGGGTCGCCTGGAGACGGGCCGAAGCTATTTTTTTGATTTTTCAAAGCGCATCCTGTCTCACTGGCGGCTGCTGAACGACCATGGTTATTATTTTAATGAAGGGTTGGAGTTCCCGAACCTTGATTTTTCCTCCACCTTTCCGGACGGTACTCCCTGCTCATTTCTGTACTGCACAGATCCGTTTTTCGTTGAATTCCCAAAAATGACTCCTGAATTCGAGCGCAGCCTGGAACTGGTGTCCGGCCAGATCTGGAATCAAAGCAAGATGCAGGCTTTACGATCATTTTTTGAGCAGAACTCCATGGCAGCAGCGGCAAAATTGCCCGGAACAGCATGTTCAGGCTATATGGATGCGATCCTTGAGGTGCTGCATCATCTCAAGGAAGAGGTGAGCCGCAAGACAGGGTTTCAAGAGTTGCGCATTTTCAATATCGGCCATCTTCGCACCACCGACCCAGCTGAGATCGGCCCGGTGGTGACCCTGCAGTCGGTGATGAATTCTTATGTGACCAAGGAACATTACCAACGGCCTCTCTGCCTCGGTGTCTTTGGCCCACCAGGTTCGGGAAAATCCTTTGCCGTCAAGGAAGTGGCCCGGGTAATCGGCTCCAAATTTGACCAGGATCCTTTTGATTTTTACGAATTTAACCTGACCCAGTTTGCCCAGCCCGACGAGATCAACTCGGCTATTGATCTGGTCAGAGCCTCTGTTGCCAAGGGCAAGGTTCCTATCACCTTCTGGGATGAATTTGACTGCCGCTACGATAATCATGAATTCGGCTATCTTCGTTATTTCCTGCCTTCCATGCAGGATGGTGTCACCTATGTGCATGGAATTCCATATTATATCGGCCGAGCTATTTTTGTCTTTGCCGGAGGCGTCAAAACGAACTGGGAAGGAATGGAACAACTCCTTGATCCATCGGATCCTGCTCAATTTGTACTGGCCAAAACCCTGAAAATACCGGATTTCATGAGCCGATTGCGGGTAGTGCTTGATATTGACGGCATCAATATTCCGGAAGATCTGCTGCGTGACGCGACCTCCGGAGCCGAACTGGAAGAGCTGCGTCGTATCCTGCTGAAAAGAGCTTTTGTTATTGCCCATCAGATGAATACCCATTGGAAGAAGGCGGCTCGCAAGACCTCCGGCCTGCTCTTACGGCTGTTGATTGCTGATTATAAATTCGGCGCCCGCTCCATTGAAGCGGTGATTGAGGCCAGCCGGGCCACGGATCGGCTGGTATATGGTCTGCCCGAGCTAATCGGCCCTTCCGGCGCTCGGATTCATGCCCGATGGCGCATTGATCTTGAACGACGCCTTGATCAGGTTCGAAAAAAGAAGGGGATGCGTTCGGTCTGGTAAATTCTTGAGTGACAAAATTCTTCAGCCAGAAGGAGCAGTGGTTAAGCACATCGCCTTATTTTCAATGAACGATGATATTATTGTTGAAGAATTGGGCACTTTGCTGTATACATTTTGCTTCATAAATATTGCGCCTGTAGCTCATCTGGATAGAGTGGCGGACTACGAATCCGTAGGTAGCAGGTTCGAATCCTGCCAGGCGCACCAGCAATGTCAAGCACTTAGCTCATTTTTTGGGTTAAGTGCTTTTTTTGTTTGTTCTATGTGGATTCTATGCAATTGTAAAGAAATTGAGATAAGCGGTGGCAAGGTTGCATAACGTCACGTGATTAATGGAATTGTAAATAATGTTAAAAAATATTAGAGAATTGATACAGAAAAGCAAATATATTTCACTGTTGTTTCTTGCATTACACATCGCCGGGTTTGTCTCGTCTCTCGACGCGATCATGGGAACCAGGACATCCCAGGGTGCCATTGCCTGGGTAATCTCGCTCAACACCTTTCCCTCAATCGCCCTGCCGGCTTATTGGGTACTGGGCAGGAGCAAATTCAATGGCTACGTCAAGGCCCGCCGGGACGATGAGTCAGATCTGTCCCATATTGCCGCCCGGATCAGGAAAGATAAATTCAGCTTCAAATCAGAACTTGCAGATCAGTATCCCGCTGCCCGGGCGGCAGAGCTGCTGGCTAAGATCCCGATTCTCACCGGCAACTCATCGGAACTGCTCATAGACGGCGAGGAAACATTTGCTTCTATTTTCGAGGGCATTAACCAGGCGGAAAAATATATCCTGGTACAATTTTTTATCGTCAAGGATGACAATCTGGGCCGCAAACTCAAGGCAAGATTGATCAGCAAGGCCCGGCAGGGGGTACGGGTCTATTTTCTCTATGATGAAGTAGGCTGTCACAACCTTCCAGCTCCCTACCTGGAGGATATGCGTGCCGCAGGCATCGAGGTGGCCAATTTCCACTCCCGAAAAGGGCCAAACAACCGTTTTCAAATCAATTTCAGGAATCACCGTAAAATTGTGTTGATTGACGGCAAAACCTGCTGGATCGGGGGGCATAATGTTGGCGACGCATACCTTGGCAACGGGCCAAAATTCAGCCACTGGCGCGATACCCATATCAAAATAAAAGGTCCGGCCAACCTGCCCGTACAGCTCTCCTTTCTTGAAGACTGGCACTGGGCTACAGACCGCACCATCGAGCTTGACTGGCAGGCGGCTTTGACTCCACAGGGAGACCAACGCATTCTCATTATTCCGTCAGGGCCGGCGGACAAGCTTGAAACTGTCGGCCTTATGTTTACCCATGCCATCAATTCGGCTCGGAACCGTATCTGGATCGCCAGCCCTTATTTCGTGCCGGACGAGGGCATCATTGCGGCATTGCAGCTTGCCGGTCTACGCGGTGTGGATGTACGTATTCTGATTCCCGACAGACCGGATCACAAACTCATCTACCTGGCAGCATTTTCCTATTTCAAACAGGCCGGCAAAAGTGGTGTAAAATTCTACCGCTATACCAAAGGATTCATGCACCAGAAAGCCATGCTGGTTGATGATATGGTTTCGGCAATTGGCACGGCGAATTTTGACAATCGTTCGTTTCGACTCAACTTTGAAATTACGGCGATGATTACCGATAACGATTTTAACAACGAGGTTGAAAAAATGTTTCTTGAGGACTTCAGCAACTCACGGATTATGCTACCCGACGAACTCGCTGAAAAGCCAATATGGTTCAGATTCCTGGTACGTCTGTCCCGCCTGAGTTCACCAATGCTTTAACAAGATCCATTTTGTTAAATTCATCCAAACAGAGTAACTATTCAGGTGGGGCCACCAAATTGGCCTAACCAAACAGAAAAAAATAAAACATGGCCAAAAGATATCAAAAGATGACACGCACCATGGCGCCGTTGGTAATGGGAACCAATTGCCAGTGTTTCTTTGCTTTCACCTGGCTTTCAGGAAACCGGCGACGGTAATCCTCACGGTTCGCTATCGGTTGGGAGGGTTGGGTCCAGATGGAGGTCTCTGCGATGGCTATGCCAAGGGCTGTGGAAACCGCAGCGTCGCCCCCCGTCCCCGAAGGCCGCAATCACCATACCACCGAGCAGGTTGACCCCAATTCCCTTAAGATGGCTTTTCCCTGCAGTCCGTTCCTGCGCCCGCTGAGCGGTCTGGTCAATCAACTCTTCGCCTTTGGATAGTCGCTGCTTTGCCGGCAGATTTCTGATCTTATCAGCCCCCTGGCGTCCGGGCATGGGCCGCAGCAGAATATCGACCAAGGCCCCGGCTGACTTTACCGCCCCGACTACGGCGTTGATACTGTCGTCATTATTGTCAGCATCAAGCCACATAAAGGTTTGGGCCGCCGCGCTTGCCGAGTAGAAACCGCTCCAGCCCTTTTGCCAGTAGCCCGCATGTCGCCGACCGTCGTCCAGGCGCTCTTCGATAAACTCTTGGCGCTGCTGAACATCAACCCCATTAAAAGTCCCTGTCCCTGGACCGGCAGTAACCAGACCGGCACCAGCACCATTTATGGCCAACCAAGAGGCCATTGCGAGAAAAAAACTTTGAATTTCATAATAGACATTACTCCGGACGACAAAATAAATGTAGATTGCGATGTTAATTTGAGTCTCCTCAAAAAGCCAGAGCTAAGCATTCAGCCCTGTAGAAAATTTCTTTGCCTTTCGTTATGGTACGCAGTGGCACTCGTGATTACAATATTCATAATGAAAAAAGTTTTTCTGGTTAATTACACAAACACATAAGAGAGGTAATGATGGAAGCAATAAAACAAAAGGCAGACAGGCAGGCATACTCATTATCCTCATAGGATGCCTGCTTTGAAACAGAGGTTTCTTCTCAAAATTTGATAAATTTTTATTTTCAAGATTGTGCAACGTCGCATAAAAAACTTAAATTTTGAATTGGATA
>JAOZOY010000019.1 GCA_029933005.1 Deltaproteobacteria bacterium
TAAAATTTTTGATGATTGAATTGAATTTACAAATCCAGGATGATTGTATGGAAATATCAGTTTTGAAGATCTTATGCGAAATGAATATGCGTCCTCCATACGAAACAAACTGATTGCTGAGGCTTTTTATCTTACCGGTGATATTGAAGGCTATGGAACCGGTTTTATGCGGATCAGAAAAACATTGGATGATTACTCTGAGATTGCCATGACATTTGAGGAAATAGGCGATTTTTCAGAGTCAATTTGCGAGTTGCTGAACCAGTTATCCCCCATGTCGAAAGGCTGTTTTTTCATTTGAAAAGAGATATGGGAAGAGAAGAACTATAGAGACTTGTCGAGGTTAAAGACCGAAAATATTTCTCTGAGACATATTTGACACCTGCTATGAATGCAGGGTTGATAGAGTTTTCCATCCCAGATAAGCCTAAAAGCAGGCTTCAGCAATACCGCTTGACTCAAAGAGGTCGGCAATGGCTGAAAGATCAAAAAGGATAGAGAATAGCTTATGGAAGCTTGTTTAATCGTCACATATCGCTGCAACGCCAAGTGTTATATGTGCAACACCTGGCAGTATCCGAGCAAAAAAAATGAGGAGTACGGCCCGGAACTGGTTGATAAGTTGCCGACCGGATTGTCCTTTATCAACATTACCGGTGGTGAACCGTTTCTGCGAAAAGATATTGAAGAGATTGTTGAAAAGGCCTTAACAAAAACCAGAAGACTGGTGATCAGTTCCAATGGTTATTTCACTGACAGGGTTGTTAAATTGTTTGAGCGGTTTGGCAATAAAGTTGGAATACGTATTTCCATTGAAGGGTTGCCGGCCGCCAATGATGAGTTGCGCGGCATCAAGAACGGTTTTGATCATGGTTTGCGTACCCTGACCACTTTGCATGGGATGGGGATAAAGGATATTGGCTTTGGTATGACGGTTTCAGATCGGAATGCCGATGACATGATCGAACTGTATCGATTGGCTGATGCCATGGGTATGGAATTTGCCACCGCTACCACCCATAATTCCTTCTATTTCCATACCCGCGACAACCAGTATAAAGATCAGGAAAAGGTGGCCAGAACATTTGAGAATATTGCGGTAGAATTGCTTAAAACTAACAAACCGAAAAATTGGTTCCGGGCCTATTTTAACATGGGGCTGGCCCGTAAGGCCCGTGGCCAGAAACGGGCTCTTCCGTGCGAGGTGGGAACAGACATGTTTTTTGTTGATCCGTTTGGTAATGTTATGCCTTGCAATGGCTCCGATGAACCGATGATAATGGGCAACCTGCATAAACAGAGTTTTGATGAAATCTGGAATAGCCCTGATGCAACGAAAGTGCGAGAGCAAGTAAAAAATTGTCCTAAGCAGTGTTGGATGATCGGTTCCGCTGCCCCTGCCATGAAAAAACGGATTTCTGTTCCTGCAAAATGGGTCTTAAAAAATAAACTGAAAGTAATGAAAAGTGGCGGAAAAGACGTTTGTCTGGATCCGATATGAAAATTTTTGTTACAGGCACAAGAGGCATTCCTGATATTCCCGGCGGGGTGGAAACGCATTGTGAGCATCTTTATCCTCTTATTGTTGACAGGGGGCATGATGTTCTGCTGGCGACCCGGAGCACTTATGTCACGGATAACAGAGTTTTTTGGAAAGGGGTCAGGCTGATTAAGTGTTTTTCTCCTGGTGCAAAAAGTCTTGAAGCTATTGTTCATACCTTTATTGCTCTACTGAAGGCCCGTCTGTACAATCCAGATGTAGTTCATATACATGCAGTTGGTCCTGCTTTGTTAACTCCATTAGCCAGACTTCTCGGTCTGAAAGTAGTATTCACGAATCATGGCCCTGATTATGACAGACAGAAGTGGGGAAAGCTGGCGAAATTTGCTCTGCGTTTGGGGGAAAAACTAGGAGGGGTATGGGCTAATGAGATTATTGTTATTTCGGATGTGATTAAAGATATTATCCGTAAGCGCTGCCACAGGGAAAGTAACCTTGTCTACAATGGAGTACCTGTGCCGGTCTTGAGCAACAATTTTGATTTTTTGGATAAATTTAACATAAAGCCGGGAAAATATCTGTTGGCTGTGGCCCGATTTGTGCCCGAGAAGGGGTTGACTGATTTGATAAAAGCTTTTCAGGGGTTGGAGTCTGATCTTCAGCTTGTCATTGCCGGGGATGCGGATCATGAAACGGCTTACAGCCGGGATTTAAAAAAGAGAGCAGCAAACGATGAACGAATAGTTTTAACAGGCTATATTACAGGTGATGATCTGAATCAGATTTTTAGCCATGCGCGGCTTTTCGTATTACCTTCTTATCATGAAGGGCTTCCAATTGCGTTACTTGAGGCGATGAGTTATGGCTTGCCGGTTCTTGTGTCTGATATTCCGGCTAATAAAGAGATTGATTTGCCAACGGAGCGGTATTTTTGTTGCGGGGACCTTGATGATCTGCGGGACAAAATGAGAAAATTGCTTAAAAGAAGTCTGTCTGACGTTGAAAAACGTGATTTACGGGATCGAGTAATTACACATTATAATTGGTCCAGGATTGCAGATCAGACGATTGCCGTTTATGAAAAAATAATTTAATTACTTCAATTTTTCATGCCAAACTAATGTTAATCTGTTCGTAACCGTTCACCAGCACCTCACGGAGTCTACGCTTACCTCTTCGTCCATTTCGACCTGCTTGAATAACACCAGTATGCTTCGCAGGACTAAATGAACGAACCTAAGGTACTGGTAAACGGTTACAAGGACTGTGGCTCCCGTAAATTAGTGGTCTGGTGAACGGTTACATCTGTTCGAATAGGGCAAAGGGGGGGACAGCCGAATAAGTCTTACGAATCGGCTGGGATTAGCGCAAAGGTGCAAAGGGGGCTTACAAACGATTTGGCCATTTTCGTGATGTGTGATAGACACGTAAAATATGGACTGCCTTATCCTTGACACGATAAGGGACAATGTAGGGCAAACCTGGAATGACCAGCTCTTTTGTGCCCGGAACACGGCCGGCACGACCGATTCCCTGTTGCTCTTTCAGAAGCGAAACCGCTTTAATGATTTTCACGATAACATCTACAGCCACGGCGGGGCTATCCTCGGAGATATAGGTCTCAATTGCATCAAGATCAAAGAGTGCCTGCCGAAGCCATCTAACGCGCAACCTTTGCCTCCCACTTGGCAAGAACCTTGTCATGGTCAACAAAAACCGCATCGGGTCTGTCTGCTTCGGCTAAGGCTTGGGCAATACCATTGATCTGCCATTCATTCACGTCAAGGTACAGTTCCAATGCCTCTTCGATGACATAGGATTTTGAACGTCTGGTAGCTTGGGCCAAGGCCTCAAGACGTATTTTTGTAGTCGGTTTGACACGTACTGTCACACTTGCGGCTTTAAGCATGAGGGAACCCTCCATGTAATACATTTTCATACAATGTATGAAAATGTATTACAATCGTCAAGTGCAATGTGACTTTTTTTAATATAAGGGTGGATGCCATGCAGCGGTGTATTAAATGAAGTTTGGGCTGAGTTTGATAAGGACGCTGAATCGTGTACTCTTGACTTTTTCGGATTGCCAGTCTGCAAACTGTTAACTATGTGATGTTAAACGACTTATTTTAAATCGACACAAAATTGTTAGTGATTACCACTAATCTTCAGCCAAACAAGAAGTCTCACGATTAACTTGTTGATATCTTTGAAGTACTTTTTTCCCATAACGTCATTCCCGCGAAGGCGGGAATCCAGAGGGATCGGCTGGACTTCCTAGATTCCCGCCTTCGCGGGAATGACGCTGAGATAGGCTGAAGATTAGTGGTAATCACAAAATTGTTTATGGAGAGGCGTTAAGCGCCTATTTGTTGGTATTGGCTGCCCTAAGCAGGAAAATATGAATATTGCAAAAATAGTAACATTACCTGAGAGCAAAATTCTTGAATTTAAACGAGATATTTCTCCGCTTAAACAAATCATGAAAACTATTGTTGCTTTTGCCAATACTGCCGGCGGCGTCATAGTTATTGGAAGAGGGGATAATGGGGAAATTGATATTGTTTCACTGGAAGGCAAATCTTTGTTATGCGTCCGTGTTGCTCACTGGCCCGGGCCGTTTTATTTGAAAAGTGAAGGGGAAGCGCATGGAGTTTATATTCGCTTGGGCTCCTCTACCCGTCAGTCTGGCCCGGAATTTATTGCGGAAATAAAGCGTCAGCGGGAAAATAAATCGTTCGATCAGCTTCCATGCCCTGATTATGACATTGAAGCTTTGGATTATCAGTTTATTCAAAAAGAATTTGGCAAAATGGGAAGAAAGATAAAAGAGCAACAGCTTGTTTCTCTCGGCCTGTTGACTCCCTTTGCCGGCAGAAATGTTGTTACATACGGCGGGCTTATAAGGATTAAGGATTTCTGTCAGGCGAATGGCTATCCAATTCCGGAGTGGCAGGAAATTGGCCCGGTTTTGCGAGTAATTTTGCACCCTCATCCTGAAGTAGAAGAGTCTGCCCCCCCGGTTATCCCCCAGTCCGGAAAGTTCTAAGTGTCTGTAAAAACGTCAATTACAGAAAAAATATGCAGGAACAACTAAATATAAAAAATATTTCCTGGAACATTATTTGAAACCAGCTCTGGAGCAAGGTATGTTGGAGATGACGATACTGGAAAAACCAAACAGCCCGTTGCAGCAATACCGTTTGACTGAAATTGGACGGCAATGGCTGAGAGTGCAAAAGAATAGAGAATAGGTTATGGAAGCATATCTGGAGGTCACCTATTGCTGTAATGCCAAATGGGTTCTGAAAATAAACTGAAAATAAGAAAAATGAGAAAAAAAAGCATGTTTAATGCATCTTCGGGACGAGGCAGGCTCCCCATCTATTTGGCTCTGTTGATTCTCATTAGTTTGTTTGCTTCGTATTGGCCAATTTTGCAGAAGCTTGCTCTACGATGGAACAGCGGAGATAACAGCTACTGTTATCTCGTTGTCCCGGTTTTTCTCTATTTATGCTGGGAAAGAAAGGAAGATTTTCGTTTTACGGAGTTCGATTGGTCTGTCTGGGGTCTGTTTCCGGCCCTGCTGTCTGTTGTTACCATCATTATCGGAGAACTAGGCTCGGTTGAATCGCTTCTTTATTTAGGTTTATGGGGTTGCGTAATAAGTGTTATCATAACCATGTATGGATTGCGGAGAAGTCTGGCCCTCTGGTTTCCCCTGCTTATTCTATTATTTATTATACCTCTTCCTCCCTTTATCAATCGTATCCTCACTTTCAAAATGAAGATGGCGGCCAGTTCTCTGTCCGTGGAAATGCTCCGGGCAACAGGTGTTTCAGTACTGCAGAATGGCAATATACTTGACCTGGGAGTTACAAAGATGCAGGTGGTGGATGCCTGCAGCGGCTTACGGTATATCGTCTCCATGTTTCTGATGGCCCTGCTCATCGGCCATTTTTTTGTGAGTGGCTGGTGGCGGAAAATATTACTGGTACTTCTTGTTTACCCGTTGTCCATTATTATTAATGCGGTACGGATTTTTATTACCGGAATTTTGCTTATTCGTGGTTACCAGTCTTTGACCGAAGGAGTTTTTCATGATGGGGCCGGCCTCATTGCTTTTCTTGTGGCTGGAGGAGTACTTTTTGTCTTTGCCGGGATTATTATGAAGATCGGTACTGTCGGCAAAGTACGTCTATGGCGTGATCCGGGTGCTTCTCAAGTCTCATCTTTCAGGCCATTGCTGCTTACCGCCTGTTTCTGCATGTTGTTTGCCGGTAGTGGTTGGGGCTTGCAGAATATGGCTTCCGCATTAACCATCCCCCAGAGAAACAGTTTTGTCTCTTTTCCCATGGAAATTGCAGAATGGCAGGGAAGCAGGAGTTATCTGTCCCAGGAGATTCTTGATTCGCTCTGGGCCGATGATTACGTTAACGCGACATTCACCCGGAAAGGGTCGCCAAATGTTATCTATCTTCTCATTCCTTATTATGAATACCAGGGAACCCGCCATACTGCCCATGCGCCGCAATCATGTCTGCTTGGAGGAGGCTGGGGGATGACTAGATCAGGCACAACCAGGGTGGCAGTGCCAGACCGGGAGATAGATGCAGGTATGATGCTGCTTGAAAAAGATAATCATCGGATGTTGGCCGGTTATTTTTTTCTGCAGCGCGGCCGGGTCATTATCAGCCCTTGGTGGAATAAGTTCTACCTGATGCTTGATGCTGTGAAAATGCGCAGGACGGATGGGGCCTTAGTACGTATTGAAATGACAGTGGCTGAGGGGCAGGATCTTGACGAGGCGGAAAAGATGTTGCATGAGTTTATTGCCGGATTGTGGCCGCTGTTGTCTGAATACGTTCCTGATTGATGGGTAAAGAAGCAGAAAAATATTGTTTTAGGCTGTGGTCTACATTAAGCTGTAATAAATACATTTTTGTGTAGACTAGGAAGAAAATGCAACCCATAAAACAATTGACAGAAACCTTGGCGCGTCTTGCGAATACGGAACATTTTCTGTTTTCCTTGTCTGACTTAACGGCCATTACTCCAGAGCTTAGCCCGGCAGCCTTCAAGGCCTTGGTCGGCAGAGCTGTGAAGGCTGGTGTACTCAGGCGTGTTTGCCGTGGGCTTTATCTGTATCCCAGGGTGGAATATCCAGCTGGGCTGCTTTTATATTACGCAGCTGCTCGACTGCGCGCTCAGGAATTCAATTACATCAGCCTGGAATCTGTGTTGAGTGATGTGGGTGTGATTTCACAAATACCCATGAGCTGGGTTACTATAATGTCTTCCGGTCGCAGCAATATTATTGACTGTGGTAATTGGGGTCATATTGAATTTATTCATACTAAAAAAGTGCTGAAGCAAGTGGAGGAACATATACATTATGATAGCCGTTGCCGTATGTGGCGTGCTTCCGTCGCCCTGGCTCTTCGGGACATGGCTTTGACCAGGAGAAGCACTGATTTGATTGACATGGAGTTGACCCGTGAGTTTGTTTGATCGTCTGGTCTCTCAAGCGTTAGTGAATCTGGATGAATTGGCGCCATTGCGAACAGTGGTTGAGAAAGAGCTGTTGCACCATGATATTCTGCGTGAAATGAGTGGCGCCGGTCTGTTGAAAAAATTGACCTTTATCGGTGGAACATGTCTACGTGCCTGTTATGGCTCGAACCGGCTCAGTGAAAATCTGGATTTTACAGGGGGGCAGGATTTTAACCGCCGGACACTGGCTAACCTTGGGGATATATTAGTAAAACGGTTACGGGTGAAGTACGATCTTGCAGTGGAGGTAAGTGAACCGGTGAAAGAATGCGGAAATGTTGATACCTGGAAACTGAAGGTCATTACCCGTCCCGGTCAACAACATCAGCCCACGCAAAGAATTCATATTGATGTTTGCGCTATTCCGAGTTATGACCGACATCCCATGCTCCTGCGCAATCACTATGGCGTGGAAATGGGGACTTCAGGTTTGATTATCCAGGCACAGAGTCGTGAGGAAATTTTTGCCGATAAGATAGTAGCTTTTGCTCTCAGGCCGAATCGTATAAAGAATCGAGATTTGTGGGATATTGGCTGGTTAAAACAGCAAAATATTGAGTTGCCTGTTGAGCTGGTTTGCCGAAAGGCTGTGGATCATTCATGTAAAATCGAAGATTTTGTAAAGTTACTCAATGAGCGTGCCGGGCAATTAGCTGATGATCCGGGAGTTCGTCAAAATTTTATTCATGAAATGCAGAGATTTTTGCCGGCGCAGATTTCTTCCGCAACAGTTACAGATGAAGGGTTTTGGTCTTATCTGTCCTCTCTTGTCCGCTCAGAATGTAAAAGCGTCATTCATGTAGCTTCAGGAAACCGGAAAGATAAAGGATTTAAGATGTAATTTACAGCCAAGTTTGTTGGGTTTGAGATGCTGGGAAATCAGTAAATAGCCTGTATTTACTCAAACCCAATAATTCCGGCGGGTATTAAAATTTAACCCAACCTACGAAAAAACATCATTAAATCCATACAATACATTAACCCGGAAAGTTGAGTTGGATTTTAATCGGAATGCACAGATAGACTTCCTTGAATGGGTAAACAGGGGAGCATCGGCTGAAATTACATTATAAATAACAGTGCAAAATTGAAAAGAAAAAATGTTTAATCAGCAGGTTTATATTCTCAACACATTCCGGATGATTTTTGATGCGGTAAGCATCATTTTTGCGGGATATAGCGCAAAGTTTATAGTGAAGTACTATGTGTCGGATGTTGCCTGGTTGATGGATGAAAATGTCTTTGTCGTTTCTATCCTGTTCATCATGTTTGTCAATAATAACGTGATGGGCAGATTGAATATGTACAGCGACCGCAAGTATTCAGGGCTCTCAAAAATCATTTGGCCCATAGGAAAGGCGGTTCTTGTTGATTTTGCAATTTGTGCCGGGTTTGTTTTTCTTATCCGTCCTCCTGATTATCCCCGTTCCTTCCTTCTCCTTTTTGCCGGATTTAGCTTTATTTATATGGTCATCGGCAAATTTTTTATCCAAAGTTATATTAAATTTGTTTTAGGACAGGGGTTCAATGTCCGTAGAGTATTGATTGTCGGTAATATGACTCGAGGAAAGATTGTGACCCGTCTTCTCGCTTCCCAGGTGAGCTGGGGGCACAAGGTTGTGGGAAGGTTGCAGGTATCGCAGGGGGAAGGGAATAATGAAGAAACCTTGGGGACACTTGACCAATTACCGGAAGTACTTCGCGAAAAGGCCATTGATGAGGTTGTATTTGCCATTGATGGTGACCGGACAGTAAATTTGACAAAATATCTGAATTATTGCAAGCAGGTTGGGGTACCGATCCGGATATTGCCGGCGTTATGGAATCCGGAAGAGCATGGGCTGTCGGTGGATCGTTTGCAGGGGGTGCCTTTTTTTACCATCCAGAGTGCCAGTTTTAATGCTACAGGGCTTCTCTATAAGAGGGTTCTTGATATTGTCGGCGGGTTGGTTGGCATCATGTTGTTTCTGCTCATGTTTCCCTTTGTTGCTATTGCTATTAAGCTTGATTCGCCCGGGCCGATTATTTTTAAGCAGAAGAGGCTGGGGCTTAATGGTCGGATTTTCGGTTTGTATAAGTTTCGTTCCATGTATCTGGATGCCGAGCAGCGCAAACAGGAGCTCATGGCTCGTAATGAGATGGATGGGATGATGTTTAAGTTGAAAGATGACCCCCGTATCACCAAAGTCGGCAAATTTTTGCGCAAAACCTCTCTTGATGAATTTCCGCAGTTTATTAATGTTCTAAAAGGTGAGATGAGCCTGGTAGGCACCAGGCCTCCTACTTTAGATGAAGTGGAGCAGTATAAGCCATGGCATTTACGGAGAATTTCAGCCAAACCCGGGATTACCGGACTCTGGCAGGTTTCCGGTAGAAATAAGATTACCGATTTTGACGAGATTGTTGAGCTTGACTGCCGCTATCTGGACCATTGGCGTTTTTTCGATGATATTAAAATTCTCTTTGAAACAATTTTTGTTGTTCTCAAACGAAAAGGCGCGTTGTAAAGTGAAGGATTTCCATCAAACCCGGGATCAGGGACTTATAACACGAAAATAATTTTTTTAAAAAAGGCGCCGTCTGATGCTGCAAAATATAAAATTATCCACATTTTTTCCATTATTACTTTGTTTACTGATGCTCTCTCTGGTCTCCTGTAGTAGTCCGGAAGAGAAGAAAATTTCCTTTTTCACTCAAGGTAAAACCTTCTATGAACAAGGTGATTATGTAAAAGCACGGCTGGAGCTGAAGAATGCCATCCAGATTGACCTGAAATATGCCGAAGCCTATTATTACCTGGGCCTGGTGGAACTTAAGGATGGTAAGCCGCGTCAGGCCTTTGGTGCCATGCGTAAGGCAGCGGAACTGCAACCTGACCTTCTGGAGGCCCAACTGGAACTTGGCCGCCTTTTTCTCGCTGCCAGGGCCTTGGAACAGGCCCAGGAAAAGGCAACATTGCTGTTAAACGAGGATCCGGACAACCAGGAGGCCCAGCTTCTACAGGCTTTAATCTATTTTCGCCGGCAGAATTTTGCCAAGGCACGCCCCATGTTGGAAGGACTCCTGGCAACAGGATTCAGTAAACCAGAGATTTTTCTTGTCCTGGCCTCCATCTGCGAGGAACAGGGTATGAAGGACAAGACCGAAGAATTGCTCCGGCAGGGGATTACACTCAACCCGGACAGTACGGCACTCCATTTTGTTCTGGCCAGATTCTACAGTAAGGAAAAACGTCTGGACGATGCGGCCCAGGTACTGGAAAAGGCCCTCACCATAACTCCGGACAACAAGGCCCTGCGACTTAGCCTTATTACGGTGAAGTATGATTCCGGCCAGGAACAACAGGCCCTCTTAATGGCAGACGAGATGTTTGCCGGCCACGATGATGACGCCACTCTGCTCATCCTGGTAAATTTTTACCTGACCAAGATTGGTATGGACAAGGCCGAGAGCCAGCTGAAAGCAGCCATCAAGCGTCTGCCGGACCACTATAAGCTGCGCTTGGGTCTAAGTGAACTTTATCTCAAAAATAATGATGTTGCCAAGGCCATCACGATCTTGGAAGAAACCATTGCCCGAGGCACTGATTCTGCTGATCCTGGAGTTTTAGAGAGTAAAATCGTCTTGGCCCGTATCTACTTTGCTCAGAAGAAATTTTCTGAGGCCGAAGTCCTGGTGACCGAGGTGTTTAAAGAAAACCCCAAAAGTACCGACGCCCACCTGTTGCAGGGCTCCCTCTTTCTGCAGAAGGGCGATGGAGAAAGCGCCATTGCCGAGTTTCGTACCGTGGTCAATGACCGCCCGCAATTTATTCCAGCGCACTTGAAGTTGGCCGAGGCCCATTTTCTCAACAAGGAGGTTGAGCTTGCCGGTGATATTCTCCGAAAGGCACGCAAAAATTTCCCTGATTCAAAAGAGATCCTCAACGGTCTGGTTCGTTATTACCTCATCAAGAAAAATCTTTCGGCGGCCCGGCAGGAAATGCAGGACTTTCTGGCCCGGCATGATGCGGATATCCAGGCCCATCTGGACCTGGGTGACATTTATGCCTTACAAAATGATATTGTCAGTGCCCGCTCCCAGTATGAGCGGGTCATTGCCGCAAACCCCAATCATCCGACTGCCTATATACGTCTCAGCAGGCTTCTTTGGAAGGAGGGCAAAAAGGATGAGGCCATTCGTGTGCTGGAAGGGAGCCTTCGCAAGAATCCCGATGCTGATCCTGTCCTGTACACTCTCAGCAAGCTTTACATAACGCAAAAGCAGTATGGCAAGGCTGAAAAGATCTGCAGGCAACGCCTGAAGAAAAATAAGAAAGATGCCATGGCCTACATGGTTCTCGGTGAGGTTCAACGGGCCAGCGGAGACAATAATGGAGCTCAGCAATCCTTTGAACAGGCCATTGAAATCAGGCCGCAATGGCTTTTGCCCCACCAGAGTCTGGCCGCCCTCTACCTGAGTCAGGGTAACTCTGAAGCAGCCATCAACAAATTTGAAGAGGCCCGTCAGGCCAATCCGCAGAATTTAAGCGCCTACCTCTCCCTTGGCCTGCTTTATGAGCAGACTGGGCAGATTGACAAGGCTATTGCCATCTACCGCCGAGCCATTGCCACCAATGACAGTTTCTGGCCCGCTTATAATAACCTGGCCTTTTTACTCAGCGAACGGCAAGGTGAGGGTGACCTGCAGGCTGCTTTTGAGTATGGCAACAAGGCCATGGCCCTGAACCCGCATGGGCCTGAAGTGCTTGATACCATGGCCTGGATTTATTACCACAAGGGCAATATGGAAGAGGCCAGGAAATTAATAGTGGAAGGCCTGAAAAAAATGCCTTCAAGTTCCGTACTTAATTACCATTATGCTGTTATGCTGGCCGAAGAAGGCCGCCGGCAGGAGGCCCTGGACCACCTGCACACCAGCCTGGAGAGTGATACCTCCTTTGCAGACCGCGACAAGGCGGAGAAGCTCCGCGCTGAGCTGAAGAACATACATTAAATAACAGCCTGTTAAAGGAATTTTTATGGAAGAAAATGAATTGACTCTCGAAGATTATCTGGCGGCCATTAAACGTCGCAAGTGGGGATTTTTTATCCCGGCTCTACTCATTTTTTCTCTGGCGGTAATCGTGGCCTTTGCCCTGCCGTCCAGCTATAAATCGACGTCTACAATCCTCATTGAGGAGCAGGAGATCCCCTCTGACCTGGTCATGTCAACTATCACCAGTTATGCAGAACAACGCCTGCAGTCCATTAATCAGCGCATTATGAGTTCCACCCGGCTGCTGGAGATCATCAATCGTCTTGATATCTACAAGAAGCTGCGCTCCAAAGCCACCATTGAGGAGGTGGTGGAAAAAATGCGTAATGACATCTCTCTGGAGTATATCAATGCCGAAGTAGTTGATCCCCATAGCGGCAGACCCAGCACGGTTACCATTGCTTTTACTCTGGCCTATGAAAGCCAGGAAGCTCCGGTCGTCACCCAGAAAGTGAGTAATATCCTTGCTTCCCTTTTTCTGGAGGAGAATTTGAAGGAGAGGAAGCGGCAGGCCCAGGAGACCTCCGCCTTTCTGGCCGATGAGTTACAAAAGATTGAGAAACGCCTGAACCGTAATGAAAAGGACATTGCCATCTTCAGGGGAGCCAACATCAACACCCTGCCCGAGATGACTCAGGTGAATATGCAGGCCCTGAATCTTGTTGAATCAACTATTGCCCGCTTGATTGAACAACTGCGCGCCACCAGGGAGAGAAAGGGTGAGCTTGAAGCGGATCTGGCTAATCTTTCGCCGAAACTGCAGTTGGAGAATAAAAACCGTATTGAAAATCTGCGCTTGGAACTCAACCGCCTGCAGACCAACTTTACCGATGACTACCCGGATGTGATCAATGCCAGGCAGGAACTGGCCCGCCTTGAGGCCCAGGCTGCAGATCCGCAGCTGCTCTTGACGCAAAAGATGCCGGACAACCCGGCCTACATCACCCTCTCCTCCCGCCTGGCCGGGGTAACATCGGAGATCAAATCTATTGAGAACCAGCTGGCCGAAGCGCGCAAAAAGGAGGAAGAACTGCATAAACGGTTGGAGCTGACTCCCAAGGTGGAGGAGGAATATAACCAGTTCATGGTCCAACGCCGCAATCTGCAGGCCCAGTACGACACCCTGACCCAGAAGCTCATGGGCGCTAATGTGGCCTATGGCCTGGAGGAGAAACAAAAGGGGGGTAAATTCACCCTCATTGATCCGGCCCGGCTGCCGGAGAAGCCCTCCAAACCCAATCGGTTGGCCATCATACTCATAGGTTTTGTCCTGGGGGTCGGGGCGGGGATCGGTATCGCCGCCCTGCAGGAATTCTCCGACCAATCAATCAAGAACAGTGTCAGTCTGCAACTCCAGACCGGTTTTCCTGTCCTGACCACTATCCCGCAGATTATCACCCGGGCAGATATCAGCAGACGTAGAAACAGAACCATTATCCTGATTATCATCCTGCTTGGCGCATTTGCGGCAGGCCTTTATGTCTTTCATACCTGGATCATGGATTTGAATGTGCTCTGGGCTAAAATCAGCCGAAAAATGTAATTTTGTAAGTTTACCAGGGGCAAAAAATCGGCTGAAACTCTTACATGGTTTCCGCTAAACCAGCAAGGAAAAGTGAGATGAAAATTCGTAAGGCATTTGCCAAGGCCAAGGAGAAGAGGGAACAGGGAGAGGACGGTTTTGATCTTACCAGCCCTTCTACCCGGAAACCTCCTGAAAGACAAGTTGACCAGCCCACCTGGATCCCGCCGGTCTATGCCCAGTCATCCCATGTCAGTCTGGACAAAGATACCGTTCGAGCCAACCGCTGTATCTGTATTGACCAGGATCCGCCTGAGCTGGAATCTTACAAGATATTACGGGAAAGACTGCTGCAATGCGGCGAGTCCCAAGGTGGCAAAAATATTATTATGGTTACAAGTGCCCGGAAGGGGGAAGGCAAAACCGTTACCGCCATTAACCTGGCTTTTACCTTTGCCAGACAGTTCCATCAGACCTCCCTGCTGGTGGATTGTGATCTGCGCAAACAGGATATCCATCGCTATCTCGGTTATGAAAGCGACAAAAGCCTGGTGGACTACATTAAACATGGTAAGTCCATGCATGATCTTATTGTCTGGCCGGGCATTGATAAACTGACCATTGTCTCTGGCCGGAGTACAATGAGCGGAAGTTCCGAGCTGCTGGGCGCACCCAGGATGAAGAAACTGGTAAATGAGATGAAGAACCGCTATGACGACCGCTATGTCATCCTCGATGTACCGGCCGTGCTGGACAGTGCCGATGCTCTTACCTTTGCGCCGCTGGTTGACTGCATTGTCGTGGTAGTGGAAAAAGGCAGGACATCGATCAAGGAGGTCAAGGATGCCCTGGACATGCTGCCGACAAAAAAAATCGTCGGTTTTGTCTTGAATGAACGGCAGGGCTGATGGCCATGTATGAATCATTTTATGGTTTTCAAAAAAAACCTTTTCAGTTAGTTCCTAATCCTGATTTTCTTTATCTCAGCCCAAAGCATCGAAATGCTTTGACCTATCTTGAATATGGTATAAAGGAAGGAGCGGGATTTATCCTTCTAACTGGCGAAATCGGCACAGGTAAAACCACCCTGATCCGCCATCTGTTAAATAAAGTTGAGTCGAAAATTGATGTTGCTGTCATTTTTAACACCAATGTCAATGCCAGCCAGTTACTGAAATTAATTCTGCAGGAATTTGAACTGGAGCCCGACGCCGATGACAAGACAAAAAATCTCGACATTCTCTATCAATTTCTCATTGAAAAATATGCGGAAAAGCGTCAGGTTCTGCTGATCATTGACGAGGCGCAGAACCTGGGTAATGATGAACTTGAAGAAACAAGGATGCTCTCTAATCTGCATACGGACGATGCCCCTATGCTGCAGATCATGCTTGTTGGCCAGCCGGAGTTGAAGACCAAGATTGAAGCTCCCAACCTGGCCCAGCTTCGGCAACGAATCGTGGTCAATTACCATCTTGTTCCTCTTAACAGGAAGGAAATGGAGTTATATATTGACTCGCGACTCACAAAAGCCGGGGGACAATCTAAAATTTTTCAAAGCGCGGCACTAGACGAAATTTTTGAAGCAACAGGCGGTACACCCAGAACGGTGAATTTGATATGTGATATGGCATTAGTCTATGGCTTTGCCGATGGCCTGCAGCAGATAGATCGGAAGATCATCAAAGAGGTGATAAGTGATAAGGGCGATTTGATCCTCAGCCGTGAAACAAGTAACATTCTCCCCGGTATAGAGCAAAATAAACAAGACAAGAACACAGCAGAACGTGTTACCCTCCTGGAAACAGCTGTACTACAGCTTCAGCAACACGACAATGCGAGCCGGATTTTGGAAAAAGAGTTAATCAGTCTACGCACAAGTCATGAAAAACTCCTTGTCGAATATGAACAGCTTAAGCAGAAATATAAATTGATGGAAAAGCATAACCTCAAAAAGAAACAAAAAAGACTTTTCTGGTGAATTTTTATTGACGCCTCGGCTCCTCACTTATCTTCCCTCCACGTCGGTTTAGTCATTCGGGAGAGCCGTTCCGATGAAACTGAAAACATCCTCCATGGTTTTTTTTGGCACTTGGCAATGATATTTTTCTTCCAGTCTTCTGACCGCATCGTCAGGAGTTTCAGGGGAAGGATCCATTTGTGCAATGAAACCGCTGATATCTTCAATGACTGCCCATGGGTAAATCAACCAGCGCCATTTGATGACTTTCTCAGCATAAAAATCAGGCTGAGTTGAAGCCGTTTTTTTGTGATTTAGAACAGCTGTTTTGATCTCAGCCGGCTCCAGGCTTTTGAGATACGGAAGGGCAACATCAAAGGTATCTCCGGTGTCGCTGACGTCATCCACCAGCAACACTTTTTTGCCATGGATATCGTAGCACAGGGGGATGGCCAGACGGGCTTGTTTCTGTTTTCTGGCACCGGCGATATAATGAACGATCCTGATGCTTGTCAGATTATAAATTCCCATAAAATCACAGATGATCCTGGCCGGAACATAGCCGCCGCGGGCTATAGCGACGATGATGTCGGGTTTGTAACCGTTTTTATCGATTTTTTGATAGAGATGACGTGCAAGCCGGTAAATTCGGTTCCAGGATATCAATTCACAATGAAATTTATCGATCATGGATCTGTTCCTTGTAAGTTTCTGTTATTTGGAAAATTGTGAAACGCAGAGAAAATCTTATTTTGTTATGAGAGGTCAATTTAAAATGATCTCCTTTACGGTTATTGTTTTTCTTTACCCCAAACGTGTAAGTGGTCAGGGGTACGGTAGATTCGTGCAGGCGCGACTGGCTGCTTTTAGCCCCTCTATGCGGACAGTCGTTACCGTGCGAATATGCAGTGCCCCTGATTACTTACGTTTTGAGTTTATACCCTGTCCGGCACGGCACTGATAAACATTCACGGATAAAAAATTAAAAAATGATCCAGGCAAAGGAAATGACTTGACAATGAGGCCTGATTTTTTATAATTCTTTGTTTTATTATCGCTAAATTCATGAATTAGACGTGATATTTTGATCATCCAATTTGATGATATACCCCCTGACGGGTTGCGACTCGTTATTGATGACCTTTCCTGGTTTCCAGAGGAATTTGATAAAAAAGGATCCATTAAGGTCGACATCGAACTGGAGCGTCAGGAAAACAATCTTGTTTTTCTTTGGGGAGATATTCGAGCGACATTGGTTCTTCAATGTGATCGATGTCTTGAAAAATTTGAATTTCCTTTGTCCGGCAGGTTTAAGGTCGATTTTGAGCTGGTGAAAAACAGTGAAACAGCTGTCGTGGCAGACGAGCATTTTTGCTCCGCCAGTGAAATGGACACCATTTTGCTTGACAGGCCTGAAATTGACATTGATGAAGTGCTGGCGCAGCAGGTCAGGCTTTCTGTTCCTATGAAAAACGTTTGCTCGGATAATTGCAAGGGGATCTGCCCTCAATGCGGTGCAAATCTGAACATAGGAGATGACGCATGCCGCTGTCAAGCCGTTTCTGAATCACCTTTTAAGACATTGTCAAAATTGATGAATTCATAAAAACTATATTTCGCCAATCTCTCGTCATTCCGCGCAGGATGACGGAGCAGGGGACTTTTTACGAAGCCATCAAAATTGATAAACTCGTATAAAGTCTTTTTTCACCACAAAATAACAAAAAATGATTATCCATAAATACTTGGAGGAAAAATAATGGCCTTACCTAAAAGACGACATTCTCATTCACGAACCAGGAAACGTCGTTCCCATGATGCTTTGCGGGCACCAGGAGTTGCTACCTGTGGAGAATGCGGTGAACCTAAACTGCCCCACCGACTTTGTTCCAACTGTGGTTCCTATAAGGGCCGGTCTGTAATCAGGCTGGACGAGGACGATCTGGATTAAACATATGGCTGTTCATGTTGCCCTGGACGCCATGGGAAGTGATCGTGGCCTTGGTGAAATGGTTTCCGGGGCGATACTTGCTGTGCAGGAGTCGGATTCTGTTGACATCACTATTCTTGGGGATAAGGAACGGATTCTGGCTGCTCTGTCACGCCATCCCAAGTTCGAAAATATTCATATTATTTCCACCACCCAGGTTATCGCAATGGGGGATTCCCCCTTTGAGGCGATTCGCAGGAAAAAGGATTCGTCCATTGTTGTCGCCTTTAAAAAATTAAAGGAAGGCAAGTTCGATGCGGTGGTCAGTCCCGGCAATTCCGGCGCTGTCCTGGCTGCGGGTTTAAAGTATCTTGGCCGTTTAAAGGGAATTTCCCGGCCTGGAATTGCCGGTCTCTATCCTACCATGAAAGGTCCGGTTGTGATGATGGATGTGGGTGCGAATGTGGATTGCCGTCCGCAGCATCTTTATCATTTTGGCATCATGGCTTCAGCCTTTTTCACAGTTATGTTTAACAACACGCTTCCACGAGTGGGACTCCTCAGTATCGGCGAGGAAGGGGGGAAGGGAAACACCCTGGTCAGAAAAACCCACCAACTCTTGCAAGACAGTTCGCTCCATTTTATCGGCAATATTGAGGGCCGTGATACGTTTCAGGGTGATGTTGACGTGATTGTCTGTGATGGATTTGTCGGCAATGTCTGCCTGAAGCTGAGTGAAGGTCTGGCAGAGGCTATTTTTTCCATGCTGAAGGATGAAATATCAAAAACGTTTAAGGCCAAAATGGGCTATCTTCTGGCCCGTGATGCCTTTGCTCAGTTCAGAAAAAGGGTCGATTACGCCGAATATGGCGGTGCGCCCCTGCTGGGGTTGAATGGTACCGGTATCATCTGTCATGGTCGCTCCAATGCCCTGGCCATCAAAAACGGGCTTTTAGTAGCCGCGGAGTTAATTAGAAATAACGTCAATGACCATATCCGTCATTTGCTTGATATCTCGCAGAAAACTGGTAATGGATCTGAAGATGGGCGTCCTCTTTCTCAGACTGGAGAGATAGCATGACAAGCAGGGCAATGATTATCGGAACCGGTTCCTGTCTGCCCAAGCGGATTCTTTCAAATCAAGAACTGGAAACAATTGTTGATACCACCGACGAATGGATCACCACCAGGACGGGTATAAAAAACCGTCATATTAGTCAAAATGGTGAGGAAACGTCTAAACTTGCTGCCGGAGCGGCCCGGCAGGCGCTGAAGATGGCGGGTCTTGTTGCTGCTGATCTTGATCAGATTATTGTTGCCACCGTGACTTCTGAAATGACAATGCCATCCTGTGCCTGTCTGGTTCAAAAAGAGTTGGGCGCGACCCGGGCATTTGCTTATGATGTGAATGCCGCCTGTTCAGGTTTTATTTATGGTCTTGATCTAGCCGAAAAATACATTCTCGCCGACCCGGATTTGAAAATTCTGGTAATTGGCGCTGAAACGATGTCCACTAGAATAAACTGGCAGGACCGGAACACCTGCGTGTTGTTTGGTGATGGCGCCGGCGCCTGTATTGTGACAGGCAACAACAGCGGTCGTGGCATGCTGGCCAGTCAGCTCTATGCCGACGGCCGTCTCTTTGATTTATTAAAAATAAACTGTGCCGGCAGCATGAATCCGGATTTGAGTTTTGCAGATCATGACGGATCTTATATCAAAATGGCGGGGCGGGATGTGTTTAAGTTTGCGGTTCGTTCCATGGAAAAAGCGGTGTCAATGGTCCTTGACAAAACGAATTTTACGATCTCTGATGTCAAGTTGATCATTCCTCATCAGGCCAATATTCGTATTTTAAAAAGTTTAGCCGATCACCTCGGCACGTCCCTTGAAAAAGTCTATATTAATCTCGACAAATATGGTAATACATCCGCTGCCAGTGTGCCTATCGCTTTAGATGAGGCAAACAGGGAAGGATGTCTCCAGGAGAATGATCTGTTATTACTTTGCTGTTTTGGCGGAGGATTTACCTGGGGTGCCATGATGTTCAGGTGGTGATTTGTTTGTGATCATCAATCCGTCGCAGTAAAAACGATTTTTAATGTATATATAAAGGAAGAGGATTGTGGATTATTTCTTAACCGAAGAACAACAGATGATCAAAGACCTCGCGGCCCAGATTAGCGATGAGCTGATCATCCCGCAGCGGGCTGAACTTGACAGGACTGAAGAGTATCCCACAGAGATCCTTGACGCTGTCGCCCAGGCTGATCTTTTTGGTATTTATATCCCCGAGGAATATGGTGGGTTTGGTACCGGATGTTTTGAAATAGTGCTCGCTCTGGAGCAGTTCGGTCGCGGCTGTACCGGTATTGCCACGGCTTTTGCCGCCAGCGCCCTGGGTGTGTATCCGATTTTGATTTCCGGCAGTCCAGAGTTAAAAGATAAATATCTGTCGGATATTGCCAGTGGCAAGAAACGGGCGGCTTTTGCCCTGACCGAGGCCAATGCCGGCAGTGACGCTTCCGGCATCCAGACGACTGCAGTGCTCGATGGCGATGAATGGGTGTTGAATGGTACGAAACAGTGGATCACCAATGCGGGTGAGGCTCAGATTTACACGGTAATTGCCATAACGGATAAGAAAAAAGGACCGCGGGGAGCCACCATGTTTGTTGTCGAGGATACGGATCCCGGCTTTTCGTATGGTCCTAAAGAAAAAAAACTCGGCATTCGTGCTTCTTCTACCAGAGAGCTCATCTTCAAGGATTGCCGTATTCCTAAAGATCGTATTATCGGTCGTCAGGGCGCCGGTTTTATTACAGTTATGAAAACATTGGATCAGTCCAGGCCGGGTATTGCTATCTTGGGGGTTGGTCTTGGTCAGGCTGCCCTTGATGAATCCGTCACCTATGCAAAACAGCGTGTCCAGTTCGGCAAGCCTATTATTTCTTTTCAGGCTATACAGCATATGCTGGCGGATATGGCGATTCAGGTTGAGGCGGCACGCGCCCTGGTTTATGCCGCCGCTAAACATATCGACGCCCATCCGAAAGATATGTCAAAGGCCTCGTCCATGTGCAAGGTATTTGCAACTGACATGGCAATGAAAGTCACCGTTGATGCGGTTCAGGTTCTGGCCGGTTATGGATACATGCGTGAATATCCTGTCGAAAAAATGATGCGTGACGCCAAAATTTTACAGATTTACGAAGGAACAAACCAAATTCAGCGTAATGTTATAGGCCAGGCGTTAAACAAGGAATATGCGTAATCGTCCACCAGCACCTCATCTTCGCCCGTTTTAACTTTGGCGCATAGAGGAGCTATAGCGCCAAAGCTAAAATGAACAAATTTGAGGCACTGGTAAACGATTACAGACCGAGGTTTGCGTAATCTTGCAGAACGGTTATGAATATGCGTAGTCAGAAGACAGAAGTCAAAATAATGGAAATAAAGCGTAAATGAATATTTTCGTCTGTATCAAGCAGGTTCCGGATGCCAAGGATGTCCGTCTTGATCCTGAAACAAACACCTTGGCAAGGGAAGGTGTCCAGTCAATCATTAATCCATATGATCGGCATGCCCTGGAAGAAGCGGTTCGTTTAAAGGAGAAATATTCCGGCACGGTGACGGTGATCAGTATGGGGCCTCCCCAGGCCGAGGTCATTTTGCGGGAAGCGGTTTCCTATGGAGCAGACCAGGGTATTCTTGTTTCCGACCGGGCCTTTGCCGGCGCCGATACCCTGGCAACAACATATACCATTGCCATGGCGATAAAAAAGAGCGGCACACCCGATCTGGTCCTGTGCGGGAAACAGGCCATTGATGGAGATACCGCCCAGGTAGGACCAGGGCTGGCGGAACGCCTGAATATGCCCTATGTGACCTGTGTCAGGAAAATTAATGACTTTGACAACGATACTATCCTGCTTGAAAGAATGATGGATGACGGTTATGACGAACTTGAAGTACGGTTACCTGCACTGCTTACCGTGATCAAGGAGATTAACACCCCACGTTTACCATCCTTAAAAGGCAAGATGAAGGCAAAAAAAATTGCAATCACCACCCTGTCGGCTGAAGATATTGGTGCCGATTCCAGCCAACTTGGCCTCACTGGTTCACCGACCTGGGTCGTCAATGTATTTTCTCCTGAATTCAAGGGGAAACGATCAATGATCACAGGCAGCGTGGATGAGCAGGTTGCCCGGTTAACTGAAAAATTGACGGAACTTATTTAAAAAAATTCATGTTATTGATAGATACTGAAGCCTGTATCGGCTGTGGAGTTTGCGAGGAAAACTGCGCCTTTGACGCTATTCATGTAGTTGATGGTATAGCCGAAGTCAATGATAACTGTACTCTCTGCGGCTCCTGTGTTGATGAATGTGAAGCCGAGGCACTGCACATTGAGAGAGAAGAGCAGCCGGGACAGGCTGATCTTTCCCAGTGGTCCGGTATCTGGGTTTTTGCTGAATATCGGAACGGCCGTATGGCTCCTGTTACTTTTGAATTGCTCGGGGTGGGACGTAAACTGGCGGATCAGCGCCAGGTAAAATTATCAACGGTTTTACTCGGACATCAGCTTCAAGGAGAAGCGGAGAAATTAATAGCTTATGGCGCTGATGTCGTCTATGTGGCGGATGATCCTGCTCTGGAGCATTTTACCGATGACGCCTACAGCAATGTTCTAATTGACCTGATTCGTGAGCATCAGCCCGAAGTTGTGCTGGCCGGGGCTACGGCTATCGGCCGATCTTTTATTCCCCGGGTTGCAACGATCATGAAAACCGGTCTCACGGCCGACTGTACCGGGCTGGAAATTAATGCTGAGGATGGCTCTCTTTTGCAGACCAGGCCCGCCTTTGGCGGCAATATCATGGCAACTATTGCCTGTTCTAAATTTCGGCCGCAGATGTCCACTGTCCGTCCCTTGGTCATGAAGGCATTGGATCCTGATGAGACCAGAACAGGAGAGGTGATTACGGTAAAACCTTCCTCGGAAAGAATGGCATCGCGTGTCAGGGTTATACGTAATGTAGTTGAGGAAGGGGATCAGGTTAATTTGACTGAAGCCGATATTGTTATTGCCGGCGGTCGCGGCCTTGAGAGCAAAAAAGGTTTTGCCATGCTTGAGGAACTGGCCGGTTTGCTGGGAGGCGCGGTGGCGGCTTCCAGGGCAGCCGTGGACAGCGGCTGGGTTTCGTATCCTCACCAGGTTGGCCAGACGGGCAAGACCGTCTGTCCCAAGATTTATATCTGTTGTGGTATTTCCGGAGCTATTCAGCATCTGGTGGGGATGCAATCTTCAGAAGTTATTATTGCCATTAACAAGGATCCGGATGCTCCAATCTTTGATATTGCCACTTATGGTGTGGTCGGTGATCTTTTTGAAATTCTGCCCGCATTGATTGATAAACTGAAAGAAGCATCTGGTAAATAGAATGAGTCTCAATGAAAGAGTTGCCTTGGTGACCGGCGGCAGCCGTGGGATTGGACGGGCAATATGCCTGCGGTTGGCTGAATTGGGCGCAACCGTGGTTGTCAACTATGTCAGTCGGCCCGATGCTGCTGATGAAACTGTCGCCATTATTGAAAAAGCGGGCGGCAAAGCCTTGACCTGCAGGTTTAATGTGGCTGACGGGAAAGAGGTTCAGGGCGGTGTAAAAGAAATCCTGGCAAATCTTGGTCGGATCGACATTCTGGTCAATAATGCCGGAATTACCCGGGACGGTTTGATTGCCATGATGAAGGAAGACGCCTGGGACCTGGTTTTAGATACCAATCTTAAGGGCGCTTATCATTGTATTAAGGCTGTGAGCCGTTCCATGATGAAAAAACGCTGGGGCAGAATTATTACCATTACTTCCGTAATTGGTTTTGCCGGGAATGCCGGCCAGGCCAATTATGCGGCGGCTAAGGCGGGACTTGCGGGATTGACCCGCTCGGTTGCCAGGGAGCTGGCCTCCCGAGGAGTTACGGCTAATGGAGTTGCGCCGGGATATATTGATACTGATATGACCCGTGGGCTGCCTGAAGCGGTGACCGAGAAAATTTTATCTGAAATTCCCATGAATTCTCTGGGAACACCTGAAGATGTCGCCGGGGCTGTTGCCTATCTGGCCTCGGACGAGGCTCATTATGTGACTGGCCAGTTTATTCATGTTAACGGTGGTATGTTCATGGGATAAGTTCGGAAGACAGGCATCAGTAGATATAGTTACGTATTTTTAAGGAATTAAATTTATTTGAGTTTTTAGATAGCAAAAACTTTGAAATTTAAAATTTTTATAATCAGCTAAGGAGAAAAATTATGGCAGTAGAAGACAAACTTATTGATATTATTGCGGAACAACTCAGTGTGGACAAAGGCAAGGTTGTTGCTTCCGCTTCTTTTGTTGACGACCTTGGCGCTGATTCTCTGGATCTTGTTGAGTTGATCATGGCCATGGAAGAGTCTTTTGATATTGAAATTCCTGACGAGGATGCCGAAAAAATTATGACCGTTCAGGATGCTATCGCATATGTAGATAAAATTAAAGGATAACAAGCCACGCTGAAAGTTTCCGGCTGTAAGTAGCGTCAATAAATTCATGGTTGATGAGATCGGGCTGCACAATTTTCAGAGAGGCACGGAGAAAAACTCTATGCCCCTGCAAGAGACTTTTATATAAAAATATCAAACCCCTGGTTTTAATCATTGCGCCCTTGATGACGCTTCCTTCCGTTGTTCGAAACGGAGTGAGGCGTTTTCTGGCAATAGGGTAACGTTAAGAGGCAGCAAGTGAAAAGAAGAGTCGTGGTAACAGGTGTTGGCCTTGTAACCCCTTTGGGAACCGGTGTGGACAAGACGTGGGAAGGTTTGTGTGCCGGCAAAAGCGGTATTGGGCCAATTACCAGATTTGACGTCAGTGATTACGCCGTGAAAATTGCCGCTGAGGTTAAAGATTTTCAGATAGATGATTTTATAGAAAAAAAATTGGCCAAGCATCTTGAATTTTTTGTTCAATATGCCATTGCCGCGGCAGATATGGCCTTGAAGGATGCCGATTTTTCCATAACCGAGGAAAATGGCACCAGGGTCGGGGTCATTACCGGTTGTGGCCTGGGAGGGCTTCCTGCCATTGAAAAATATGCCGATGTTGTGCGGGAACGTGGCCCCAGGCGCATTACCCCCTTCTTTATCCCCATGGTCATCCCAAATATGGGCGCCGGTCATATTTCCATTGTGAACAAAGCAAAAGGCCCGAATATGTCGTTAACGACTGCCTGCGCCGCCGGTACCCACGCAGTAGGGGAAGCCTACAGGTTGATCAGTGATGGAAAATGTGATGCGGCTATAACCGGTGGCAGTGAATCCACCATCTGTCCTCTGGCTGTTGCGGGTTTTTCCTCCATGAAAGCCTTGTCAAAAAGAAATGATGAACCTGAAAAGGCTTCCCGTCCTTTTGACAAAGATCGTGATGGTTTTGTTATTGCCGAAGGTGCCGGCATGTTGATTTTGGAAGAGCTGGAAAACGCCAGGGCACGAGGAGCAAAAATATATGCGGAAATGGCCGGATATGGTTTGTCCGGCGATGGTTATCATATGGCTGCCCCGCCGGAAGACGGTAACGGTGCTGTGCGTTGTATGCAGATGGCGCTTGATGATGCCGGCATGAAACCTGCCGATATCGATTACATTAATGCCCATGGCACCTCTACTCCGTTGAATGATGTGGTGGAAACCAGAGCGATCAAACAGGTCTTTCAAGAGCATGCCTCAAAACTTGCAATCAGTTCCACTAAATCCATGACCGGCCATATGCTGGGAGGCGCCGGCGGAATTGAGGCGGTGTTTACGGCATTATCGCTTTATCACCAGTTGATTCCTCCTACTGCAAATCTGGAAAATCCGGATCTGGAGTGCGATCTGGACTATGTGCCGGGCACAGCCAGAGAAAGTAATATCCAGGCGGCCATGTCCAACTCTTTTGGTTTTGGCGGGACAAATGCGGTGGTTATCATGAAACGCTACGGAGATTCAAAGTGAAAATTGCAATTGGCTGTGACCACGGCGGCCTCACTTTAAAAAATGATATTCTTGATTTCTTGGCCGCAAGTGACCTTCAAGTGATGGATCAGGGAACTTTTTCCTCTGATTCCGTTGATTATCCAATTTTTGCTAAAAAAGTGTGTGACCTTGTAGCAAGTGGTGCATGTGACCGTGGGATTTTGATTTGCGGAACGGGCATTGGAATGTCCATGGCCGCAAATCGAAATGAACTCATCAGGGCAGCACTTTGCCATGAGATTTTTACTGCCAGGATGAGCCGTGAACATAATGATGCAAACGTGCTCTGCCTTGGGGCCAGGGTCATTGGTTCCGGATTGGCGTTGGAAATGATCCGAGTCTGGCTTGAGACCAAATTCGGCGATGATCGACATCTCAGGCGCATTAAGATGTTTTCAAAAATTTAAACACCAGTCCTGAAGGCTGATATGCGAGAGCAGCGAGACATCGAGGAACGCCCATTTTTTCCTAAGTTTATCCTCGAAAAGTCTTCAGCTTACGAAATTATAAAAATTGACTTATGAAGTTTTATTCCACTTTAGTGGGTTAGGGTGATTCGTAGTGTCTTCTTTAAAACAGATTGATCCTGAGGTCTATCATTCCATTCAAAATGAGCTGGAAAGACAAACCAATCAGCTTGAATTAATAGCATCGGAGAATATTGTCAGCACGGCGGTGCTTGAGGCGCAGGGATCAATTTTTACCAACAAATATGCCGAGGGGTATCCAAGCAAGCGTTATTATGGTGGATGTGAATATGCCGATGAGGTCGAAGCACTTGCAATTGCCAGGGCAAAGGAGCTGTTTCAGGCCGAATATGCCAATGTCCAGGCCCATTCCGGCAGCCAGGCCAACATGGCGGTCTACTTTGCTATTCTAAATCCGGGCGATAAGGTTCTTGGTATGGATCTGGCTCATGGCGGCCATTTGACCCATGGCGCCAAGGTGAGCTTTTCCGGCCAGTTGTATGATTTTTCCCACTATAGAGTTGACAGGGAGAATGAACAGATTGACATGGCCGAGGTGGAGCGGATTGCTCTGGAACAGCGGCCGAAATTGATTATTGCCGGCGCCAGCGCCTATCCTCGCCTGATTGATTTCGAAGGCTTTCGCCGTATTGCCGATCAGGTTGGGGCCTTTTTGATGGTGGATATGGCTCATATCGCTGGTCTGGTGGCCGGTGGAGTTCATCCGTCACCGATTCCCTGGGCGGATTTTGTTACCACGACCACACATAAAACCCTGCGCGGGCCAAGGGGCGGCCTGATTCTTGCCAAAGAAGAATTTGCCAAAAAATTAAACAGCAAGATTTTTCCAGGAATCCAGGGTGGACCGCTTGTTCATGTCATCGCAGCAAAGGCCGTGGCCTTTAAAGAGGCCATGAATGAACGTTTTAAACTTTACCAGCAGCAGGTTGTCAGCAACGCCCGGGTCCTGAGCCAGAGGCTTTTTGAGCACGGTTTTCGAATAGTATCAGGTGGTACGGATAATCATCTTCTCCTTGTCGATCTCTCTCCGAAAAACATTACCGGTAAGGACGCGGAATGGGCACTCGAAGAGGCCGGCCTGACGGTAAATAAAAATGCCATTCCCTTTGACCGGCAGAGCCGTTTTATTACAAGTGGCATCCGTATCGGCACCCCGTCGGTGACCACCCGCGGTTTACGTGAAGAAGAAATGGGACAAATTGGTGACTGGATCAACCGTGTTATTATCAACCGTGATAACAAGGAAGAGTTAGCCGCAATCCGTCTTGAGGTTCGTCTGCTTTGTGATGAATTCCCCATTTATCCGGATCTTGAAAGGGATAATGGTTGATAATGAAAAAATTTGATCGTCCTTCCTGGTCTGAATATTTCATGTCCATCACGGAACTGGTGTCGCAGCGCTCTACATGTATACGGCGCAAGGTGGGAGCGATACTGGTTCGGGATAAGAGGATTATAGCAACCGGCTATAACGGGGCTCCATCCGGTATCAGACATTGTCTGGAAGTGGGTTGTCTGCGTGAACAGCAGGGTATCCCATCCGGAGAACGACATGAACTCTGCCGGGGATTGCACGCCGAACAAAACAGCATCATCCAAGCCGCTCTCCATGGCGTAAGCATTGGGGGCGCAACCCTTTACTGCTCTAATATGCCTTGTTCAATCTGCAGTAAAATGTTGATCAACTCCAGAATTGTCGAGATTTTTTTTAAAGAAGGTTATGCTGATCCTCTTGCTTCGGAAATGTTAACCGAGGCAGGGATTCCTTATCATCAGATTTAAGTAACCGTTCATCGGGGTCTACAGGATTACGAAAACCACGATCTGTAATCGTTTACCAGTGCCATAGATTCGGAGCTTTGTTCTTCGCTTACCTTGGACTTCGAAGCATACTTGTGCTATTCGAGAAGGGCAGGTAAGCGTAGACTCTGAAATGGGCAAAGATGGTGTGCTCCCGAACAGTTACGATTTAATTATTATGAAATGTCCCTATTGCGGCCACCTGGAAAGCAAGGTGGTCGATTCCCGCCTGAACAAGGAATCCACCACAACGCGAAGGCGTAGATTGTGTTGTGCTTGCAGTCGTCGTTTTACCACCTATGAGCGATTGGAAGTAACAATGCCCATGCTCATTAAAAAAGACGGTCGCCGTGAGAGCTGGGATCGTACCAAAGTTGTTGAAGGGTTGAAAAAGGCCTGTGAAAAACGACCTGTCAGCATAACCGAGATTGATGATTTTGTTGATTCCCTGGAGCGCGAATTACAGGATATGGGAGAAAGGGAAATTCCTGTCCGACTTGTCGGTGCCAGGGTCATGGAAGGTTTGAGGATAATGGATGAGGTTGCTTATGTCCGCTTTGCCTCGGTCTACCGGCAATTTAAGGATTTGAATGAATTTATGGATGAGCTGAAGGGTTTGTTGAGTAAAAAGGAGCAGTAGGGTGGCTGATCCGGATCGTCAATTTATGAAAATGGCCATCAGGGAGGCCAGAAAAGGATTGGGCCGCACCTCACCGAACCCCATTGTTGGCGCAGTGATAGTAAAAAATGGTCGAATCGTCGGCAAGGGCTACCATAAAAAGGCAGGAACTCCTCATGCAGAAATTCATGCTCTGCGTGACGCTGGAAAAAATGCCAGTGGTGCGACCATCTATGTAACCTTGGAGCCATGTAACCATACTGGTCGTACTCCTCCCTGCACTAGAGCGATTGTCGAAAGCTCTATCAAGAGGGTTGTGGTTGGCATGATCGACCCAAATCCTCTGGTCGCCGGTTCAGGTTGTCGTTTTTTGGTGGAACAGGGGCTTGATGTCGTTTCCGGGATACTTGAAGATGAGTGCCGTGCCATTAACCGGCCTTTTATCAAACACATTACCATGGGTCATCCCTGGGTGATCATGAAAGCCGGTTGCAGCCTGGACGGACGACTTGCTGTCCGTTCGGGACAGAGTGGCTGGATCACCGGTGAAAAATCCAGACATGAGGTCCATCGTATTCGTGATCAGGTCGATGCTATCCTGGTAGGGATTGGCACAGCTTTGCAGGATGATCCGTCCCTGACAACAAGGCTGACGGCCCGAAAAGGACATGATCCTCTTCGTGTTGTTATCGACACCCGACTTCGATTGTCGACAACGGCAAAGATGATCAACCAGGATTCCGATGCTGAAACCTGGGTTTTTTGCGGTCCGCAAAGGAATGAACGTCAAGTCGATGCACTTGAAAAAATTGGAGTTCGAGTCTGGCCGGTAACCGTTACACCCGCCGGGCAGGTGAATTTGCACGATGTCCTTGATGTCCTCGGTCGAGAGCAGAAAAATTCCTTGCTGGTGGAAGGGGGAGGCCGGATACATGGTTCATTTTTACGAGAAAAACTGGTTGATCAGGTCAAACTTTTTCTGGCGCCTGTTTTCCTGGGCGCTGACGGAATTGCTCTGGTTGATGAACTTGCCCTGGATCGTGTCCAGGACGGCCCGCGTTTCAAAATTAACCGTACCAGAAGATTTGGTGATGATGTTTTAGTTGAAGGACTGTTTCATTTTACAATGAAGAAAGGAAAATAGAAGGAATTAAAGGTAGAAGGTAAAATTAGATATGTTTACCGGTATTATTCAGGGAAAAGGGAAGTTAATCGAAAAACGTCCGTCAGGTGGTGGCATGGTCTTCGGGATTGAGACGAATTTTGATCTAACTGATCCTGAAGAAGGTGAATCCATTGCCTGTAACGGCGTCTGTCTGACGGCAAGAAAAATCAGCAATCGCAGATTTCTGGCTGATGTCTCTCCGGAAAGTCTATCACGTACAAACCTTGGCAATCTGGCCTCCGGCAGCACATTGAACCTGGAAAGAGCCCTGCGGCTCAGTGATCGTCTCGGCGGTCATCTCGTCAGCGGGCATGTGGATGCCACGACAACCGTCCTTTCACGAAAACCGGAAGGAGATTTTGTCCGTTTTTCCTTTGCGGTCCCGCCGGGTTTGGGGCGCTATATTATTGAAAAAGGATCTATTACCATTGACGGTATCAGTTTGACTGTTAACCATTGTGATGATCGCACCTTTTCCGTGTCGATTATTCCTCATTCTCTTGAGATTACCAGCCTTGGCAGTGTGCATCATGGAGATATCGTCAATATTGAGGTAGATTTGATCGGTAAATATGTTGAGAAGCTTCTTGCGGTTGAAAACGGTGAAGCTCAGCCCAAAGAATCTAAGATCAATCCAGCCTTTCTGGCGAAACATGGTTTTTGGAAATAAAAATTTGCTTAAAAACAGGTCGACTAAAAAAGTCGGCAAAACGATATAACAATGTAATTTGGTGAACACTATGGCTGTAAGCACAATTGAAGAGGTTGTAGAAGATATCAGGGCCGGCAAGATGATCATTCTTGTCGATGACGAGGATCGGGAAAATGAAGGTGATCTTTATATGGCCGCCCAGATGTCCACGCCCGACGCCATCAATTTCATGGCGACCCATGGCAGGGGATTAATCTGCCTGACTCTGACTCCGGATCATCTTGATAAATTGAAACTGCCTATGATGGTGCGTGATAATCAGTCACCTTATGAAACAGCCTTTACTGTCAGCATTGAGGCCCGTCATGGTGTGACAACCGGAATTTCGGCGGCTGACCGGGCAAAAACGGTTCAGGTTGCAGTGGCGCCTGATGTCAAGCCCGAGGATCTGGTCAGCCCTGGACATATTTTCCCCCTCAGAGCGCGACGCGGCGGAGTACTTGTCCGTACCGGTCAGACCGAGGGGTCGGTTGATATTTCCCGCCTGGCCGGATTGATACCGGCCGGAGTGATCTGCGAGATCATGAAGGATGACGGTACAATGGCCCGGATGCCGGATTTGGAGATTTTTGCCAAAGAGCATGATCTGAAGATTGCCACCATTGCCGATTTGGTTGCCTACCGCCTGAAAAAGGATACCCTCGTTCATCGGGCAGCCGAAACATCTTTGCCAACCCGCTTTGGCGGTGAATTTAAAGTCATTGCTTATCGAAATGATGTTGATGATCTTGAACATGTAGCCTTGGTCAAGGGCAAATTCGAGGCAGACGAGGAGGTTCTGGTCCGGGTTCATTCCGAATGTCTCACTGGTGATGTTTTTGGTTCCATGCGTTGTGACTGCGGCGGGCAGCTACAGGCCGCCATGCATATGGTGAAAAAAGCCGGCAAAGGAGTCATTTTGTACATGCATCAGGAGGGTAGGGGGATTGGTTTGATCAACAAACTGAAGGCCTATGCCCTGCAGGACAAAGGACTTGACACGGTCGAGGCTAATTTGAAACTTGGTTTTAAGGCTGATTTGCGTGATTACGGCATCGGTGCCCAGATTCTTCGCGACATTGGTGTGCGAAAAATGAAATTAATGACCAATAATCCCAAAAAAATTATCGGTCTTGAGGGCTATGGTCTGGAGGTCGTGGGCAGGGTGCCGATCGAGATGAATCCGGTACCGGAAAATCTAGGTTATCTTCGCTGCAAAAAGGACAAGATGGGCCATATGCTTGACTTAGATAGATAGAGTGTTTTAGGATCATTGATGACGTTGCCGCCGACTGAGCAGATAAATACGGCCGAAAAAATAAAGATGAAAAAAATACGCGATCTCGATTTTGCAGTTAGAAATTTGAAAATATAAGGAGCATGTCATGGCGAAATTTTATAATGGTGATTTGCAGGGCGAAGGGAAGAAAATTGGCATTGTTCTGGCCCGTTTTAATTCATTTATTGCCGAACGTCTGCTGGATGGAGCAATGGATACCCTGATTCGTTCTGGTGTTTCCGACGACGACATTGAAGTTGCCCGTGTACCTGGAGCATATGAAATTCCATTGGTCTCATTAAAAATGGCCAGATCCGGCAAGTATGATGCGATAATTTCTCTGGGTATAGTCATTCGAGGTGCTACGCCTCATTTTGATTTTGTCGCCAATGAGTCGGCCAAGGGTATAGCCCAGGCCAGCATGGACACCGGAGTCCCCATTCTTTTTGGCGTCTTGACCACGGATACTATTGAACAGGCCATCGAGCGTGCCGGTTCCAAGGCCGGCAACAAGGGGTCCGACTGTGCCGCCGCCGCCATCGAGATGGTGAATCTTCTCGATCAGATTTGATGGGAGTTCGACGCAAGGCCAGAGAACTCGCACTGCAATGTCTTTATCAGATTGAGCAATGCGATGATCAAGATCTTGATATTCAGCAGATGCGGGAGCATTTTGAAGTCAGCAAAAAGGCTGTTGACTATGGTCAGGAATTGATCAGTGGTATAAAGGCCAATTTGTCTGAAATTGATGAACTCATCAGTCAGCACGCCGTGAATTGGCGGCTTGACCGAATGTCCGTCATTGATCGAAATCTTCTGCGAATCGCTGTTTTTGAGCTTGTTTTTTCAGACGATGTTCCTGCAAGCGTTGCCATTAACGAGGCCATTGAGATTGCCAAACGCTTCAGCACTCCTGACTCGGGATCATTTTTGAATGGGATCCTTGATTCAATCAGAAAGTCCTGTCGGAGCTAATAACTTTCTAGTTTGGCGTTGAATGGCATCATCATTTTTAGCTGGATCAGGTTTTACATGGCAAAATCCGTAAAACGGAATAAACCGTCTCTGGGTCAGGAAATGGTGGCAGTGTTGATGGTTGTCACCGGCCTTTTTTTGTTGCTCAGCTTGATCAGTTTTTCACTGCCTGTCGGTCACGGCCAGATCGACGCTGCAAACTGGGGTGGCGCAGTGGGACATTTTTTGGCAACTGTCCTGATGAGTTTTCTGGGGATTGCGTCAATCTGGCTTCCCCTGTTACTGCTTTTTTTTTCGATCGGTATTTTTTCTTTCCAGCCTTCCCTGCAAAGACTTCCTTTTATTTGCTCCGGCTGCTCCGGTATTTTGATTTCCACCAGCTCCCTGCTGGCGTCATTTGGCGAAAATTTCATTTCTCTTTTCGGTAAATCGTTTCCTCTGGGCGGTCAGCTTGGCAATTTTCTCTATCGCTTTATGGCAAGCTGGTTCGGTGGAGTCGGCGCGGTTCTTTTTTTTCTGGCCCTTTTCCTCTGTTCCCTGATGGCGGCTGTTCGTTTTTCACCCTATTTCTGGGGAAGAAGAATGGTTACCGGTTGTGGGGTATTGAGTGAAAAAATGAAAAAAAACAGGGCAATAAAAAGACAGCATACGACAACTGGCGCCGATCAGAATGTAAAAAGTCTTCCTTTAAAAAAGGGAACTGATGAATCCCTTTTGATTCCAGATGTTCATGTTCCGATAAAGCCGAATAATGAAATTGAAGAGGATTTCCAGCCGGTATCGGTATCCAGCGGAGAATACCAGGTCCCGTCGTTGACGCTGCTGGATAAATCTAAGACTGTTGATTTTACGATTGACCGGGATCATTATCTTGAAGTCAGTAAACAGCTTGAACTCAAGTTGGGCGATTTTGGTGTAAAGGGAAAAGTGACCGGTATTTCTCCGGGACCGGTGATCACAACGTATGAGTTTGCCCCGGCACCGGGGGTAAAAATTACGAAGGTTGTCTCCCTGGTTGATGACTTGACCATGGGATTAAAAAAAGAAAGCGTCAGGATTGCCGGTTCCATTCCGGGAAAGGCTGCCCTGGGAATTGAGATTCCAAACCTGGAAAGGCAGATTGTTTCTCTTCGTGATATTCTGGCCAGTGAAAAATTTATAGGGGCCAAGTCCAAGTTGACTATGGGTTTGGGAACGGATGTGGTCGGTAATCCCATATTGGCTGATCTCACTCGGATGCCTCATCTGCTTATAGCCGGAGCAACCGGGGCCGGCAAGAGTGTCGCGATTAACTGCATCATCTGTTCCATCCTTCTCAAGTCGACGCCGGATGAGGTTCGGCTTCTTCTGATTGATCCCAAACGGATAGAATTGTCAACCTATGAGGAGATTCCCCATCTTCTCCATCCAGTTGTTGTTGATCCTAAAATGGCAAGCCGAGCCCTGCAGTGGGCAGTTCGTGAGATGGAGAGACGTTATGAGTTGATGGAAGAGCTACGCGTCAAGAGTTTTTATTCATATAATGAAATAGCGGATGAAAAATTTCCCTTAATTGTCATTATCATCGATGAGCTTGCCGACTTGATGATGGTTTCTTCCAGTGAGGTTGAGACCTCGGTGGCCCGTCTGGCCCAGATGGCCCGTGCAGCCGGAATGCATCTCATCCTTGCCACTCAGCGACCTTCGGTTGACGTCCTCACCGGACTCATTAAGGCCAATTTTCCCACCAGAATGTCTTTTAAGGTTTCCTCAAAGATTGACTCACGAACAATTCTTGATTCTGCAGGAGCGGAACATCTTCTCGGTGCTGGTGATATGCTTTTTCTGCCGCCGGGCTCGGCAAGGCTGCAACGTATTCATGGAGCCTTTATTTCGGAAAAGGAAACGAAACGAATTGTTCAATTTCTCAAAGAGCAGGGCTCTGCCAGTTATGATGAATCCGTCATGAAAATTGTGGAAGAATCCAGCCAGGAAGGCAGTGAATCTTCGGACGAAGATTATGATGAAAAATATGATGAGGCCGTGGCTCTGGTTTGTGAGTTGGGGCAGGCATCCATATCTATGGTACAAAGAAGGTTTCGGGTTGGCTATAACCGGGCGGCCAGAATGATTGAAACCATGGAGCACGAGGGAATTGTCGGCCCGGCTGACGGATCAAAGCCCAGAGAGGTGTTGGTAAAAAAATCGTATTAAGCCCTAAAATCATTTGAAAATATTTTGTTTAGCCATAATTTTTTTAACATAGTCTAATGGTTTTTGCAGAGACCTTATCCTTTTTTTATATTCCGGCCTTATGCTGTTAGTCATAAATTTTCAATTGCACTGGTTGTAATTTATGATATTCCAAAATTGAATGGTATTTGGAAGTCTTTTTGGTTTTTATCGGCTGATTTTAGAAATAATAACGTTTTTTCAGGCATATACTTCATTTGAAGGATATGCCTTTTTTTATTTTTTCAGGATAAATAGCAATGTTGTCAAGAAACGACTGATATAATTTGACATTAAGCAAAGAATCATAAAAAATAAAATTAGCAAACAAAGAATAGTAGGCCGTAATCGGTTAGAAATTTGCATACACTGTATATTTTAGAGAAATTAATAATTATCAGTTTTGCAAATAAATAAAGGCAGTAACAGTTCAGCAGGGACTCATTTTTTGTTCAAATTGATGGTTCCGGTACACTACTGGAGTCGTGTTCCCTTTACATGAATTTACCGTAACTATTCAGGTGGGGCCACCAAATTGGCTTAACCACCGTTTCGTAACTGTTTAGGAGTGCTCCATATTGGTTTATTTGGGACTTCGAAGCATACTTGTGTTATTCGAGAAGGCCAGGTAAGCGTAGACTCCGAAATGGGACAATATGGGGTGCTCCTGAATAGTTACAATTCACCTTATATAACTTATTGTAACGAATGTTGACACCAGTGCCTTAGTTTCAACACTTTTCAAATTTAATAATGCGGATTGATCCGGAGTGATGAGAATGGTTTTAATTTGCCCACATTGCAATAAAAAACACACGGTTGATGAGAAAAAAATCCCTGGAAACGTAAAAAAAGCACGTTGCAAATTTTGTGGTCAGACCTTTCTTTTGAAAAATTTTTTGAATGAATCCGGGAAAAAAGAAGATCTTCAACCTAAGCAAACCGGCCCCAGAAAAATAGCAGTTTCCTTAAGTAAAGGAGGCGTCGGCAAGACGACAACATCCGTCAACCTGGCCGCCGGTCTTGCTCTGGCCGGCTTTAAGGTATTGCTTGTTGATACGGATACCCAGGGCCAGGACAGTTTTGTCCTGGGGGTGAAGCCACAATTCGGCCTGACTGAACTTGTCACCGGCGAGCTCACTCCTGAAGAAACAATCATCGAGGCTCGGAAAAAATTATGGCTATTGGCTGGAGGAAAATCTCTGGCTGGACTTAAACGGATTATTGACCGTAAGGATTTCGGTTCGGAGACAACTCTGGCTGAAACTCTAATGCCCATTGAAAATCAATATGATTTTATCATTATTGATACATCGCCTGGATGGGATCCGATTACAGTGAATGTCCTTTTTTATGTTACCGAGGTTTTAACGCCGGTTTCGCTTGAGGTGATGACCCTCCAGGGTCTTGTTGAATTTTTAAAGGCCTTGTCGGCGATTCAGAAATATCGCAGAGAGCTGGCGTTGAAATATATTGTCCCGACTTTTCAAGACAACAGGGTAAAAAAGACAGCCGGCATTTTAGGGAAACTGGAGTCCCTGTATGGACCGGTTCTCTGCAAGCCTATTCGTTATAATACCCGGCTGTCTGAAGCGCCTGCCCATGGCCAGACGATTTATGAGTTTGCCCCTGGTTCTCCAGGTGCCCATGATTATCGGGATCTGGTCAGGAGGATTTCCGGGAACAGTAAGCTTTTTACCTGATATTTTATAAAAAATAAGGCAAATCCGTGACTCAATATACAATAGTCAAATGTCAAAAAAAGAATATGACCTGGAGGAATAAAAAATCATGGCTGTTCTGACCGGTGATATTGCAACTCTGGTTTGTAAACCCCATATTGATCCCGATATGGGTGAGATGGTGTTGAACGGTAGAATGCTGCAATTCTTGATGAAACTTGACGGCAGCAAGGACCTCGGTTCCATGGCTGAAATGTTGGGGTTGGATCTTAATACAGCAAAAGAAATATCCGCCAGACTTCTGGATCTTAAATTGATCAGCATTACCGATGACAGCGAGCCTATGCTGCCCGGAATTTTCTTTGAGTTCATAACGGAAAGGCTTGCCATAATAGCCGGTCCCATTGCCCAGCTTATGGTGGATGATGCCATCCAGGAACTGGGAGGAGAAAAACAGAAAATTCCCAAGAATAAGGCGATTGAACTCATCGATATTTTTTCCCGGCAAATTTTAGATGATGAACAGCGGGCTGTATTTATTCAAGTTGTGATGAAAAAATTAAACGAGATCAATTGATCATCGTATCCGTAAAATGGAGGACTTATGATCATTTTTTGTGAAGAATGCAGTAAAAAATATAACATTGATGAAAGCAAAATTGTCGGTGAGAAGGGGCGTTGCAAGTGCCGAAACTGCGGCCACATCATGGAAATTTCCAAACCGAAGTCCGCACCTGAAAGCGTCTCCGAAGACCGTGCTTCTGTTGAAATGAACCAAAAGTCCAAACCCGCATCTGAATCGTCAGAAAATGTGACGGATGAGAAAGGGGAGGCAGCTGTGCAGCAGACTGAACAGACCCAAAAATCATTCAGTTTGCAGGGCTTAAGTCTTAATAAAAAACTTTTGATCAATTTTACCGGATTCATGGTCACTTTAGGAGGTTTATTGATCTACATGTATATGGAGTTTGTTCCTGGTCTGCTGATGGAGCAAATCGATTTACGGACTTACACTGTTTCTCAGGCGTTTAAGGCTGCTATTGCCCAGCCTCTCCTGTTGAAAAATTATCTCCAGGTTAACAAAATAACCGATGAAATTTCTCGTCTGCCCGGAGTGGCCTATGTGGCGGTTGTCAATTCAAAGGGCATTGTTGTTGCCGGAATGCTTGGCGAAAAAAATCGTTTTTCCCCGGATTTTGTCGATCAGGTTAAGAAAAAAGGCTTTCCACGTGAAATAGTGTCTCAAAATCAGTTGAAAGGCACGACGACGCACCAATCCGGAAATCTGATGGCCGGAGGTCAGAATATTTATGATGTGGCTGTTCAAATGAATGAAACCGGCGGAGAAGTCCATGTCGGCCTTTTTTTAGAAGATATCAGCAAAAAGGATATTATGGATATTGTCCCCCTTCTGATCGCTCTGGGAACATTGCTGATCATTGGAGCATTAAGTTTTCTGCATCTGGCAAATTCGATATCAAAACCGATTCGGGAGCTTGCTGAAGCCTCACAACGCATCAGTCTGGGCGAACTTGACTTGCCAATAAAAATTAAAGGAAGCGGAGAAATTGTTGAACTGGCTTCGGCTCTGGAAAGAATGCGTTTTTCAATTAAGTCAGCCATGGAAAGATTGAGGCGGAGGTAATTTTATGAAGCAGATAGTGCTGTTGATTTTTTTACTCTCATTTTTCCCTCAATCAGTATTTGGGGAAACATGGCATCTTTCCATGCTGCCTCGCTATGATGCCGACGAAATCAGCAAACGTATTACTCCCCTGGCGGCATATCTATCCCAAGAGCTTGGTATCAATGTTGAACCGCTGCTGATGAGTAACTTCAGTGAATATACCAGCCGCGTAAAAAGAGGTGATGTGGAAATCGGGTTTCAGAATCCCTACGTTTATACCCAGGTTGCCGAGGGACATGAGGCAGTGGCTATGGCCGTAAAGGGGGAAAACGGTGATCGATTTCGCGGCGTCATCATTGTTCGGAATGACAGTAACATAGACAGCCTTGATGATCTGAAGGGGAAAAATGTCGCTATTGTCGGGTTTTCTTCGGCAGGGGGATACCTGTCACAGAAATTAACCTTGATGCGTCATGGTATCGACGTTGACAAGGAGTGCCGATTGTCGGAAGCCGTGGAAAACAAACATGAGAATGTCCTGCTCTCGGTTTTTATCGGTGATGTTGACGCGGGATTTATCCGAGAATCAGCCTTATCCCAAGCTGAAAGTTTTGTGCCTGTCTCTCAGATTCGAATTGTGAATGAGTCGGCCTGGCTTGCCAACTGGGCTCTTTCAGTCAAGCGATCTTTGCCGGAGCAGCAGAAGAATATCATTCAAAAAATTGTAACGGAGTTACAGGAAGATGATGCGGTATTGAAGGCATTGAAAATTAAAAGCTTCAGATCCGCAACCGATTCTGAATATGATTCGGTTCGTGTGGCGGCGGGTATGGAAAGGTAAAACATAAAAAAATAAACATGATTATTACTCCAAAAGAAAAACCAGTTCTTTCCGGATTGAACAGTTATTACCTGAAAATTGAAAAGTTGATTGAGCATTTTCAGGGTCAAATAGGCACTGGTGCCATTTTTTTCCGATCTCCAACTGCTCAGGCAGTTATTTTTTTTGATCAGGACAATATTCTCAATGTCTATTTTCAAAATAAAACAAAATCCCCGCAGGGGAAAGAAGCGCTCAATACACTGTCCAAGGCAGCCTATAATTTTATCGTAGAAATCTATGAGCTGGATCCGGATAGAATTCATTTCTGGGCCAATATGCCGGCTGCCCGCCAAATTCATCAGGGTCTCAGTACGGAGTTTGTAGATTTTGACGTTCTATTTAAAAAAATGACTGGGGAAAAGTTTACCGGTTTTTTTGATGTCAAGCTGAATCAGGATCTGGGTGAAGGACTTCTCTTTTTTGATGGTGGTGAGTTGATAGGAGGTTCGTATCATCTGGCGGAACTAACTGATAGTGATCCCCACGAACAGCAGCTCAGATTGATTCACCACATCAAAAAGGAAGGAGCGATTTTTCATATTTCAACCCTTGTTTTAAAAAAAGAAGAGATAAATTTTGCCTATAAAGAGGCTTCTCAGGCGAGTTCATTTGATCTCCTCCAGGCTTTAGGCGAAATGCTGAACACCTTTGAAGGCATTGTTAAAAAAGAGAAAGCGTATAATTTTAATGTGTTATTGAAACAGAAACTTGTCGATAAGGCTCTTAAATATGATTTTCTTGATCCATTCGCAGCCGAGTTTTTTTATGAAGACGGCAAGGTGATTTTTACAGGCCGGGAGGAACCCAAGGTTGTGGCAAAAGGAGTAATAGAAGCCGTTCTTGAACTGGCGGACGACCTGGATAAAAGAGAACATCTTCTGCAAAGATTACATATCTGGAGAAAAAAATATGGAAATCGTTTTTCTGAGCTGGGACTTAGAGTGTAACGCTTTTACAGTAATGAGGGTATTCAGCCGGATTGGGATGCAATGAAAAAGATTCTTTTTGTCGATGATGACAGAGAAGTCCGTCGTTTTTTTCAAAACGAGCTGGAACATTTTAATCTCCCTTTCTCGGCTCTAGTTGCCGAGGATGGTGTCAAAGCAATAGAAATTCTGCAAAAAGAATTTATTTCCGTTGTTGTCACTGACTTGAAGATGCCAAGAATGGATGGCCTGGCTCTGTTAAATGCCATAACCCGTGATTACCCCGATATTTCCGTCATCATTATAACTGGTTATGCCACTGAAAAAATTAAAAAAATGGTTCTGCAAAGCGGGGCGGCCGCTTTTATTGAAAAGCCATTTAAGATTGAGAGGTTGATCGGCCCTATTAATGCGATTCTAAAAAATGAATCTGATGGTGGAACCTTGCATGGGGTGACGCCCGGCATGTTTTTGCAACTCGTTGAGATGGAGGAAAAAACATGCACTGTCCGACTGACTGACGGGAATACAGGTGAACAGGGAGTGCTTTTCTTTGACCAGGGTCTTTTACTCGATGCAAGAACTTCTAAACAGCATGGTAAAGATGCTGCCTATGAAATTTTTGCCTGGGATAATGTTTCCGTTGGCATTCAGAATATCTGTTTTCAAAAGCAGGACAGAATCAAAAGTGATTTACAGGCAATTCTTCTAGAGTCAATGCGCAGAAAGGATGAACAGGACCAGAATGAAAATCAAGTCATCTGGCTGGACAGTGAAGACGAAAAACCCGCTGTGATGGAAATCAACCTTTCAAATGATGTGGATTATCTCTCGGTAGAGGATGTGCAAAAGATGTTGAGAGAAGAAATCGTCCAGGAGTGTTTACCTGAAAAAATTATTGCAGACAGTTCCTGGGATAATTTTTTGTTTTACGGTACACGGTTGAGTAAATGTTTGGGAGGGGGCAAGTTGAAAGTGGGATTTATCGATAATGGTTCATCTGGAAATACTATTTTACTTCGTGGCCGGGAGACAATCGTTGTGTCCATAAGTTCCGCCTGTCCACGCGATAAAATTATGGATCTTCTCAGTCGGTAAATATGAAGCAGCTTTTTAAAGATATTATAGCCATTGACGGCGTGAAAGGGATTTTACTGTTTTCCACTGAGGGACGGCTTCATTTTCATGAATTGAACTATCCTTTTCATGAAAATCCGACCCGACAGGATTGGTCTTTTTTGACTTCAATGATGAAAGATGTTCGGGAAGCTGATCTCATTTATGAAAACAGCCGTTTTTATCTTCGATCAACAACTGCCGGTTATCTTCTGGTCGTGATGGAGAGAGCAACACCCATCTCTCTCGTAAGGCTGTCGTGCGACATGGCCATACCTGCCTTAAAAAAACAGGCAGTGGCGCCAAAGGGTATTATGCGGTTCTTCAAACGCAAATAAGGGACGGGAATTAAATAAATTGGCGTAATTTATTTCAAGTACGTACCTAAGGAGAATATGGTCATGAATTATGGCATAGATCAAGATAGATTAGTCTCAATAGACAACATTATAAAAGAGGATCTGATTGAAATAGGCGTTGACTACGCCATCATGATCGACACAGCCGGAAATACCATCGCAAAATGCGACAGTGGGGGGCAGGATTATGATGTAGCATCTCTCGCGGCCTTGGCTGCCGGGAATTATGCCACGGTGGATGCCATGGCGAAGATTGTCGGTGAGCAGGAATTTTCTCTTCTTTTTCATAAAGGAAAAAATATAAGCATTCATTTCAGTACAATTAATGAAGAATTCTTGCTTATCATTTTATTTGGCAAGGAGGTATCACTCGGTTTTTTACGTCTGAAGGTGGCCGAGACTATTGAAAAGATAAGAGGGCTCTGGAAATAATTTATTTTTTTAAATCAGATACGAGAAGGGGAACGAGTTGGCATTTATTAATATGAAAACCCGAGAAGTTCAGGTCAAGATAGTCTATTACGGTCCTGGCCGTGGCGGTAAGACCACGAATCTGGAATTTATCAATGATAAGTTTCGGGAGCGGATCAAGTCTAAAATGGTCAGTATCAAGACCCATGGCGACCGGACTCTTTTTTTCGATTTTTTGCCTTTTGATATCGGTAAAATTAAGGGATACGATATTAAGATTCAGATGTATACGGTTCCCGGCCAGGTAAAATATAACGCCACCCGTAAACTCGTCCTTAAGGGGGTGGATGGACTTGTCTTTGTCGCCGATGCCATGGCGGAACGGAGAAAACACAATCTACTTTCCCTGAAACAGCTGCAGGAAAATTTGACTGCATACAAGAAGAACATTTTTAAAATTCCGCTGGTTTTGCAATATAACAAATTTGATTTGAAAGATCAGAATATTCCTCTTTTGTCCCTTGCAACAATAGAACAGGATCTGAATGGAAAATTAAAAGTTCCTTCCTTTGCCGCCAGTGCTTTAACAGGAGAAAATGTTGTTCCGACTTTAAAAAAGATTATTTCCGTCACTATGGCGGCGATACAGAAGGAATTGCGATAGTGACTGTCCGTAAATCCACTTTATACCTGAATAAAGGTAAACGATCACAGGCACCGAATCTTACCGCGATCAGGGCGTCTGACATAGAGGGGCTATAGTCACCCGCCCTGCTTACGGTAATCTCCGGCACCTGTAAACGCTTATAGAATAAGGAGTTACCTGAAAGCTTGGTGATTTTACCCCGTGATTGGTTACGAATAAAGATATTTTTTTAAAAGTGGTTGTTTAGAAGAACGCGAAACAGGAGGTT
>JAOZOY010000020.1:0-9301 GCA_029933005.1 Deltaproteobacteria bacterium
GGAAAAAGGCTTGTTCTCCCTATGCCCTTTCTTTTTTAACCTCAGCCGTAAACATCATCTTAAATGTCGTGCCCACCCCTTCCTCGCTTTTAACCTCAATCCCGGCCTGGTGCCTATCCAGGATATTTTTCACGATAGCCAGCCCCAGGCCGGTTCCACGGCTTTTCGTGGTATAAAAGGGTTGAAAAACCTGCAGGCGTGTTTCTTCAGTCATTCCACTACCAGTGTCGCTGATTTCAACCACAATTTTTCCTTTAGCACCCTTATAACTTGTAATTGTCAGCCGGCCTCCCTCTTCCATGGCCTGCATAGAGTTCATCGTGATATTCAGAAAGGCCCGATAAAGCAGATCACGGTCGGCGTTGATCAGTGGCACATCGGCCAATGATAATTCTAAAATGATACCCTGTCTGTCTAATTCAGGCTGCAGAAATGAAACGATTTTTTTGACAATTTTGTTCACATCAACCGGTTTAGTTTCAGGCTGGCTGGGCCGGGCAAAGTCAAGAAATTCACGAACAATACCATCAAGCCGCCCTGTCTCTTCGACGATGATCCCGGCCAGATGATCATTTCCCGGCGCTACCTTATTCAGCCTCTTTCTCAGAATTTCCGCCGTACTGCGAACAATGCCCAGGGGATTTTTAATCTCATGGGAGACCGAGGCTACCATTTTCCCGAGACTTGCCAGTCGCTCGGCCTGGTCAAGCTTCTTTTCCAGCCGCCGCCTTTCCTCGGCCCGAGCCTCGATAATCAGGTCAGCCCTGGCCACCAGAAAACGCAGGGCAATAAAAAGGGCCGTCATAATGAGCAGCGAGGTCGTAATGATCGTCCACTGGAACTGGAGAATGGATTCAAAGTCATCCGACATATCCTGCTCAATCTCAAGTACCCCCACGACAAAACTCGTGTCCCTTGTAAAAGGCTTGCCAAGGCGCATGGGCACATAGGTCTTGACCCGGCAGGAAATCGGCTCCGCGCCCGGCACCAGGTTAACAATGGAGCCGTCTGCAATCAGCCGAGAACTGTTTTCACCAGTCAGGGCCAGATAATATTCCTCCGGGCCTTCATCCTTTTTGCCGATCCGTTCTTCAATAGTACTGTAGGAGACTACATTATTTTTCACCCCGTAAATCGTCACTGAATGAATCTTCATGCCATGTATTGTATTTCTGACAACTGAATCCAACACCTCAAACTGTTCAGGATTACGCAGAGAAATACGACCATAGCGCTTGTCCATGGGGAGAAGGAAACGAAGGGAAATCTGATGACTGAGGTTCTCGGCAAAAACCAGGGCATAGGCCTCGCTGCGGTAGAGCAGAACATTTTTGGCCCGGCTGGAAATCATGATGGCTAGGGTCAGGGTCGAGATCAGGATGACAACCAGGCTGGTAAAAGAAAAAAATTTCACCAACCTGAACGGCTTTAAAGTTGCCAGGGCGGAAGCATCATTCTCCATGACATGCTCCGCAGCGCTTGCATTTCTCCGGCTTACACTTCATTGTCGAATGACCGGTCAAGGCCTTTTGGTATTCCTTCCACAGATACTCGCGCTTAACTCCTATATCAATCACTTCCCAGCAAAAAAACTCGTCCCTGTCCCTGGTCCGCATGGCATAGCGAGCTGGATCCACTCCCTTTTGCTTATAGACATGCTGCCAGTTCCGACCGCTTTGAACAAGGTCATAAAGTACCGCTCCCACTTTCCTGTCACCCCGGGCCAGCATGGCTTGAAAAAATGCATTTTCCACTTTGTCAACCAGAAGCTTCATGTTGGCCTGGCGACTAAATATTTTACGCAAAAACTTGATTTTTTTCTTCAAAACCGCAACCTGGTCAAAGACGCAAAACTGAAACGGCGTCCAGGCCTTGGGGACAAAGGGATTCAGGCTCAGAGTCAAATTGCTTACTTTCCCCTTTGACCGGCCGACTTCTAGAATTTTTCTTTTTATTTTCAAAGTCAACCGAACCAACTCCTCAAGATCATCCCAGGTTTCAGTTGGGAGACCGATCATAAAATAAAGCTTGAGATTCGTCACCCCGGCCCGAACCAGCAACTCGGCAGCCCAGAGCAGCTCTTCCTCGCTGAGTCCCTTATTAATAACTTTTCGCAAACGCTCAGATCCTCCATCCGGAGCAATTGCCGCAGTTTTCAAGCCACTCTCCTCAAGCAGGGCAAGCAGCTCAGGCCCAATAGCATCCGCCCGCAACGAGGAAAAAGAAAGAGAGCAAAATTCCCGCAGCAGGTACGAGGCAATTCTGGAAAGATCAGCTGGACGGGCCATTTCCATGCCCAGTAGACCAACACGCTTCACTTCTTCCGGCTTTTCCGCAAGAGCCCGGATAATCGCTTCAGCGGACCAGAGCCTTGGCGGCCGATAAACAAAACCGGCAGCGCAGAAACGGCAACCACGGCTGCAACCCCGCCCGAGTTCAGTGAGGAAGAGATCAGAGAACTCGGCATCCGGCGTCAGGATTCGGGAATGGCCGGCCACATCCGAATCAGCCAAAGTGACTTTCTGGACCCTGACAGGAACATTTTCCCTGGCCTCGATTGCGGAAAGATTTCCTTTGCCGTCAGTCCGCATAGTATAAAATTCAGGGATATAACAACCTGAAAAACACGCGGCCTGCTCAAGAATCTCCGCTCTCGCCATCTCCCCCTGCTGTGCCCGTTCAACAAGAAAATCCATTAACGCCGGCAGGATAGCCTCGGCCTCGCCCACGACAAACAAATCGACAAAAGGGGCCAGGGGTTCCGGATTGATAAAAGTCACCACTCCGCCGCAGACCACCAGTGGCTTGCCTGGACGGATTTCTTCATTTTGCCGGCGCTGATCCGCAAAAGGGATTATTCCTCCCTGGACAAGAATGGAGACAAGAGACAGGTAATCCTGTTCAAAGCTGACGGAAAAAAAAATAAATGGAAAATCGCCAAGAGGGCGGCCCGATTCAACGGACAGAGGAGGGGTTGTTGTCCGGGAAAGAAAAATTCGTTCACAAACGACATCCGCATTGCGGTTCAACATGTCATAAACAATCTGAAAACCCAGATTTGACATCCCGAGACGATAGAGATTTGGAAAAACAAGGGCCACGGGTACTTTCCCGGTCCATTTCTTCCGCCAACCGCCTGTCTCACGGATTTGCCTGTTGTGCTTTTTCGTGTTGATTGAAATGTCTTGAAAGTTTTAATTTTATGGATCGTTGCCGGATCTTAAGAAAAACATTCCAAATGAAATGATCAATCCCGCAAATTCCCGCGTTTAATCTTTTCCATGCAGGATACAGACACAAAGCCATCAATTTTCGTTTTTACGCAGAAAAGTCGGCTCGTCCAGAGCATCTTCATCTAGAATATTCGGAGCATAGGTTTTTTTTCGCTTTCGAAATGGCATGGGATCACTCACGACATCATCCTTGATCTCTTTTTCATCAAAAAGAGACTCCTGTTCCACCGTTTCTTTTTTAGAGACAACCAAAGGTGTAACTTTATCAGGCAGAGGCTCAAGCTCTTCTTCGGTTTTAATACCGGTGGCCACGACCGTGACCCTGAGTTCCTCGCCGAGATTTTCATCAAAAATGACGCCAAGAATAATATTTGCGTCATCATGAACCTCTTCATAAATTTTACTGGTCGCTTCAGTCACTTCGGCCATGGTCAGAGACTCTTCACGGGCGGAAATATTGACAAGCACCCCCTTGGCGCCGGCAATGCTGATATCCTGCAGCAGAGGACTGGCAATAGCCATAGTAACCGCTTCGGTAGCTCTATTCTCACCAACACCGGAACCCGATCCCATTAAGGCCGGACCCATCTCATTCATAATTGCCCTGACATCGGCAAAATCAGGATTGATATAGCCGGGCAGATTAATCAGGTCAGTGATTCCTTTAACCGCCTGAACCAGAACATCATCAGCCATCTTCATGCCCGACATGAAAGTCGTGTTTTTCTGGGTCAGAGAAAGAATGCGGTCATTTGGAATCGTGATAATCGTGTCAACCTGTTTTTGCAACTCTTCCCAGCCGACCTCGGCGTTTTTCATCCGGGCCCTGCCCTCGAACATAAAGGGCTTAGTGACAACTGCCACGGTAAGAGCGCCAAGCTCCTTTCCCAGTCGTGCCACCACCGGCGCCGCGCCTGTGCCGGTTCCGCCCCCAAGACCGGCGGTGACAAAAATCATGTCGGATTCTTTCAGGCATTCCCGCAGATCGTCGATACTCTCTTCGGCAGATTCACGACCTAGCGCAGGATTAGCTCCGGCGCCCAGGCCTTTGCTGGCATTGAGCCCAAGCTGCAGACAAATATCCGCCTTGGACCGTTCCAAAGCCTGTAAATCCGTATTCGCTGAAATAAATTCAACGCCCTGGATCTTATTATCGATCATGGTATTGACGGCATTCCCGCCGCCGCCGCCAATACCGATAACCTTGATCCTGGCCCGCGAGATGCTTTCCGCTATTTTAAACTCCATTTCCAGCTCTCCCCTCTTGCCTCTGTCACAGACAACGGCACCTGTCTTCAAGTTATTAAAGTAATCAAAAAATACACTATCTGTCTTTTCACGTCCAGAACGAAACCATTTTCGGAACTATTCAGGTGAGTCACCAAATTGGCCTAACCACCATTCTGTAACTGTTCAGGAGTACTCCATTTTCAAAAAATCAATTTTCCACGCCACTCACACTATCCGCCTAAAGAGACCTTTAATCCCCTTAGTCAAGCGGCTCAATGCGCTGTTTCCATCCGCGGAACCAGACTGGGGTCCGTTTTTGATCCCAAACAAAACCAGACCCACGCCCGTGGCGCACTGGGGGGTGGATATAAGATCGGTTACACCACCCACATGCTGTGGATAGCCTATACGCACCGGTAAATCAAAAATCTGTTCCGCCAGTTCAACCATATGCACCAGCATGGAAGTTCCGCCGGTCATCACAACACCGGAGGTGATGAATTCCTTATTGCCGGATTCAAGCAGCTCCCGGTTGATCAGGGTCAACAACTCATCAACCCTGGGCTCAAGAATTTCACCCATAACCCGCTGGGACAACTTTCTTGATCTACGCCCCCCGACACTGGGCACCTCAATGGCCTGATCCCTGTTAATCATTGAGGAAATTGCGCAACCGAATTTTTCCTTCAGCCTTTCAGCCTCATGCAACGGTGTCCGCAAACCAATTGACAAATCATTCGTCAAATTATGGCCGCCAATACCCAAAACAAAGGTTTGCTGGATGCAGCTGTTTGCAAAAACGGCCAAATCCGAGGTTCCGCCGCCAATATCAAGGAGCGCCACGCCCAGCTCCATCTCCTCCGGGCTCAGGACAGCCTCGGCCGAGGCGATGGGTTCAAGAACAATATCATCCACCTCCAACCCGGCCCGGTTACAGCATTTAATCAAATTATGAACTGCTGTTGCGGCGCCGGTGACAATATGAACATCCGCCTCAAGGCGGACACCGGTCATACCGGTGGGATCCTGTATTCCGTCCTGAGAGTCAACGGTGAAACTCTGGGGCAGAACATGAATTATTTCTTGATCCTGAGCAATGGCAATAGATTTGGCGGCATAAACGACCTGCTCAATATCATCCTGCGTGATCTCCTTATGTTTCAAGGGAGTCAGCCCGTGACTGTTAAAACCCTTCACATGACTACCGGCAATCCCGACATAAACCGAACTGATTTCACAGTCGGCCATAATCTCCGCCTCGTCAACCGCCCTCCGTATTGACTGCACCGTGCTTTCAATATTTACAACAACTCCCTTGCGCAGTCCCACGGAAGGATGAGCTCCCACTCCTATAATATCGACATGGTTCTCAAAGGCCTCGCCCACTACGGCACAGATCTTTGTTGTGCCGATATCCAAGCCGACAATCAACTCTCCTCTTTCTTTCTGCGGCATTCCTCTACCAAGCCTCTTTCAGCACATCCGGCACCGCCGGTTCAAGCCGCCGTTGGCGGAATTAAAAATAAAATTAAAATTTAAAAATTAGAGAAGCCGGATCGACTCATCTAGGATCCGACATGACGACCAGCGTCTTGTTTTCCAAATAATCAACCCTTACAGACAAAACATCCTCAATTTTTTTCTTCTTATACAACCAGGAAAGAACCCTGGCCAGCCGAGAATACCTTAACTTCATGTCAGCCCCGGTAAAATAAATGGGAAAAGCATGATCCGCCAAAAAAAGAACCGCATCACCATTTTCATCAAGGTGAATCTCTGAAATATTCTGTCTGGGCAAGGCCGCATTGCCATTACCGGCAAGGCGAATAAAACCGAGGATCCCTTCCAGATATTCACTACTCAACCTGATCCGGCCATTGTCCGTATTCACAAGCTCAAAACCTTTACCACTGAGCACCGGAAAATCCAAATCTTCCGGAGACCGGGCCCGCGCAAAACAAATGCCCCTGCGGTCCAAAAAGTAGAGATCGTCCTCCAGTTCGGCAATGGCTACCGCCTTTCTCTCGGAAACAGCTATAACAAGCCTGTTTGGCCAGTCCCGTTTTATTTCCACCCGTTCAATCCAGCCTTGGGCTTCAAGCTGTTTCTTCATGGCCTTGATGTCCATGCCCAAAAGGTTGGAATGAACATTCACTCCCGCCAGATCAAGAATCTGCCGTTTCGTGGTGATCCGGCAGCCTTTTATTTCTATCTCCGAGATTTGAAAAAAATCAGACCGGCACAACCCCCTGTAACCTGCTGAAACAAGAACAAAACAAAGAACAAGAACGACAACAAATCCAGCTCCCAGCACGAGCAGGCGATGTCCCATTCCGGAAAAACTACCTTTACCGAACCACTTCGGTTCTTTTTTCCTCAACCTTTTCAAATGCTTACAAAACCCAGCAACTCAACCTCAGGCTCCAGAACAATCCCGCTTTTTTTCAAAACCCGTTCCCGGATATGTTTCATGAGACTGACGATATCCGCGGCAGTTGCCGTGCCGGTATTGATGATAAAATTGGCATGTTTTTCTGACACCCGGGCTCCACCCACCTGAAAACCCTTCAAACCAGCCTCCTCTATCAATTTCCCCGCCGGTATTCCATCCGGATTTTTAAAAAACGAGCCACAACTCATCGCATGACATGGCTGCTTATTTCTTCTTTGTGCGATGATATCCCGGCATCTGGCCTCAATCGCCTCCGGATCTCCTTTTTTGAGTTTAAATATCGTTTCCACAGCTGTCATATCCGGCCTTTCATTCCAACTCCTGTAAGCCGGCTGCATTTGCTCATGGCTTTTACTTCTGAACGTTCCTACACGGTCCATGATAACGACGGAATACAAAACATCGCTAATCTCCCTGCCAAAGGCCCCGGCGTTCATGGCTGTGGCGCCGCCCACGCTACCGGGAATTCCAGCGGCGAACTCAAGACCGCTCAAGCCCTGTTCCGCGCACCAACTGATCACTTTCGCCAGACTGCAGCCCGCCATAACCCGAACCAGAACCTGCTCCCGCCGGTGAATATCGATCCGTTCAATGGAACAAAAATCACGGCCAAGAACAACAACTACACCTTCAATACCCGAATCCGACACCAGAATATTGCTGCCTCGGCCAATGACGCGCCAAGGCAGATTCATCCTGCCTAAGCCTTGAACAAGTAACGACAGTTCATTCAAACTCAGGGGAAAGACAACCACCGAAGCCGCCCCACCCACCCTGAAGGTAGATAAATCCGCCATGGAACAGTTCCACTTCAGTTCGCCGTTCCAGAAATCACGGATCATTTCCAGAAAGTCATCGGCCCAGCCAGGCAATAAAGTGTTGCAGGGGAAACAATCTTTCCCCAACGCCTTTCCCTGGGCCACACTCACCCTCCCGGCTCCGTCAGCAACTCACTCATCAACAGCTGTTCTCCGGCACGCCAGACATTTCCCGCTCCCAGCGTCAGAACAATATCTCCAGAACGAAGCATTGGAGCAACAGCGGACGGCAGCTGCTCTATTGCCGCAACATAATGGACATGGCGCTGGCCGCGTTCTTTTATGGCTGTGAGCAGATTCTCTGTAGATACTCCAGCAACAGGCTCCTCACTTGCTGCATAAATATCCGTCAAGATAAGTATATCAGCCTCATGAAAGGCCGTGCAAAATTCCTTAAAAAGTCCAGCTGTGCGGCTGTAGCGATGGGGCTGAAACATTACGACCAACCGCTTTTCGGGCCAGGAAGCCCTTAGCGCGCCCAATGTTGCCCTGATTTCCGTTGGGTGATGCCCGTAATCGTCAATGACTGTAATTCCGTTTTTCTCCCCCTTGATTTCCAGCCTGCGCTTGACGCCGGTAAAACTTGCCAGGGCCCGGGCAATCACATCAAAATCGATCTCAATTTCCAAACCGACCGCAATGGCGGCCAAGGCATTCGAGATATTATGAAGCCCGGGTAGAGCAAAGGTTACAACCCCAAGCTCACTTTCTCCTCGGCAAACCATAAAAGTTGACACCAGACCCTCAACATGAATATCTCTGGCATACAGATCAGCTTGGGGAGTCAGGCCGTAGGTAATGATCCTTTTCTTAATCCTTGGCAACAGATCGGCGATATTTTCATCATCGAGGCAGAGTATGGCCGCTCCGTAAAAGGGGATCTTGTTTATAAACTGCAGGAAAACAGCCCTAATTGCGTCAAGATCGTCATAAAAATCAACATGTTCAAAATCAATGTTGGTCACCACGTCAACAACCGGGGCAAGCTGCAGAAAAGAGCCGTCACTTTCATCCGCCTCAGCAACAAGGAACTCGCCTTCTCCCAGCTTGGCATTGCTTCCCAGGCTGTTCACCTGACCACCGATGACAACGGTGGGATCAAGTCCGGCCTCGGCTAGCACCCAGCCGACCAGGGAGGTTGTAGAAGTTTTCCCATGACTTCCGGCAATGGCGATACCGTATTTTTTCAGACGCATCAATTCAGCCAGCATCTCCGCCCTGGGAATAACCGGGATAAAATCTTCACGGGCAGCCTGAATTTCCGGATTTTCCCGGCTGATAGCCGATGAGGTGACCACTACATCCGCCCCCTTGATCCATTCTCCTCGATGGCCCTGAGAGATCGTGCCGCCCAGCTCCGCCAGTCTGCGCGTTATCTTAGTCGAACTGAGATCGGAACCGCTCACCGTATAGCCGAGGTTCAGCAGCAGTTCGGCAATTCCGCTCATGCCGATCCCGCCAATGCCGACAAAGTGTATATGTTTTGTTTTATGGTACAAGGTTATTTGTAAATTTTAAATTTAGCTTCTTTGTTGCCACCAACCACTAACCATCAGCCATGAGCTATC
>JAOZOY010000020.1:9401-42561 GCA_029933005.1 Deltaproteobacteria bacterium
ATGAGCCATGAGCTATCAGCTATCAGCTATCAGCTATCAGCTATGACCCATGAGCCATCAGCAATAAACACTCGTCAACGATCCTGTCGGTGGCGTCCGGCCTGCCAATCCGCCTGGCCGCCTCCGCCATCCCCTTTCTTTTCTCTGAACTGGCAAGAAGCTCTTTTATTTCTTTTTTAAGCTGTTCCGCGCTCAGATCTTTTTCAACCAGCATCCTGGCCGCGCCACCATTGACCAGCCGGCGACCATTTTTTTCCTGGTGATTATCCGCCGCATACGGATAAGGGATAAGAATCATGGGTTTTCCAAGGACGGTCATTTCAGCCAGGCTGGTTGCTCCGGCCCGGGACACCACCAAATCCGCCTTGGCATATACCGCGACCATGTCCGTAAAAAAAGCAGACACTTTACAGGAAATCCCATCTTTTTCATACCTCTTTCGCACCTGCTCTTCATCATGGCCGCCGGTCTGATGGATCACCCGAAAACCTTTCGGTAAATCCTCTTTCATAGCAACCAGGGCATCCGTTACAAGACTGTTTACCCTCCGTGCTCCAAGACTTCCCCCCAGAACAAGCAAAGTCAGGTTATCCGCATCCTCCTTCTTCCTCAATTCAGCCAGCCGCAGCAGCTCCCCACGAACAGGATTCCCGGTCAGCACTCTTTTGCCAACCGGAAAATACCGTTCACTGCCCGGCATGGAAAGAAAAACACGATCAACAAATTTCCCCAGAGCACGGTTCGCCATGCCCGGAACTGAATTCTGCTCATGAATACAGGTAGCAATCCCCTTCAATTTTGCCGCCAGTAACACAGGCCCAGTCACATACCCGCCCACACCGAGCACAAGCGCGGGCCTGAAACGCTTCATGATGCCCACAGCCTGCAGAAGACTGAAAGGAAGCTGAACCAGAGCCTTAAGCCGGGCAAATCCCCCCTTACCCTTTAAGCCCAGGCAATTGATACTTGTCACCTCAAACCGCTGGTTTGCCAAAACCCTGGCATCAGTCTGTCGCCCCGTGCCGATAAAAAGCATCTTTGCTCCGGGAAAGCGCCGCAGAACCCCTTCCGCCACGGCAATGCCGGGGAACAGATGCCCTCCCGTGCCTCCGCCGCTGATAATCATACGAATCTGCTCTTTTTCCTCAGCCATTAAAGCACTGCTCTTCCCTGGCGCGTCCCCTTTCCTCCGCCCCCTCCAAAAGACTCGATTGCCGCCAAGGTCTTCCTGAAACACTCAGGACAATAACCGGAGGTGACAACCTGACCGATTATATTTTTTTTCATCCAACAATTTCCAATCTTCACCTTGTGACAGCTACAGCAAACCGAGACCATTTTCAATCTTTCTCCTTTCTTTTCAGTACCAGCCCTCAACTTCTCAAGCAACTTGGCGCAAGGACGGCTGAGAAATCTTTTTTTTAAGCCTATAGACCTCTTCCTGAAAAACCATGCCTCGCTCTACATAACTCGCAAACTGATCAAAACTGGCGCAGGCCGGGGACAGTAATACCACGTCTCCGGCAACGGCGATCTCACCTGCTCTATGCACCGCTTGAGCCAGCGACTCCATTTTCTCCACCTCAACCAGACCGGCAAAGGATTCCGCCATTTTATCCCGAGCCTCACCAATCAACAGCATTATCTTGACATGGCGCTCTACCGCGCTCCGCAGTAGCCCGTAATCACCACCTTTATCCCGGCCGCCGGCAATAAGGATTACAGGCCGGATCATTGCTTTTAAGGCCGAATCAACCGCGCCGATATTTGTTGCCTTTGAATCGTCAAAATAGCTGACTCCGCCAATGTCCGCCACTAATGCAAGGCGGTGAGGCAAGGTTGAAAAATCAGCCAGACCCCGCTTGATTCCATGTTCCGAACATCCCATAAGGCGAGCGCCAAGGATGGCTGCCATGCTGTTTTCGTCATTGGGCGGGTTGAGCAGTGTTACGGGCAGCTCATGGACTTCTTCACTTCCATCCCCGCCCGACTTTACTGTAACTCGGCCATTCCGGACGGTGGCATCATTGCCGTTCAGCGAATCGCGTCCAAAAAAGAACGATTGTCCAGCACCGGGCAAAAACAAGGCAAGATGTTTCATGATTTCAAGATCATCATGATTGAGAATCATCTTATCGCCCCTTTCTTGACTGGCAAAAATTCGAAATTTCGAATCTCCATACGCGGCAAAGGAGTCATAGCGGTCCAGATGATCAGGGGTAATATTCAACAAAACTCCAACATCGGGCCGAAAATTCTCCGCCGTATCAAGCTGAAAACTGCTGACTTCCAAAACGACCACGTCAGCGTCTTGTGAGGTAACAAGATAGTCGGCAAGGGGCGTGCCTATATTTCCACCGACAAAAACTTTTTTCCCATCTGCCTTCAACAGTTCTCCCAGCAGGGTGGTCACCGTGGTCTTGCCATTGGTGCCGGTAACGGCAACAACCGGCGTCCGGAGATAATCCTCGGCAAAGGCCAGCTCGCCGATCACGGGAATTTTTTTTGCCTTGGCAGCCAGCAGAGCCTGAAGATCCAGGGGAACTCCGGGGCTGACAATTATCACATCAGCTGAAACAAACAGCTTGGCAGAATGACCGCCGAATTCGCTCCGGATATTTTTTGCCGTAAGCCAGGCAAGGATCTCCGGATTGATCGTCTCCCGGGCCGCGCCCTCGGAGACCATAACTTCAGCCCCCTGGCGCAGGAGAAAACGCGCCGCAGCCAAACCGGATTTTCCCAGTCCCATTACTACGACCCGGCCTGTTTCTATTTTTTCTCTTATCCAGCTCATTTTTTTAGAATGAAGAAGTAAGAAGTTAGAAGTGAAATGGAAAATCAAACAAAAAAACCATCCTCACCATTCTGGCTTCTCACTTCTGGCTTCTGATTTATCTCAACTTCAAAGTAGCCAGGGCCGTCAAACCCAAAATAATGGAAACAATCCAAAAACGGACAACCACCTTGGGCTCCACCCAGCCCTTTTTCTCAAAATGATGGTGAAACGGCGCCATCAGAAAGATCCTTTTCCCTCCGGACAGCTTGAAATAAGCGACCTGCAGCATGACGGAAAGCGCTTCCATGACGAAAATACCCCCGACAATAGCCAGCAAAAACTCCTGTTTAATAATAATGGCAACAAGCCCTAGAGCGCCTCCAAGGGCAAGAGAACCCACATCCCCCATGAAAACCTGTGCCGGGTAGGTATTAAACCAGAGAAAACCCAGACTGCTGCCGGCCAGTGCCCCGCAGAATATAGTCATTTCGCCGGCTCCGGGCACATAAGGGATCTGCAGATAGGCTGCCAGTCCGACATGTCCGGCCAGGTAGGAAAAAAGCAAATAAACACCACTAGTTACCACTGTGGGCCCAATAGCCAAACCGTCAAGACCATCCGTGAGGTTAACAGCATTGGAACAGCCGACAATCACAAAAATCGCAAACAAAATGTAAAAACCGCCCAGATCCGGCTGTATATCTTTAAAAAAAGGAAAACTCAGATGGGTATCAAACTGCGAATGACGCAGAAGAAACCAGCTGCCCGCCAGGACGCCAATAGTCTGCAAAAAAAGTTTGCCCCGTCCACTTAGACCTTTACTGTTCTTTTTCTTAATTTTCCGGTAATCATCAATTCCGCCAATCACGCCAAACCAGAGTGTGACCCCCAAAATAATCCAAATATACTGATTAGTTAGATTTACCCACAACAGCGAGGACACGGTCACAGCAAACAGAATAAGAAGCCCCCCCATTGTGGGAACCCCCTGTTTACTGAAATGTGTTTCCGGGCCGTCATCACGAATCACCTGGCCTACCTGGTGTTTCTGCATCAAACGGATAAATTTCGGCCCAAGACAGGTGACAATGAGAAATGCCGTCACAATCGCCCCGATACTACGAAAGGTAATATAGCGGAACACATTAAATCCGCTGAATACATCCTGTAAAGGGACTAGAAGGTGATAGAACATTTTTTGGTCTTGTTGGTCCTGTTGGTCTTGTTAGTTTTGTTGGTTCTGTTCCTCGTCCCTCAGCCCGGAAATCACCTGTTCCATGGCCATGGAGCGGGAGCCTTTGACCAGCAGCCAGTCTCCGGGAACCAATTCTCCGAGTTGAAGCAGATCATTCAACGCCTCGACCATTTCCTCCTTCGAGGCAAGATCCCTGATCTGCCGCCGTGACATGCCCGCATCCAGAGCGCCCTGGGCCACGATATGAGAAAACCTCCCTACTGTCAGCACATAGTCAAAATCGGCGCAAGCGACATTTTCACCCAGACGACGATGGGCGACCTTACTTTCTTCACCCAGTTCAAGCATGTCGCCAAGCACGGCCACCGACCTTGCCTGGCCTTTTAAGCCCTTCATAGCGGCAAAGGCTGCGGCCATGGAAGCGGGATTGGCATTATAGGCATCATTAACAATCTTCAATCCCCGGACGCTTTCAATCTGCAGCCGTTTTTCAGCGCAGGAAAATTTCCGCAGTCCCTGGATAATCTGATCCATGTCAACACCCGTGGCATAAGCCATGGCTGCGGCGGCAAGCGAATTCATCACATTATGGGCGCCAAGGGCCCTGATTTGAATCCGTTCTTTCATGCCATTCAGATGCAGGGTAAAAACCATCCCATCTTCGCCACAATTACGAATATGAGTTGCCCGAATCATGGCTTTTGCATGGCGGCCAAAGGTGATCTTTTCCTGGCTATACTGACGGGACAGAGCCCTGACACGCAAATCATCAAAATTAACAACCAGCCTGGCCCAGGATTTACAGGCGGCGAACATCTCTCCTTTAGCCCTGGCAACACCTTCAATATCTTTTAATCCAGCCAGATGCGCATCATGCACATTGACAATACAACAGATATCCGGATCAGCTATTTCAGTAAGTCTGGCAATTTCTCCGGGCCGATTCATGCCCATTTCAAGAACAGCGACATCATGACGATAATCAACCTGAAGCATGGTTATGGGCATACCAATTAAATTATTGAAGTTGCCACGGGTCTTGAGAACATGAAATTTTTCGGCAAAAATAGCGCCTGTCATCTCCTTGACCGTCGTTTTTCCCGTACTGCCGGTAATTGCCAGAACCCGCAGATCAGGCATCAAACGTCTCCGGTAAGCAGCAAGATCGCCAAGTGCCATTAGAGGATCATCAACCAACACGACAGGTACTGAAAACTCTGACTGCCCCGGTCTTGACACAATGAGTCCCGCGGCTCCTCTCTGAATCGCATCATCGACAAAATCATGTCCGTCAAAACGATTGCCGCTTAAAGCCAAAAAAAGATCACCGGGCTGGAGGGACCGGCTGTCGGTTGCGATGGAACGGAATCCGACTCCGGAAACCCCGGAAACCAGACGACCTCCAGTTGCCAGCAGAACCTGGCTCAATGTCCAGACAGGATCCTGCACCGTGGAAAAACCATAACCAAAGTTCGTCGTCGTTCCGATCATTCCGATCCTCGGGCATCCACCCTCTTTACAGGTGTCAAGTTGCATTTACCGATTTTCTCCTTCCTGTATACGAATTATCATCTTACCTTTCAGGCGGCACTGTCGAATAATCGGTTATTCAGTTGCTCTCTGGCCTGCTGCCTGTCATCAAAATACGTTCTGCCGGCAGAAGTAATCTGGTATTGTTCATGGCCCTTACCGCTGATTAACACAACATCTCCGGCCCGGCCATCGCGGATTGCCACCATGATCGCCTCGTGCCTGGAGGCTATAATATCGTATCCACGTTCTTTCTTACTTCTCAGAAGACTTGCATGTTCCCGCTTGGGAAATGAAATTTTCCACAGACCTTCTTCAATATCGGTTAAAATTTTGTCCGGATCCTCGCTGCGCGGGTTGTCCGAAGTTAACAAAACAACATCAGCCAAGCGTCCCGCTATTTCCCCCATTTCCGGCCTTTTCCCCCGATCTCTGTCTCCGCCGCAACCAAAAACAACAATCAATCTACCGGATTGCAAATTCCGCAAGGTTGTCAGCACATTTTCCAGGGCATCCGGAGTGTGGGCATAGTCCACAAAAACTGCAATATCTTGCAGAGGCAACGATCCTGACGGTTGGATTCGCTCCAGCCGTCCGGGAATAGCTCCGGCCCGGGAAAACGACTGGGCAATTGTCTTTGGCGAAAATCCCAGGGCAATCCCTACGCCTGAAACTCCAAGCAAATTTCGCAGATTAAACTCGCCTACCAACTCCGATTGCAGCTGAAAATTTCCGGTTGGAGTCACCACCTCGCAGCCTGTTCCGGCAAGACTGAAATGAAAGTTTCGGCCATGAACCTGGCCGTTTTTTATACCACAGCTGATTATCAATTTTTCATTCCTGTCTTCCCGCAGCTCCCGCAGCAGCTTTTCTCCCCAGGCGCTACCTCCCTCTTCCACTCCACCTGACAAGACGACAACAGCCCGACCCTTATCTTTCAGGTAAGTGAACAGCTCTTTCTTGGCGCTGTAATAATCGATCATGTTGCCATGGAAGTCAAGATGATCCCGGCTCAGGTTCGTAAACAGAGCCACGTCAAAAAGCAGACCATTGATCCTTTTTTGCTTCAGGGCATGGGAGGATACCTCCATTACCACATGGGTGACTCCATGATCAGCCATCTCATGTAACAGTTTCTGCAGAGCCACCGGCTCGGGAGTGGTGTGAGTGGCTTCATACTCCACCTCGCCATAACGATAATTCACCGTGCCGATGATACCAGACTCGCCTCCAGCTGTTTTGACCAGAGTTTCCAGCAGATACGTTGAAGTTGTCTTACCATTTGTTCCTGTGATGCCGATCATCTGCATCCGACGAGCCGGATAATCGTAAAATGCGGCAGCCAGTTCTCCCAGGATCAGAGAGGAATCAGCAACTTCAATCACACAGACACGGCCGGCAAATGAGCAGGATAGTCCGCGCTGAACCACCACCGCCACGCAGCCTTTATCAACTGCGTCCTGAACAAATTCATGTCCGTCCACGGTCAGTCCGGCAATGGCAACAAAAAGAGTACCTCCCCGGACCATGCGGGAATCCGCGGTCACCGCTGTAACCTTTATCCCTTCAATCTGATTACCAAAAGTCCGATACTCAATATTGTTCAGGAGATTCGCTAACTCTTTCATACTTTTTTTCGTAACATTTTCCGCTTCTGTTGTGACTGACTGTCATAATTCCATTTCCAGAGTCAAAACGCACTTCCTCCGGCTCAACGCCTTCCCGGGCTGCGGCTCCTGGCTGACGACATGTCCGGAGCCATTCACCCGAATCTGCAGATTATAAGGCTGCAGGACTTGCAAAGCCTTGCGAAGACTATAACCACGTAAATCCGGCATGCGTCTGCTCCGCGCATCCTCGTCCTGTCCGGACACCACCGTTGAATCCTGAAGCGCCAGCCATTTCCGATACAACTCCTCCTGGTTCAGGAAAGGAGGTTGATCATCAATTTCCGGGACTGCATGTGACATGACCAGGACTTGTCGGAGAAAATCGTCCATGCTGCGACGCAGGGGAGAATAGCCATTCATATTAATATAGGCATCATCCAGAGCCAGAAAAAGAGTCAGGCGCGGATGAGATAATGGCGCCATTCCAAGAAGCGTGGCTTGTTTAATAAACCGATTTGCCTGTTCCGCTCCTTCCGCCTCTTCATCCTCCACTGCCGGCCTGTCCTCCATCTGTTCCGAAAGAGGAGGCACCAGTAGAGACTCGGCAAAAAAAATTGTACTGCCCGGCGGGCTTCGATCCTCAAGAAAACGAATAAACTGCTTGCTCATCTCCCCTTTAAACTCGCCCAGGGATTCATTCGTCTCATGTTCCGCCTGTTCCAACCCTTCTTCGGTCACCAGGGACAGCAAAAGAGATGGATTAACCTGTTTTCCACCATTGACAAGAGATGAAAAAACAGACAGTACGGAAAGACCGGTAGCCGCTTCGTTTTCCCCCAAGAAAACAGGGCCACCGAGACCTTCTTCCCCTTCTTCTTCACCTGAATCCATTGTAAAAAGATTCAGGTATCGTCCCCCGACAAATCCCAGTTCTGCTGCAAAGCCTGCCAGTTCGTCAAGGGAGGCTTTGCCCTCTTTCAGTTCAGCAAGCTCAGGTGAAAGCAGAAATTTATCATCAACAAGCTGCCAGGGAAGAGGATTGCGCTCTTTCCGCCATTTTTTTTTCATGCGGGGAGACAGTGGTTTACCAGCAAAAACCTCGTCACCCTCTTCCTTTTTCACTCTGCCAAACCGCACAAATGTTGCCAGCTGGAAAAGGCGATTGAGTCCTCCGGGATAAATCGTCTGTGTCACCATTCGATTTTCAAGGGAATCCGCGCTGGACTGCCAAAACCGGTTCGGATCGAAGGCGGGCAGGTTGGCCAGGGCCAGAATCTCGCCATTTTCCACATCCATAACAGCAGCCATCCCCTGCTTAGCCCCTGTTTCCCGCAGCAACTTCTCTATTTTTCCTTCCAACAGGTTCTGTATCCTGAGATCCAGGGAAAGGACAAGATGGGCGGACAGGCCGGAATCCGGTTTGGAGGCTGCCTCCTTGATGGACATACTGTTTCTTAACAGTGAATCGTAATATAACTCCATGCCGGCCAGGCCCTGTTCATCCTTGACAAAACCAAGAACATGAGCAGCACTGTTTCCATTGGGATAAAATCTTTCATTTTCCTTGACAAAATAGACACCCGGCAAATTCATCCCGGCTATTTTTTCGACAAGTGAGGGGGCGACATGCCGACCAAGCCATATATAACTTCTTTCAGCCTTCAAGTCCGCATACAACTCATCTTCATCAAGATCTAGAACAGAAGACAGACGCTTTACACTTTCCCTGATATTTTCCAGTTCCAGCGGCCTGGCATAAATCGAGATCTGTTGAAAACTGACGGCCAGTGCCCGAAAATTCCTGTCATAAATATTTTTCCTCGCCTCAGAGGATTCAGACACGGGAGAAGAATTGCTTTTCTCCTTTTGCGTACCGTCGAAAACATGACAAACTGGAGGCCATGTCTTCCACAAAATCAGCAACAGAAGGATCAACGCCGGAAACAAAATCAATAAGACTATTTTCCAATTTTTTTTCCTTTTTTCCTTTGCCTGATTCAGCTTGGCATAATAAGAACCTGGCCGCTGGTATCCATTTATTGCCATTTCAACTATTTTTCATCATTCAGCATCAAAAATGAGGTCCGATGAGCTGCCCTGCCGAAGGAGAATAAAGACCTGACTGCAGGGATGCTCTTACTTCAATACGCTCTCTGGCCATAAGCTCTTTTTTCCCCTGCACAAGTCCGCTGTTTTCATTCCGCGCCTGCGCCAGATGGACCTGCCTTGCGCCAAGATCCCGGAGTCCGTCACGAATCATGGAACCGAACCAGAGACTACCGAGCATGGCAAAAATAACGCCTCCGGCGGCAACAAAACCCACTCCTTTCCAGAACAAACCTCGTCCAGCCGAAACTCGATATTTTCTTGAACAAACATTCTGCCTTACGCCTGCCGGACCCGCATATCGGGGTGAATAATTCCTGATCATCATTCCGTCCTCTCTTTTAGCTATGCCTGAAGGCAACTCTTAATCTGGCGCTCCGGGATCTGGGATTGATGCGTATCTCATCAGCACCAGGAGTAACGACCTTTCTTGTCAAAACCTGTAAATTCGCATTATCCCGAAAAGCACGTTTGACAAGCCGATCCTCAAGTGAATGAAAACTGATAATGCAGACCCTTCCCCGGGGCAGCAGAATATCCGCAACATCAGCCAGGATCTTTTCCAGATTCTCTAATTCCCTGTTTACAGCAATACGCAGGGCCTGAAAAACCCTGGTTGCGACATGAATCTTTTTAGGATGAAAACGCTTAGGAACTGCCCGGGCCACAAGATCTGCCAGTTGATCAGTTGTGACGATTTTCCCCTGCCGCCGCTCTTGCACAACATAGGCGGCAATGCGCCTTGCCTGCCTTTCTCCACCGTAATAATAAAAAAGATCGGCCAACTCCGCTTCAGCCTCCCCATTAAGCAAATCCGCCGCCGTAATCCCGGCCCGGTCATCCATGCGCATATCCAGAAACCCTTTCTCCCTGAAACTGAATCCGCGCTCCGGCCTGTCAAGCTGCAAAGACGAGAGGCCAAGATCCAGGAGCAGCCCGTTCACCCCCTCGATGCCCTGTTCCCCCAGGACATCCTTTACCCGGACAAAATTACTCCGGACAAAAGTGACTCGTGAGCCAAAGGGGGCAAGGTTGACGCGGGCCAGCTCAATGGCATCCCTATCCCAGTCAAAGCCGATGACCCGGCCGGAGGGGCTGCTTTTTTTTAAAATTATGGCGGAATGCCCCCCCATTCCCAGATTTGCGTCAACATAGATCCCGCCATCAACCGGCACCAGCCAATGAATGACTTCTTCCAGCAGAACAGGGAGATGAATCTCCTCCATCATCTCCCTCCTAGAGCCTATCTCTTTCAATACATACCGAGATCATTAAAAGTCTGATCATAAACCGTGTAATCTTCAGCACTGGGTATACTTTCACTTTCCCACGTCTCCCAGTCCCAGATCTCAAAAAAATCCAGCATGCCGTTCATGACAACTTTTTTCTTGATATTAAGCTGAGTGCGCAGTTGAGCCGGCAAAAGAATACGGCCGTTTTTATCGATATGACCTTCATTAATTCCACCGATAAGATAACGAACCATTCTGACAATGTGAGGCGGTTTATTTTCCATTTCCAAAAGCGCTGTTTCCCTTTTTTCCCACTCTTGGAAAGGGTAAACCCGGATACAATTATGCCATGGCGGGGTGATCATCAGACGCTCGTCATAATGACGCAACAGGACATCGCGGAACCTGGCCGGCACATTCAGCCTGCCCTTGGCATCCAAGCTATGATCAGACCGGCCCCGAAAACGACTTGCGGAAGACTTGACAGTTGACTGACTCAAAACTACACTCCCCGACACGTTATGACACTTTATAACCACTTTACACCACCGTATATATTTTATAGTGAAATTAAAGGTAAAGTGTCAAGTAAAAAACAAAATTTAAGCTATCTTGTTATTTTCATTAAAGATATAGGCATATCTTTTCAAACTACACTCTATAGTGTGTGTAAAAAAAGTGACAGGTACCACATGTGGTGTTTAGATAAAAAAACCACAAAGAAAAAATATTTTTTTCTTTGTGGTGCGAAGTGGGCAGACTAAAATCGCCTATTTCATACCAAATCAGTCGTAACCGTTCACCGGGGTCTACAAGATTACGAAAACCACGATCTGTAATCGTTTACCAGTGCCACAGATTCGGAGTCTCGTTCCTCGCTTACCAGTTCATTTGAGCTTTGGGGCGCTATATAGCAGGTAACGCTTACCTCCGGCGAAAAACATGTCGGAATGACGGTTTAGCAGGTGTGTCTGTAGAAAATGTCGCTGTAGTATTAAGTTGAATTCTCACGGTCGATCCTTTATATTTCTTGACAATCAGGCATGCTCATTCACAATAAGAATATCTCGTCTTCTTTTTTTCTAACTACTTCACTCAACCTGTCATTCAACCAGGAGGTCTTTCCCATGCACAGACTGCTTCCTTTCATCCTGATCTTTTTCATCTCTATTTCCAATGCCTGGGCTCAGGGCCAGGAAACCGGCAGTGCGAGCAAAAGTTTTTTCGATAAATTCATGGAAACAGCCGGGCAGGTATTTGAAGAACATGCCGGAGATGTCTTTGACGAATGGCTCGGCACCTACAAAGGAAAAATCACCTCTGTCCAGCTTGTCCAGCGCCGTGGCAATGCCCTGATTCTTGATGTCAGTTATGAGGACATCAAGCGCTCCGACGGTGTCTATATTGAAGGCGACGTCCTATCAGGCGGCATGCCGCTGAACGGTTTTACAAACGATCTCATTCCGATTTCAGGACGAAAGGGCGTGATGAGGCTGACAATTCAGCGCTCGTCTGCTGCCGGTCAGATGGATGAATGGGGCCTGATAGCGGATCCCCAGGAGTTGGATGCACTTAATTCCGATCAGATACAGTTATCCTTGGTCAGGGAAACCAATAAAGACCGCCCCTTTGGCAGTCTGACATATAATCTCCAGAAAAAATGGACGGACAGCAGCGAACCCGAACTTCCTCCCAAGACCCAGGATCAGACTGATGTGGTGGAGCTTGCCGAAGGCGAAACCATGGAAGAATCCGGCGGCAAGGCTTCCGGAGGAACAACCATGAAACCATTTATTCCCACAGGTATGGTTCTGGCTCCGATCAAAACGGCAACTCCCACTGTTAGAAATACAATACCCACACGCACCATGGCGCATGTTTCAGCCGCCACAACCAGCTTTAATTTTTACAAAACAGCTGCCAATGCAGACTGGAAGGATTCCCGTCATGGAAAATTAACTTTTGGAGTAAAGCATCAAGTTTCCCAGGGATTTGTGAGAACAAGAGATAAAGGCTCTCTCAGTACGGGCAACTCTGTTATTGAGATGCTGGAAACTCAACCTCCAAAATCAGCCAATAGCTGGATTGAGGGACGTTTCCCGGCAATGACCCTTGGCAGCAACGTCCATTTCAAGGCAGTTGCAGGATTTCTGAAAGGCGCCACACAGTCGGACGGAGCGCATTTCAGAGTCATTGTCGATGACGGCTCCCGTAAAACCTCGCTTATCAAACGCAAAATACGGGTCAATCGCTATATCAACCTGGATGGAGACCTCTCCCGCTGGGCAGGGAAAAAAATCAATATTATCCTGCGGGTAGACAGCGGTTCCAACAGCATTCATGATTACGCGGTATGGGTAAAACCCCGTTTAACCACGAAATAAATTTCAACTCAGGTGGTTCTTTTTTTGCCGAGGTTTTTTTATGACAATGCGTCTTTTTTTATTTTTTCTCCTCTTAGTGCTGTCCAGCCCTCCGGCCCAGGCGGGCCAATCCGTATTGATGGATAGCGCCGTGATGCAGCGAAAAATGTCTTCAACAATTTCAGCCCAGCAGGACAGGCCGTTAAAAATTGACAAGCCGCTCATCCTCAAACCGGCTATAATTCGCACCTTCATCCCCCTGCATAAAATCCAACCCGACAAACTGGTCAAACCCGAGGGGCCTGTCATCATGCCAAGCCTGGATCTGGGTGACTGCATCACCAACAGTGATCTGCTCGACGATCTGAGCCAGGCCTGCGGCTGGAATCCTTACATGATTTTTCAAGACAAGGCCGCGGGGCACGTCTTCTACTACCTGCCCCGGGAATTTCTCCTGCTCCGGAGCGATAACGGCTATGGACTCAGCGTCCAGTACAACACCCGGGCCGAGCCCGGACAACCGTCCGTCATGCTCACCGCCGAACTCCAGGCGCCCCATCGCAGCGGAGACGTGCAGCTGCTCAAGGCCATCATGCGGGAAGCCCTCGACCTTAAATCAAGTGACCCCCTGGAGTTGAAATCTCTCAAGGGAATCGGCGCCAGGGCTGACATGGAAGCCCTGGGCGCCGGGCTTTCCCTGCCGGCCGATCGAATCCACCTCACGACCCCGGGCGATTTCAAGCAATCATTCCGCCTCACTCTCTCCCTGACCCAGGAAGAAGTGGAAGAAATTCTGGCCCAGATTGCCAGGGAAGGTCTGGCCGGCACTCTGTACGTCAAAATCGGCGATGACGCGGTTCCCGTACCCATCCGTATCCGCTATGAACATTTCAGCGGCAAACAGGTCGATGGTTTTGACCAATGGCTCAAAAACAGACCAACGGAAAAAATCAAAAACCTCACTGACTTCCCATTACAACTCGAATCCATTAATGGCTACAGGATCAAAGGCGGCCACTTGGAACGTGTGGCAAAACAGCTCAAACAGACCAAGCCGATTCCTCCCGGCGGCAGCCGCTCCTTTAAATTACCTCCGATGAAGCGGATCCTGGGCAATAATGTCGTTGTGGCCTGGCTGGGAACCTCACTTGACTCGGGATGCGCCTCATGTCTGCAAAAAATTGATCAGCAGGTAAGAAAAGGCGTGGCCCTGGCCCAGGGCAGCCGGATCAAAATTGAGGCGATTCCCACCGTCTTTGCCGAATTCGGCATCTACAAAATTGTTGTTCGTATCCGCTCCCCCTTTTTTATAGCCGGTGGAAAAACCGTCCAGGAGCGGGAAATCGAACTTACTGAAGAAACCAACGAAAGTGAAGAACTGGCCCTGTTCATACCCGGCGACCGGGGCAGCGATGCTCTCCTCTACCGCTACCAGATGAAGCTTGTCATGGAGTCGGGCGAATCCGTTCAGGAGACCGGCTGGCATGATGGCCGTCGGTTGAGCCAGTTTTTCGGCAGCTCTCATCTTGAGAACCTGCTGCCTGATCAGGATGAGAGATTCATTGAATGAAATGGCCACTTTTACTCTTTTTTGTCCTGCTGTACTGCACTGCCAATGCAGCGCCGAATCTTGACGTTTACCGGGATATCCAGGGTATTCTGGTCTACCAGGATCATCAGCAAAAAAATATCTGGTATCTCACACCGGCAGCTCCACAAATTGCCCGGAGCGAAGACAACACCCCAGACTACGGACTGGATGTCTTTCGCTACCATGGCCGCAAGGGTACCGGTGACCAGGGAGCTTTCCTGGTACGCGGTATCCTGAGCGTTGCCGTTGAGAGAAAACGTCCATCCGGCGTAACCATGGCAATCCGCAAGGTTTTAGGTAACTCGGGAATAAAAAATCCCCGCCTGCGCAGCATGCCTGTTTCCGGCGCGGAAATCAAACTGCTGTTTGCAGACCAGGGAGCGTCATGGCAGCAGAAAAGCCGCTGGACCGGACGCCAGATCCTGCTGCCGCTCCCGCCCGAAATGACTGAAGCCCTGTGGGATGGTGTGGAAAAAGGCCAGACCCTGATGAGCCTTGCCGTGGAGGAACAACTCAGCGGCAGACGCCTGATCGACAAGGAATGGCAGGACATGGAAGTATCCTCATCCTGGATTCTGCCCATTGAAATGGATATGGCGGCCCATCCGACCAAATTTCGTAAAACCGATCTTGGCGGCCGCATGTCCCACGGCTATACCGGCATTGATGTGTTCTGTTTTGATTTTATAGAAGAACTGGACCAGGATCTCTACGCCAAGAAGGTCCGGGTGGCCATTCCCACCACGGGCCGGGACCTGATTGAAGAAATCACCTTCAGGGATGACGGCCAATACCGATTCCGCCTCGATTTCAAATATGCCAAGGGTATGGATTGGCCTTACCAGGTACAAATAGTTCGGATCATGCGGGACGGAAGGCGCGAGACCACCCCCTGGATAAAAAAACAGGGAGAAAGCATGCTTGATATCACCGCCTACCGGGAACCGGAAGAAAGCAGTGAAGAGGACATCCCCATCAGCGAATAAACCTCTTGCAGGAGAGAGACACATGAAAACCATCAAAAGACCTATTTTTTATTCTTTGTGGCTGGTGATTCTGGCCTGCCTTCTGCCCTCGCCGGCCCCGGCCCAGGAAATTAACCTGGACAAAATGGAAAAATGTGGTGATCTCCTCTGTTATCAGTCCATGGATGATTCCAATGTCTACCACTACCTGCCCGATTGCCCCCGCCTGGCTTACAAAGACGGACGACCCCAATTTTCTTTTCTTAAATATGCCCGAATCCAGGAAACCGGCGAGGCCGGTACCGGTCGCGCCCAGGGCGGCGGCATTGTCCACTTTCTGGTGACCTATGGCGCTGACAAAAGCCGGGTTCAGGCGGCTGAAGAAGATTTGCAGAAAAATTTTCCCGATGCCCGCATTGCAGGTCCAATCATCTACCGTAAAGGAAGCTTTGCTCTTATCACCTCTTTTCAGGAAGGGAACAAAACCACCACCCGCACAGTTGCCGTGGGCAAGGCCCCTTTGATGGAAGGCCAGAAGGCCGCCGTTTCCATGGCCCTGACCAGGGAAGGGGCTGAGTTGCTCTGGGAAAACTTCAAAACGGCCACTCCGGATATCTCCCTGGTGTTTGATATGCAGTTTGCCGGCGTGCGGGAACCTTACGAGGCCACCCTGGAAGCTGACTGGTCACGAATCTCCAAACATGATCAGGTCAAAGCCGGAATGAAATACGCCTGGTTTGGCGCCGATGTCGACCTGCTTTTCCAAGAACTGCGCCAGGACGGCGCCATCAAAATTACCACCAAGGGCAAAAACGCCAATATGGATAAAATTCTGGAAAGCGCCCACGCCAGGCTGCTCAAGGTCATCTTTGATCCGGCTCCCATTGATGAACTGACCAGGGCGGCAGCAGAAAAGGACAGTTACAGCAATCTCAACCAGGCAGTGAAGCTGCTCAAGAATGCCGCCACATCCAGACGCAGCAAAGGCAGGAGCAGTCGGCTGCCGGATGATCCGCCATTTCTACTTGCCGGATTCGAGACAAACCCGGCTGCCAACAGCGATAAACTCATTAAAAAATTCTCCATCCTCGACTGGATCATCAGCACGGCAAATGCGGCTGACGACTCGCAGCAGACACAGGAAGCTGTAAAACTTTTCAAAAAAGCCAACAGCCTCCGGTCAGAAAAAAAATATGCTGAGGCACTTGCCTTATACGAAAAATCAAACTCATTATACAAAGCTGCAAAAGGGCACGACAGTCTGGGATCAGTATTCAATATTGGTTTTTGCAATTACAGGCTCGAAAACTGGGATGCTGCCATCTCCCATTTTCAAAATTTCCTCAGCCTCATTCAGCAAGATCCTGGCCATGAGCAAAGAAAGGCCCAAGCATATGCTTTTATCGGCAGTTCCTTTCAGGCCCTTGGTAAAAATGATGACGCCCTTGCTTACCTGAAAAAGGCGGAAGAAGATACATCCGGAAAAAGTGCTGACGCGCTGAATATTGTGGCAGATACACATTACAACATGGGCTCTTATGCCGAATCCGCCTTTTATTTCAAAAAGGCTCTCTCTTCAGCCCAGGCAGGAAGCATTGCTGAGAGGTATGCCAGACGATGTGCTGCCGAGGCCTCGGCAAAGGCATACAGTCATGCCAGGAAACTCGACGAAAAGGCCAGGATCTCAAAGTATGCGGTGGAAGCGACCCAAGAGGCATTGAATGCCTACACCGCTTACCAGGACAACGTGGCGCCCACAGGTCAGCGGGAAAAAGAGGTGGAAAGCCGGGTGAAGTTTCTTGCTGACAAACTGGAACAGAAAGGCGTGGCTCAAAGCGTGGCACCAGGCAAGGAGTATAAAATTACCGGCAAGACACCTTCCAAGAAGGCTGCAACGGCAAAGCCGGGCATAGCCACACCCCCATCCGCCGCTTTGAAAAAATCAGGTACAAAATCAAAATATTCCAGGAAATCACCGTCTGCCAAAGGAAAAACCGCAGCTAAATCCAAAAAACAAAAACCAAAAAGAACCCATACCACCGCAAAACGCTCCGACGGCAAACCAGGCTTTTCCCTGGTGGCTTCATACCGCATGAAACGCATCAAGCGCAGCGGCAAATTCACTTACCACATGAATCATTACCGTACTGAAAGCCAGGCCTTTGCCATGGCTGAAAATATCGGTGATCTTTTCAGCCGCTACGGCCATGATCCCAAGGTATTCCGCGCCGTAACCATCGATGATCCGGTCTTCAAGCAGCGTGAGATCCTGGTCACCCTGGATGGACAGGACACTAACACCTTTACCAGACACCTTAATTTTGTCACCGTACAGATGGAAAAACGTCATCAATCCGGTGACCTGACCACGGACGAGGTGATCATCACTCCGGAAAAATTCAATGCCAGCGGCAATGCCTCTATCCTGAGCTACGGCTGGAAGGGTGACGACGACCGAACCAGGTGGCTTGACTACCGGATACAGGTCCTCTGGTCGTTTCACGGTGGCGTAGAGATTCGGCAACCATGGGCAACACGCAGCAGTGCCATTCTGGCCCTGGAACCGCCCCACCGCTACCGCAGTATCACCATTGAAGGCGACGGAGAACGATTAAAGCGGCAGGGAGTCCGTCATGCGGTGGTCACCATCACAAGCCTGATTAACGGTCAACCGGTGAGCAACCAGGTGACAATCCGCAACAGGGGAGCTGCGCCGGCCATGATACTGGAGGCGCCTGAAAGCCGGGAGGGTCCTCCGAGCGAGATTCATATTACCTGGTATCTGACAGGCGGACGGAAAATAACGGCCCCGGTAAAGCTGCTGGAGGGAGATATTTTCTACTGGGATGAGTTGCCGGCAGGATAATGTGATTCGGGAATACGAATTAGGGATTTCGGAATCCAAAATCCCCAATCCGAAATCAAAAAGGTCATATAATGAAACAAAAATACTTTTACAAAATTGTCTCTCTGTTTACGCTCATACTGGTCTGCGGCCTGTCGTCAATGGCTTTGGCCCTGGTGAATTATGAAGCCGGCCAATTGGAGTTAAACGGTGTCCTCCTTCTGCAGGATGCACGGGATGCCAATGTCTATTATTACCTGCCTCCCGCTCCCCGGATCTCAACCCGCAAGGACGGCGGCCTGGAACTTTCCGTGGTCAAGTTTATCGATCCCCAGGGGGAAACAAGCGGCGGACTGCTTCACATGCTGATCACCTTCACCCTGCCGCCGGACGAGCTTGATGCCTTGCGTGAAGCCCTTAAAAAAGAAAAACCAGGAGCCAGACTGCAGGGGCCGGTTCCCCTGCGCCAGGAAGATGAAGGCAGCTTTACTATTATCTCTGGAACCTTGTCCGATAAAGGATTTACCCGCTCTCTTATCAGCAGCGGCCGCGCTCCGGTCACCCCCGGTTCAAAAGCCGCCGTAGCCGCCACCCTGACACCCCACGGGGCCACCCTGCTCTGGGAATCCATGAGCCGCCCCACCTCTGACGTGTCCGTGGCCCTGCGCACCTATTACGAGGCAACCCTGCCATCATTTCGCGCCCGTATCCACGCTGACGTGAGCACGGTTTACAGCCATTTTTCCAGCGTATTCAACAAACAGAAATCATACACCAAGCGTCAGGTGCGCGATGTTGTCGACGAACTGGTGCGCAGCGGCGATATCACGGTGGAGGTGCTGGACCGCCTGCCGGAAGACACGGCCAACCAGGCCATGCAGTCCCTGGTGGATATGGTCACCGGTAAACTCACCGAAATCATCTTTGACACAAAAACAGGCTTTACCGCCATTCCGGAAAAAGAAAAGGGTGTGGAAAAAGGACAAATCAAAGGCCGGCAGAAAAAAGGCTGGCTGGCCCAGCTCTTTACCAGCACCGGCAACCAGAAGTACGTTACAGACAACCAGTACGTGATCAAGAAGCGCAAGGACATCAACCGGGCCGTCTTCAGCATCAACCTCACCCGCCGCTCTGTTATCAAGGTGCCGGTGGATACTGCCGGGAACATCTCCGGGCTCTATGAGGCCTTTAAGGATGATACGCAAATGTTTCGGGTAGTGAATCTGGCCGATCCCGCCTTCCAGAAACGGGATATCTATTTCCGTATAGATGGCGACTATAGCGGGGCCTTTGAAAGTATCATGAATTTTGCCGGTGTTTCCCTGCGTAAATCCTATTCCGACCATGCCGATGCCACCGGCGAGCTGATTTTCACCCGGGAAGACATCCACGAAGGCACAATGAGCAAATCCTGGCGCTATGCCCGCCTTGGCCAGAAAAATGACAGCTGGCTTGATTATGACTACCGAATGACCTGGAGCATCAAAGGGCAGCACCAGATCAAACAGCCGAAAGAAGAGGAGGAGTGGCTGCACAGTAGTGATCCCATTATCACCCTGGCTCCGCCTTTGCATCGTCTGGACATGGAGATCGACGCCGACCGTTTCCTCTTTGAGGATGCGGCAATCCGCAGCGCCACCCTTGAAGTGCGCTACAAAGTGTTCGGTAAAACACAGACCGAACGGCTGTCAGTGATGCGCTCAACCGATGCGGAATCAGTCAGCAACGCCGTGCTGTTTCACGACCCGGACACCAGGGTTGAATACCGGGTCAACTGGTATCCGGCCCGGGACAAACCGATCAAGGGTGACTGGCAGCAACTGGATGAATCCTATCTGGTGTTGATGCCGCCAATGTAGTTAATGCAGTTTGACATTAACCTTTTCTGTAAAGAATTTAAAAATGATTAACAAAACCAGTTTTCTCCTTTTGTTGTGCTTTACTTTTGCATCCGTCTCATTTGCCCAGGAAAAAGAGGAAGTCCTCACCTTTGCCGATCACTTGGAAAAATGCACTCCTTTTAAAAGTAAATTTCTTCATCCTTTCAGCGGTCAAAAAATGCAACGAGAAATTGTCGGCATAACCGATAACAAATGCCTTTACACAGAGGAGATGCCGAATAACGGCAAATTAACGTGCAGATACGAAATTGAGCAACTCCCTGTCATAGCAAAATACTACCGTGATATTGCACTGGCCAAGTCCCATTCAACTTCTGCAAAAATCACAACTCACGGCGACAAACAAGAGGTAAAAACAACATACACCATAAACGGCAAAGAGGTGAAGAACCCGATGCAGGAATGTATGCAAAACGGAACCTGCGGCATTTCCGGATATTAGATGAGGGGCTGAAGGACAAAGGTTTAAAGGGACAAAGCCCCCCCCTTTGTCCCTTTGAACCATCAGCACAGCCGGCCAGCTTAATAGTCTTATATCATCGAATTGATCATTATGCACCTTGACATACAGGAGGAAAAAATATGAAAAAACAATGTGTGATTGCGGGGCTCATTCTCGCCTTTTCCGGCTTGCTCGGAACAACAGCATTGGCCAAACCACGGTCAAATTTTGGTATGGCTGAGCAGTTCAAGTATGAAAAACAGTTTAAACCACAGACACTTCGTTCCTCGCATACGATTCCGTCTTCGGCAGCAGTCAAGGAGATAGGAGGTATCAGCTATGGACACCATGTTGATCTCAAACTCAAAGACGGAATAACGGTGCGTTGCTTTCCGGCAGCAACCAAAAATCCTGAAAAGACCTCCAAAAACTACTATTACCTGCCCACCAACCCCCATGTTGCCAGGGACCCGGATGGAACACCGAAATTTTCCATGCTGCGTTTTGTTACTGACAAAACTAAAGAGGCCGGAGGTGTTGAAGGCGGAATCCTTCATTTTCTGGTGGAATACGGCTTAAGCCCGCAACAGGAGAAAGAGGCAGCAAAACTGCTTGCCAGAAAGATAAAAGGAGCCAAGCTGAAAGGGGCTGTGCAGCTTGAGTCCGGGGGGGAAGGAAACAGTTTCCACGTCGTGTCCGCCACCCTGACCGATGAAGGGTTTACCTCCACCCTGGTCACCAGCGGCAAGGCCCCGGTCATGGAAGGACAGCGGGTGGCCGTGGCAGCCCGCCTCAGCGGATACGGCGCCACCCTGTTGGCCAAGAGCATGGAGCAGCCCACCACTGACATCTCAGTTGTTTTTGACCTGAAATACCTTGTCAAGCTGCCGGCCTATGATGTAAAGGTAATCATCGACTACGATATGTATCACCAGATGGAAAAAGAATATTCCCATGGGCGGGAAAAGAAAACAACAAAGAAACGCTACTGGAACCCGAAATGGTACAATGTTTTAAATATCAGCACCAGCAAGTCTTCCACCCTGACAGAAGAGGAACAGCAGGAATCCATTGATTTTCTGGTGGAAAACGGCGCTGTCACCTTTGACTATGTGCAGCATGTGCCTGACGCGGACAAGGAGATTGTCGAAAGCGGCCTGTACAAACTGGTGCTTGAATCTTTTTTTGACATGCAGAAACGCTTTGGCCAGCCCTCTCCGGATGAAGTGATTGGGGAAGAGGAAGAGGGTGAATCCGCCAAAGAGATTGAAGCGGCCCGCAGAGCAGAGGCCCGCAAGATGAAAAATTACAGCTACACGGTCTTTCAGCGTAAAACCATCAAACGCTCCGGCAAGACAACCCTGCACCTGAAAAAATCAATCGCCCGCTATGAGCATTACACCATGACCGGCAATGTCGGCACCTGGTATGAACAGTTTAAAGACGATCCCAGACTGGTGAGCGAGGTCAATCTTGACGACCCCTTTTATCAGCGACGCGAGATGCGTTTTGTCATCGATAACGAGGCTTATGATATCTTCAGCCAGATGGTCAACTACGCCACAGTGCAGGTCCGTGTGCCGCGCAAAGGCCGACGTCCCTTTATCGACGAACTGACCATTGATCGGAAATATCTGGAACAAAGCGGCCAGACCGCCACCCTGACCTATGCCCGCATGGGTGACGACGCCCAGACCTATGATTACGCGGTGCAGTGGAGTTTACGCGGCGGCTATCTCTACCCCAAAGAGCCGCGCTGGAAAAAAGGCGAACTCATGGCCGTGACCCTGGCCGCGCCGGTGACACCCATGACCATCGAATCCGAAGCAGACCTTGATGAACTCGAAGAGCTTGGCATTGCCAGGGTCTCCGTTGAACTCAAATATTCACGCTTCGGCAAGACTTACCTGGATCAGAAAGGCCTTTCCCTTTCCCCGGGCGTGGGCGAACCCGTGGTGAACAAGGTCATTTATCATGACGCGGAAAAAGATAAAATCGCCTACAGATTAATTTATCATCACAAAAAACTGGGCAAAATCAAGGATGACAAATGGCAAACGGTGGAAGGGGCCTACATCTACTGCTCGCCGTCGGAAATGCTTTTAAATAAAGTGCGGGATCTTGTATTATAAAAAGTAACTATTCGGCTTGTGTGAAAAAGTTTCGAAAAACTCGGTCTGTAAATGTTTGGATAGTGCCCCAAGTTCGTTCAAGTCGCCTTGCGAGCTATATTAGTCATATGTGAGTAAGACGAATCGGACGAAATTGGGGTGCTAGCCGAATATTTACTATAAAAACCGAAAAAACCATACCATTTCAAGATATTACAAAAGGATTTGCTATGAAAAATATCAAAACATTCACTGGATTTTTTCCCCTGCTGATTGCTCTTTCCTTCGCTGCCTTCTGCTCCACCGCACAGGCTCAATATAACAACCAGGATGAGCAACTCTACAATGACGAGAACCCTTACGAAACAGAGGACACTATTCCCGGAGAATATATCGCTCAACACCCGGACGACGCGCCGACCTTTACCGAGGATGATTTCCAGCCGGACATCATTGATCCTGCGTATGAAGATGTGGATAACGAACTCCTGCAGGATCTAAAAGATGACATGGAGCTGCCGCCGCCTGTTGACGAGTCACCAGAAGATGAAGAGCAGGATTCTCCCCTTATCGATGATACGCTGCCCCCACCAGACAGTGACAACCTGCCCCTTGAAAATCCCGGCTTCGATCTTCCGCCGGACATGGTGCTTGAAGACAGCGAGTCGAATAACTCCAATGAGGATAGCCCGACTTTTGATCTTCCTTCATCAGAAATCACTGACATGGTAAGAGGAACGCCATCCGAACTGAGCACTGAACTCTCCTCCTTACAGACACCCCCCGCCCAATGCGCCCAGGCAGCCGGCCATGTAATTATTTTACTGGAGAGCAAGGGAATTCATAGCGGAGTAACTTACTTACAGCCGGAGGCACGGGTGGACTTCCAAAATCAGTCCAATGTGACTCACAATGTCACTATTTGGCCGCAGGATTTCTTCATGAGTAATAACTTTACCATAACCGGCCAGTCCATTGTGTCGAGGGTTGCTGGTTCCCCCGCCCAGGTTACAGTCGGCAGAATCGAGGTTAGCACCGGAAATATCCAGACAAAGCATTTTATGGTTATCTGCCCTTGATTGCAGATAAAAGAACAATAAATAAAGGACTAAAAAAGAGGTTACGGATTAATTCCGTAGCCTCTTTTTTATTTTAGTTATTCTCTCTCGTAAATAACAAAAATTTTTAATCTGAAAATGTCCCTCTATTGCACCTTCATACCTACACGCTAATGAATGATCTAAAAAACCAGGTACGAAAATAAAAAATCCCGCACACATTACTCAGCTTAATTGACGGGGCAGGAGGAGATTTATTGATTACTCTCTCGAATCGAAGTAGATATCAGGCAACTACATACCAACTGTCAGCCTACAAAACTATCACGAACGAGTTAATAATTAATGTTTGGCACATATCGAACCCTTCTAGCACTTATGGTTGTTGCATTACATCTTGGTGGTATACCTATAATTGGAGCATACGCTGTATTCGGTTTTTATTCTCTCAGTGGATATTTGATGACTCTCATCATGCAAACTAATTATGGCTACACCTTGTCGGGCGTATCTAAATACGCAGCAAATCGATTTTTAAGAATCTATCCAATTTATTGGGTTTCTATAGCTTTTTCCGCAGTATTAGTGCTCTATTTTGGAGAACAATTTTCTTCTGATTATCATAGTTCAATATATTTCCCTCAAAACATTTCTGAATTTCTTAAAAATTTATTTTTATTCTTCCCGTATCGGGAATCGCCTCGTTTAACTCCACCCGCTTGGGCGCTTACCGTCGAAATTTTCTTTTATATTTTAATAGGCCTCGGAATTTCAAGAAACAAAAAGATAGTTCTGTTCTGGCTTTTCGTCAGCGTAACATATCATTTAGCAGCAATACGTCTTGGATTTAGTTGGGAATCTAGATATTTTACATTTCTTGCCGCTTCATTACCTTTTGCTACCGGAGCGTTTATCTATCACTACAAAAACAAACTGCTGGAGTATGTTAGCCACGTGAAGGGAAAAGCTGGGGAACTTTTACCATTTATAATTATTTTCTTTATATTACTAAACTGGTTGGTTGGCCATTTAACCGGAAAATCTGAAGGTTTATTTTTTTACAGTAATTACGTTTTATGTGCTCTTATGGTACTTGTTCTTTCAGAGCGAAAATCCTTACCGTATATATCCAAAAAATTTGATAAATGGATGGGGGATTTCAGCTATCCAATGTACCTTATTCATTATCAAATCGGCATGATTGTTATTGTTCTTTTAGACATGATTGGCCTAACATACAAACGACCGGATATCATACTCATGCTCATCTCAATACCTTTTGTATTCCTTTTATCCTATGTATTTACAGTGATAATTGAAAAACCAATTGAGTTAATACGCACAAAAGTAAGAAAAAGCTAACAATCTCGTAACCAATCACGGGGTAAAATCACCAAACTTTTGAATAACTCCTTATTTTGTACAAGTAGACTCCGAAATGGGACAAGATGGGGTGCTCCTGAACAGTTACGCCATCTTTACAAAAGATTTACAAAAATAGGGGTTACTCGACATAATTCCTTAACAATCACATCTTATCTTAACAGGTAACGATGCAATGCCATTAACTTAAGCTTTAAATCTCCCCCATTTTTCTAAGGGGGACTTTTTCGGAGAAGTCCTTAAATTAATGGCATTGAAAAGAATAACTAAGGAATAAATAAGGAGTAAATTATGAAGAGACTCAAAACAGCAGCCTTGTTGATCGGCTTTGCCCTGGTAACTTCACCGGCCTGGGCCACTGATTATGACAGTTACTCGATGGATGAGTTAAATGAGATGCGCGGTAGCATGCAGAATGCCTCCGAGCAGGACCGCAATGCTTATCGCCATGAATGGCAGAACAGGATACGTGAATTGCCTCCTGAAGACCGTGATCAGTACCAAAATCGTTCCCGAAAACATTCCGAAGGAGCCACAGGTGATGGAACCGGCCGGGGGCAAGGGAAGCGGAAGAGACATGGTGAAGACCGGAAAGACGGCAATGCCTATGGCTATGGACACGGCAAATCCCAGGGATCAGCCGACAGTTATGGCAGCGGCATGGGCAAAGGATCTGGACATGGCAGAGGACATGGCGGAGGTGGCGGCCGGGGCCACTAATTACTACTGCTTAAATAAAAATCTCTCATCAAAGACAAAAAATTCACAATTTTTTTCGTGTCTTGATGTCTCTCATGGCTAAAGAACCACGGTACGCTTGATAAAATTAACAATCTCGTCAACCTCATCTAACTGGTTGATAATGAAAAGATCTTTTTCTTCAATCTTGCCGGTTTCAAGCATGGGACCCTTGATCCAGTCAATCAACCCCTTCCAGTAATCCGAGCCGACAAGGATGATCGGAAAACTTTTGATACGCCGGGTCTGAATCAGGGTTATCGCCTCAAAAAGTTCATCCATGGTGCCGAAACCGCCGGGCATGCAGATAAAAGCCATGGCATACTTGATGAGCATCACCTTGCGGACAAAGAAATATTTAAACTGAAGAGGAAGATTGGCATAACGGTTCTGCCGCTGCTCAAAGGGAAGGTCGATATTAAGCCCGATGGAGGTGCCGCCGGCCTCCATCGCTCCCTTGTTGCCGGCCTCCATGGTTCCCGGCCCACCACCCGTGATCACGGCATAACCGGCTTCAGCCAGTCCCCTGGCAATTTCCTCGGCCTGCCTATAAAAAGGATTATCAGGCCCGATCCTGCCGGTGCCGAAAATTGAAACCGCCGGGTGCTTCACAACGGAAAGGGAGTCAAAACCATTGACAAACTCCGCCATGATGCGGAACAGACGCCAGGAATCACCGACATTGAAGGTGTCCAGCCAATACTGCTGTTTTTCATCAACCTCATTTGAATTCAAACGCATTTCACTTCGTCTCCCCTGTTTTTCCCGACAACCGCTCAACCGAAGCCGCGGCATCCCGATGGGCGCCGTCCAGTTTCAATACTTTTTCATACATCTTCACGGCCTTTCGGCTTCCCAGCATTTCATGGGCGCGACCCAGATCAAACCAGAGTTCCGCTCTCTTTCCATCCACCCGCAAACCATGTTCAAAGGATCTGATGGCGGCAGCGCCATCTTCCTGGCTCAACTCCACCCTGCCCAGACGGAACCAGTATTGCCAATGCGAACCGTCCAGACCGACAGCCTGTCGACAAAGGGACAGGGCGATTATATCTCCCTGTTTTTCAAGATCATATAATTCGCCAAGCAAGCTGAGCGATGCCGCATCCCTGGGATTATGACTGACGGCCCGCTGCAGATTTGCCATGGCCTCCTGATTTTGGCCCAGCCCCTCGTAAGCCTGGCCAAGATAACGATAGACCAGTCCAGGATTAAAATCCGTTTCAGCCGCCGCAATCTCCCTGCCCTTCAGCAAAACGTCAATGGCCTCTTCATATCTGCCGGCCAGGCAATACATCTTGCCAAGCTGAAGAAGCAGGCCAAAACTCTTGCCGTCAACCGCCAAAGCCTCTTCAAACCGGTTCAAAGCCGTCTCTGTTTCACCACGGGCCAGCAGGGCAAAACCAAGATTAAACAGGGCCATGAAATCACAACCGTCTATGGCAAGAACTTTCTCAAACAACGGGATAGCCAGATGGTAACGATTCATCTGGGCATAGCTCACGCCAAGACTGTTTAACAGATTCACATTCTCCGAATCAATGGAGAGCCCGCGCCGATACTCCTTGACAGCCCTGGCCAGATCTCCTTCATTATAAAAAACGTCTCCGCTGATATTGAGGCTGACCGCATCAAAAATCGTCAAACTGTCCGGGCTGTAAAAACCGGCATGGATCAGGGCCTTGCGCGCGTTTTCAACGATTTCATATTTTTTAAAATCATGGAACGGATAGGAGGCCAGTCCCAGGGAACAACTCTTTTGCGCCGATTTCAATCTCTGTTGGAACCGATGACACCACTCCAAGGCGTTCTTCTCGTCCAGATCGGGCAGAAAGACACAGGCCTTGCCCGAATCAAGGGGCAAAACAGTCACTTCGGGACCAGCAAGGCTCAAAATACGGCCGGAAAAATCATCCTCCTCTATCTTCTCATTTTGCTGAAGAAAAATGCAGGAAAAACGATCCCGGTTCCGACACAGTCTACGCAGACTTGCAGTCACGGCCGGTGGCAGCGAACAAAGCGGATGATCCTGCCGATCAGCCAGGGTTTCATAAGAACAGAGGCTGTAGGGTCCCCGTTTTCTGGCGGTTCCCAGTGCCTCCCAGGCCTGTTCCAGGGCTGAATTGCCGTTTGCACCATTTTTTTTGTTTCCAGTAAAGGAAAGTCCCACATGCACCCTGGCAATATTTTCCCGCTTGAGCCAGCGCAGCAGCATATCGGCCATCTTCAGAGAGGAATCAGCATCAATATCTTCCCAGAACAGACCGAACACACCACCGCCAAAATGACAGGGCGATGACAGATGTCCGACAAGGGTGTCAAGATAAGCGCCCGCCCTGGAGTTATACAGCGTGGCCTGTTCCGCATTTTTGGCCCCGGGATACATCTCCAGCAGCACCAGGCAGCCTGAAAGAGATGCACTTTTTTCTTCTGAATGACGTTTTCCAAGATGACTACTGATTCTCTTGAGAAAACAATGCCCACTGAGCAGGCCGGTCATGGGATCGACGGCCCATTGCCGGATAAGCAAAATCTCCATTGAAACATGACGTGCCTGTTCATCAAGCCAGTCGTCACCATGTTTTGTCCAGTCCGAAACCCCCTCCAGAACAGCAACAGCCGGCAGCCTTTTATCACCATCCGTAAGGGGCAAGAACGCCTCATGGGCGGATTGATCATAGACAGCCGTTTGCCCTTCACTAACCTGGGCAATACCATTCAGCCAACGGGAAACCGGCACATCAGGCTCATCCTCGTCGGCTGCATAAAAAACATGGGCGGATTCACAGTCGACAAAGGATTGCACGACTTGAGAAAACTCCGGCGCCAGCAGGTCAAAATCATTTTTAGACAGCTCTTTTTTCCGCCAGTCAAATAAAAAACTCATGAAATTGCCACCTCAAATGCCTGCAGAAGGCAATGGGATAATTCCACCACATCATGATCCCCTACCGTGCGCATATCCAGCATGAAGCGATCCTCCTCGATACGGCCGATCACCGGCAGCGGCGCGCTGCGTAACCGTCTTTCCAGCTCATTGACCGAAAAATCCAATGGTTTGAGAATAACCGCCCGGCTAGGTAGACCATGCTCAGGCATGGCACCACCGCCGACCCTTGATTCAATATTTAAAGTCGAGACCTCGCATTTTCCGCTTAACTCTTTTTTAATCCGTCTCAACAGCCGGGCACCGCGTCTTTTGATCACCTCGGGATCCATGGTCATCATAGCCAGGGTGGGAATTTTTTCCAGGGCCTGTTCCTCGTCAAAATAAAGATGCAAAATGGCTTCAAGCCCGGCCAGGGTGAATTTGTCAATGCGCAGGGCCCGGTTCAGAGGATTTTTCTTGATCCGGTCAATAATCTCCTTTTTCCCCAGGATCAAACCGGCCTGGGGGCCGCCGAGCAGCTTATCGCCACTGAAGGTCACCACATCGACTCCAGCCCGGACGACCTCGCCCACGGTGGGCTCTTTGGGCAGACCAAAAGGGGAAAGATCAATAAGGCAGCCACTGCCCAGATCCTCCATCACCAGCAGATCATGTTTTTGGGCCAGCTTGACCATTTCAGTCAGATCCACCTCCGAGGTAAAGCCGATCACCTTGAAATTACTGGTGTGCACCTTGAGCAGCATGGCGGTTTCTCCAGTGATGGCCTGCTCATAATCATGAAGATGGGTGCGATTGGTGGCGCCCACCTCAACCATACAGGCGCCGCTCTTGGCCATAACGGCCGGAATGCGAAATGATCCACCGATTTCAACCAGCTGTCCCCTGGAGACCACCACCTCCCTGCCCTTGGCCAGGGTTTCCAGAACCAGCAGCACGGCAGCGGCGTTGTTGTTGACCACCAGGGCCGCCTCGGCGCCGGTCAAATCACAGAGCAAATTCTCCACCAGGCTGTAACGACTGCCCCGTCTGCCGCTGGCGAGATCAAACTCCAGGTTGGAGTAGCGGGCCCCGACCTTCATCAGGCTTTCTATGGCACCTTCCGGCAGAATCGAGCGGCCGAGATTGGTATGAACCACTACTCCGGTACCATTGATCACGGTACGAAAATTCGGCTGCAGACGATGGGCCAGACGCTCTGCAAACTTTGGCAGCAGACTTTCTTTTGCCAGGTCATCTTTTGCATAAGCTTTCCCGGAAAGAATCGCCTTTCTTTCATCATCAAGCAGTCGGCGGATCTCGATTTTTACCAGCCGTTGCGGCGCGTCAGCATCTTTGCCGATCCAGTCCAGAAATGCATCCACTTTCGGGATTGCCCGCAACAGATCCTTTACCGACTGGGAAGGAACTATTTTTTTTTCTCCGGCCATATTTTTTTAAACCCTTTTTTTCTTTCAAGAATGTGTTTTTTTGAAATTGCAGATTATTTATGGTAATTAGTAATGATAACACAATTTTGCGGATAAGTTGGACAAAAAAATCATGAAAACCCCACTAACCCTGACCATGAGCAGGGATGCTTCACTTGCAGGCGCGCCAGCCAAGCTGATCGCTACAATCAAAAAACGGCTGACCTTGCCCAATCCCAAATACCAGGATGCGGTCAAATACGGGCGCTGGGTCGGGAAAAACATGAAACGAAATCTCATCTTTTATGCCATACGGGACAAAAAACTCCACTTCCCCAGGGGCTTTGCCAACCAGGCTGTCAATCTGTGCGCAAAATACGGCGAAAAACCCGAGATCATTGACCGGAGACGACTGCTGGAAAAGGAAAACTTTCTTTTCAGCGGCAAACTGCGGCCCTACCAGGAAAAGGCTGTTGTTGATATCACCAGACGCCAGTTCGGCGTGCTTGAGGCAGGCACCGGTTCCGGCAAAACAGTCATGGCCCTGGCCGTGGCAGCCAGACGCAGGCAGCCGACCCTGATTCTGGTCCACACTAAAGAGTTGCTCTATCAATGGGCCGACAAGATCCGGGAGTTTATGGAGATCGATGAACCAGGTCTTATCGGCGGCGGCCATTTCAACCTGCAGCCCATGACCATTGCCATCATCAATTCCGCAAAAAAACATCTTGACGAACTTCCGCATCATTTCGGCCAGATCATTGTTGATGAATGCCACCGTTGTCCAAGCACGATGTTTACCGATGTGGTCAAAGAATTCGACTGTTATTATTCACTGGGACTGTCGGCCACCCCCTACCGCAGGGACAATCTGACCAAGCTGATTTACTGGTATCTCGGTGACCCAGCCCATCGCGTCGACGCGCAGGATATCCAAAATACCGGGGCTGTTCTGCGGCCGGAAATCAGCCGGAGGGAAACCGGCTTTACTTACCAGTACCGGGACGATTATTCCACCATGCTCACCGCCCTCACCCGCGACGAGGCCAGAAACAGGCAGATCGCTGATGACATTGTCACTGAAGCAGGCCAAATCTCCGGCACAATCCTTGTTGTCAGCGATCGGGTCGCCCATTGCGAGACGCTTTGCGAAATGCTGGATGAACGTCAAATCAAGGCCGAGCTTCTGACCGGCAGAACCCCGGCCCCAGAGCGAAGCCGAATTGTCTCCGACGCTCAGGCCGGGCAACTGAATATTCTAATTTCAACCATCCAGTTAGTGGGCGAAGGGTTTGATTGTCATGGCCTGCACACCGTTTTTCTGACCACGCCTATTAAGTTTTCCGCCCGTCTCCTGCAGGTCATCGGCAGAATCATGCGGCCGGCGCCTGGTAAAAAGCCGAAAGTCATTGACTACGTGGACAGCCAGGTCGCTGTTCTTGCTAGAGCAGCCAGAGCAAGAGAAGAGACGTATGAAAGGTTGAGAGGATGATCAATGTCAGTTATCATTACGGCATTTTAAAATTTGTTACGAACCGTAGGGGCACTCCTAGTGGGTACCCTTTCCCCGCGTGGCAACAAAAAAAGGGCAACCACGAGGGTTGCCCCTACATAGGAAATAAAAATGATATCTTTGCTTGATTACGGCGCCGGCAATGTCAGAAGCGTGATTAATGCCATAGAAAAGCTGGGTGAAACCGTAAAAGTCGTCCAAAGCGGTGATGACATATTGGCCGCTGACAAACTGGTTTTCCCCGGTGTAGGAAATTTCGGTAATATGGTGACCATTCTCAAAGAAAAAAAATTCTTTGAGCCCCTGCGGCAATATCTTCTGGCGGACAAGCCTTTTCTGGGAATATGCCTGGGGCTGCAGGCCCTGTTTGAGACAAGCGAAGAAGCGCCGGACGTGCAGGGCCTGGGCATCATTTCCGGCACTGTGAAACGTTTTGACGTAGACCTGGCCGTTCCCCAGATCGGCTGGAACGGCATCAAGGCCAGACAACCGTCACGAATTTTCAACTCCCTGTCCGGCGAGGAAAAATTCTACTTTGTTCATACCTATCATGTGGCCCCGGATGATTCTTCCGTTATCCTGACCAGCACCGATTACGGCTACGAGTATTGCAGCAGCATCCAGAAGGGCAATCTCATCGCCACCCAGTTTCATCCGGAAAAAAGCGGCGTGCCCGGCCTGACCGTCCTGAAAAATTTCCTGGAACCGGACAGCCCGCAAGTCACCCTGAGCAGCCGATCAACAGAGACCATCCTGGCGAAACGCATCATCGCCTGCCTTGATGTAAGGACCAATGATAACGGCGATCTGGTCGTGACCAAAGGCGACCAGTATGATGTGCGGGAAAAGGGCGATGTACGCAACCTGGGAAAACCGGTCGAACTGGCGGAGAAATACTATCAACAGGGGGCCGATGAGATCACTTTTTTAAACATCACCGGTTTCCGCGACTTTCCCCTTGAGGATCTGCCAATGATCGAGGTTCTGCGCCGCACCTCGGAACACGTCTTTGTGCCCCTCACTATTGGCGGCGGCATCAGGGACTTTGTTGACAAAAACGGCAAGCACTATTCCGCCCTGGATGTGGCTTCCGCCTATTTCAGATCCGGCGCCGACAAAATCTCCATTGGCAGCGACGCTGTCCTCATTGTTGAGGAGATGTTAAAAACCGATACTTCCACCGGCATGAGTTCCATTGAGCAGATCTCCAGGGTCTATGGCAGCCAGGCCGTGGTCATCTCCGTCGATCCCCGCCGGGTCTATGTCTCCTCGCCGGATGAGGTGAAACATCATACCATTAAAACGGAAATTCCCGGCCCTAACGGTGAAAAATATTGCTGGTACCAATGTACCATCAAAGGCGGCAGGGAAGGACGCGATCTTGACGCCGTCACCCTGGCCCGTACCTGTGAACAACTGGGGGCCGGCGAGATCCTTCTGAACTGCATCGACAAAGACGGGACAAACTCAGGCTTTGACCTGGAACTGATTAACAGTATCAAAGG
>JAOZOY010000066.1 GCA_029933005.1 Deltaproteobacteria bacterium
TCGCTATGTTATCATTTAAATATTAACTTTTGTCGGCAACTCCGAAAGTTGAGTTATCAAATTAAACCACCAGCTATGCTACGCTTGTACCCTAGTGGTGACCAAAAATGAATACCTCCCTATGTTGTTTGGTGGTGATCCTTTCAACAAAGCAGGAGGTATTCATGAGTAACTATAAAAAATTAACACACGCAATATGGCAATGCAACTACCATATAGTTTTTTGCCCTAAATATCGGTTCAAGATAATGAAGGGAACAGTAGCAGATTCGGTACATGAGTTTATCTCGCAGTTCTGTGAGTGGAAAAAGCTCGAAATAATGGAGATGAATGTTCAAGAAGATCATGTTCATCTTTTACTCTCCATTCCACCCAAGCACTCTGTGTCAGGGATAGTAGGTTTTATAAAGGGCAAGTGTGCGATAAAAATGTTCGACAGGCATCTGGACCTCAAAAAACGCTACTGGGGGCGTCATTTTTGGGCGAAAGGATATTGTGTAAGCACTGTCGGTCTTGACGAAGATAAGATTCAAAAATATGTTAAATGGCAACGCAAGAAGGATAAGCGTTTAGAACAATAAAAACTTTGGTAGAAGTTTTATCCTTTTAGGATCACCTTTTATACCACCCCTTTTAGGGATGGTTGTTAATTTTTTTGAATTTGTTGCAACTGATGACGTTACAAACAATCCGGATGACGACACATCATGGCATTTTCTCACGGTAGACAAGCTTGAACAGGGGGGACATTGTTATGTTTTTCTGACCACCACCGGCGGACTCTATCGCTATGATATTAACGATGTGCTGGAGGTGGCTGGTTTTTACAATAAAACCCCGCAAATTCGCTTCCTGCGCAAAGGCCGGGGCATGACCAACATCACCGGAGAAAAGCTCAGTGTCAACCAGCTGATTGAGGCCATCCAGCAGGCCGGCACAAGCAGCGACGTTCTTGTAGAGCATTTCAAGGCAGAGGCAGACCCCAAAGAAAGCAGATATATTATCCGGGTCCAGTTTGTCAAGGAGTATGACAAAGAGCGTATGCTGGCCTTCCTGGCCGCTATTGATAAGCATCTCACTTCAATTAATATCGAGTATAAGGAAAAACGAAAATCAGCATGATTACGTCCGCCTGTACTCCATGTCATGCGGGAAGGCTGGTATGAACGGGCCAGAAAAGAACAGGCCGCTTCAGGCAAAAGAATGTTCCAGGCCAAAACGGAACTGCTCAGCCCCATGAAGGCCAAAACCATGTTTATTCAACCGGAACTCAAAGAGATAATTGAGATTGAGAAATAAGTTGAAGAGGTGCAGATCACTTCTGGGATGCTCTTTGGAGGGAATTATGAAACAGAGACCGCGAAATACATATTTTTTTCTTGTTTTTCTCTTTGCCGGCTTGCTGGCGGCAGCCTGCGCGCAAGAGGCCCAGCCGCCGCTGCAAATTGGTAAAATCATCGCTCAAGGCGGCACAACTGAGTCTGCCCTCAATATTGCTTACAGTGTTGGTCGGTTTGAAGAGCAGCTCAATGTGGTTGGAGACATTTATAACACCAATTTGACCGATCTTGATTTTGTCAAGCTCAACCTAACCGTCACTACCCTGGAGGGAAATGAAGTGGCAACAGGTACGAGCGGCACACTTTTTATCCCGGAAAACGACAGCCGAACATTTTCTTTTAGCCTTCCCCTGCTTCATGGGACTCATTTATTTAAATGCAGCTATGAATACGACTATTACGATTATAGGGATAAAGATCTTCGAGGATCCCGTACTCCACGACTCTCACACCATGGCACGGGTTCTTTTGAAGACCGTATTGAGTTGCCATGATAGAGACTTAGAGTTGAAGTAAATAATAAGTTGGTCGACATGTTTCATGAAGGACGTAATGTCAATTTGAATAGCTACACGGAGCATATTAATGTCGACAGCCGACAATAGGAAAGCATTCCGACCATCTCTGCTCTTTACCATTGGCAGTTTGTTTGTTGCTCTTATCCTTACTGTCGGTGGTATTTTGAGCTGGCATCATTTCCGAGTTTCCTCAAAAAACTCGTTGGCTGCTGCAGAGCAGCATTTCAGCCTGATTGGCCGGGAACTGGCCATGGATTTTGTCCAGGTATTCAGCCCGGCTGTCCGGATCGTCGAGTTCAGGGTCCTGTCTCCTGTCATGGAGGCAAGTAACCTGGAAGAGCGCCTGCGTTATTTACCTGAATTCCAACTGGCCTTGGAGCAAGTCACCAGTATGACCGGCCTGCAGGTCGGATACCCGAATGGAGATTATTTTTTAGTCAAGCTGATTCGCTCTGTCGAGGATCTTGCCAGTCTTGAGGCGCCTGCCGGAACATATCTCGTGGTTGATCATATCGCAGAGGGGAGGGCAGGGAAACGTTTTCGGATTCGCCTGTTTTTTGATAAGAAACTGCTGGAAATTCGGCGAAACAAACCGGTGGTCACGGACTTTGATACCTGTCAGCGCTCCTGGTACAAACTGGCCCACGAAAGCGGGACAATAAGGGCCACAAATCCCTATTTATTTTACTTTTCCCGTAAGGTCGGCAGCACCATCTCTGTTCAGGATAAAAAAACAGGTGGAGTCGTCGGAGCAGATTTAACGATTGAGTCAATTTCCAAGGTTGTCGGCAGCTACCGGATTACCCCGGGCTCCGTGGTTGCTTTACTAGGAAAAGCAGACCATGTGGTTGCCTACACAGACGTTGATAAATTGGTTCTTGACCGGGGAGAACAAAGCTTTTCCCTGGCCAAACTTGCTGATCTCGGTCACCCTGTCCTCAGCGCCATAGATTTGAACGGGAATCTTGAACCACACTCTTTCACCATTGAAGCGGGTGGAAAATCGTGGCGAGGAGAAATCCTGCCAATCACGGTAAGTTATGGGATCGAGATCCGATTACTTATTGTTGCTCCCGAGAATGAACTGCTGGCAGGGGCGATCAAGAGTCGGCGTCAGACCATGTTCATCACCCTGTTGATTCTGCTTTTTTCCCTTCCTGTTGCCTGGCTGGTGGCCCAGATGGTCGCTCGCCCCCTGCAGCGTCTTTCCCTTGAGGCCGAACGGATAAGCCGTTTTGATTTCAGCCGTTCGCAGTCCGGTGAATCGGTTATCAAGGAGGTGAATGATTTGGCAAGTGCCATGGAATTCATGGAAAAAACTATTTCCGAGTTCCTGGTTCTTGTCGATTCCCTGAACAAGGAAAAAAACTTTAATCCACTGCTTGAGATGATAACCCGTGAGGCCGGCCAGGCAGCCGGGGCTGATGGGGTTGTCACCTACCTCCTGAGTGATGATCAGAATGAATTGAAACCCGTTGTCATCCATGGTGCGGATGGAGTGTCTAAGGAATTGACCGAGCAGCTGCCTTCCCTGGCAATGAAAGGCAGCCATGGACTGGTCCGCGCCGCCCGCAGCAACGAGGTAAGTACTACCCTGCTTGACGATGATAATAAGGCCGTCTATTCCAGACTTGTCCCTGTTTCCAAGGAACAGGATCTGACCATGGTTGGCCTGCCCTTACAGGATCGGCAGGAAAACAGTATGGGGGTTATTGGGCTTTTATATGCCCATCAACGGGGAAAGAAGCCTCAACGAACACAGGACGATCGGATCGCCTTTGTCCGGAAAATGTCAAGCCTCGCCGGCGTGCTGCTAGAAACCAGAGAACTCCTGCGCATGCAAAAGGAGCTGTTTGAGTCCTTTATCAAGCTCATAGCCGGAGCCATTGACGCAAAGTCACCCTATACGGGAGGCCATTGCCAGCGGGTGCCGGTTATCGCCAAGATGCTTGCCGAGGCGGCCTGTGAAACAAAGGACGGAGTGTTTGCCGACTTTAAGCTTACTGAGGAGCAGTGGGAAGAACTGCATGTGGCGGCCTGGCTCCATGACTGCGGTAAGGTGACCACGCCGGAATACGTGGTGGATAAGGCCACCAAGCTGGAAACCATTTATGACCGGATTCATGAGGTGCGGATGCGTTTTGAGGTCCTCAAACGGGATGCTGAGATTGCCTGCTGGCGGGAGATCGCTGAAACCGGGGAGAAAGAGAACAGGCTTTCTCTTTTGGCTGAAAAAATAACACAGCTTGATGATGATTTTGTATTTGTTGCTCAATGCAATGAGGGTGGCGAATTTATGGAGCCGGACTTCATTGACAGGCTGCGTAAAATTAGCCAAAATTCCTGGCAGCGAACCCTGGATGACCGGATCGGAATTTCCTGGGAGGAGGGTCAGCGCAAGCAGAGAGTTCCCGCTCCCACGCTGCCGGTTACTGAAAAGCTGCTCAGTGACAAGGAGGAACATCTTATCCTGCGGGAGGAAGGGGAGAAAATTTCAGCGGATAATCCATGGGGCTTTAAAGTGGATGAACCGGAGTACCGTTATAATCGTGGAGAAGTCTATAACCTGCAGGTCGCCCGGGGCACCTTGAGCCATGAGGAGCGTTTCAAGATCAACGATCATATTATCCAAACCATCAAGATGCTGGAACAGCTCCCCTATCCCAAACATCTGAAACGGGTGCCGGAGATTGCCGGCGGCCACCATGAAACCATGGTCGGAACCGGTTATCCGCGCAAGCTCACCGGCGAGCAGATGTCAACCACTGCCAAAATGATGGTCATTGCTGATGTGTTCGAAGCCCTGACCGCCTCGGACCGGCCCTATAAAAAGCCGAAAAAGCTCAGCGAGGCTGTCAAAATCATGTCCTTCATGCACAGGGATGGCCATTTTGACACCGATCTCTTCAAGCTTTTTTTAACAAGTGGTGTGTATAAGGTGTACGCTGAACAGTTTCTTGCGCCGGAGCAGATTGATGATGTTGATATTGAAGAGTATGTAACTGGACAGGACAGCCCTTTCCACGTCCATATGACGAGATAAGTACCCTTTAGCCCCTCCATCCCATAGCCGTCAGGCGAAACGTTAACCATTCGTAATTGATTATTTGTATCTCAACTTTCCGGGTTAATGTATTGTATGGATTTAATGATGTTTTTTCGTAGGTTGGGTTAAATTTTAATACCCGCCGGAATTGTTGGGTTTGAGTAAATACAGGCTATTTACTGATTTTCCAGCATCTCAAACCCAACAAACTTGGCAGCATGAAATAACATCAACCCAACCTGCGCTATAATAATCGCGAAACAACAACGGCTTATGCCAAGTCGGAAAGTTGAGTTTGTATTATTGTTTCAAGAAGTTGCCAGGAGAACGCTTTTCTCATAATCAATTGCGAATGGTTAATTGTTAATGTCTTGAGTTAGTAAATATTCGGCTTGTGTGAAAAAGTTTCAAAAAACTCGGCCTGTAAATGTTTGGATAGTGCCCAAGTTCGTTCAAGTCGCCTTGCGAGCTATATTAGTCATATGTGAGTAAGGCGAATCGGACGAAATTTGGGTGCTAGCCGAATATTTACTTGAGTTAATCACTTTGTCCAGTTATCTCAATTGGTTAGACGTTATTTGCAGATAAGTGAAATCTCTTAGCCTGGCGCCTGTGCCCACCAGCCAGATAGCACATTTGTGTTATATGGCCATACAGGAACCAAAAATAATGAAACCAAAATCGTCTTCAGAAATGGTGGCTGAGAATTTGCCGGTTTGCTCCGATATAATAACGCTCCAGCCCCTGCCGATTTCTGAGCCCTGCAAAATGATGTCTCCATTCTGTCGAACCATGGATTTTATGCTTGTTGATTTGATGCTGTCCTTGACCGTGGCGTCAGACAGTTTTTTCTCGTCAAGATCAATTTTGATGAACTGTGGAATCTTAATTGCCTCTGCCGAAGACTCCAGACAGTCCATGCCGGGCCTGCACTCAATTACATTAATAACAGAGCAGAGAATATATTCGGCTTTTTCATTCTCCGAGGCTGTTACATCATTCTCCGAGGCCATTGCAACTGCAGGAAAGATCAAGCAACATATAGCTATAACCATTTTCAGCGTATTCATGAAATTACTCCTGTTTATTCGATTTGTATGAGGTTTAATGGGATCAGTTTAACCAAATTCAACTATTTAACAGTATAGCCACGGCCCTCAAGGCAGCCGGTATAGGCCCGGTTGTATGAGTTACGTCTTTGAGTATACTGCTGCGTCTGGTCTCGGGCCCATTGGTCCCGGTTGTGTGCCTCACTTCGTTTTTGGTCACTTCGACGCGCACCGCCGATAAGTCCGCCACCGGCCGCGCCGATAGCAGCGCCCTTTCCGGCATCACCGGCAATGGCCCCCACGGCAAGGCCGGCAAGAGCTCCTCTGGCCGCCCCTTTGAAAAGTCCACCCTTGGCAGCTTCCTGGGCAGGAGGCGGCGCCGTGGCCCTTGGGGCCTCCATGGGATCAAAACCGGTCTGTCCCTTGGCCCACTGATAACATGAATACTTGTCTTGTTCCTGCTGGTCCTGACTTTGACCCTTGGCTGGATAAATGAAAAAATCCTGAGCTCCTCCTGTAGCAGGAGCCAGGAACATGAGTAGGGCACAAGCTGTAATGATTGTCTTCATTGAAATACCTCCTGGTAATTAATTTATTTTAGTAACTATTACGCGTAACAGCCCGAGTATAGGCATTTATTTAAAAAGTAACATAATGGTTTTGTACTGATTGGGGGCGGTGTTGAAGTCTACGCTTATCGGCTTCTAAGTAACGGACATCCCGGCGAATCGGCACAACCGATAAGCGAATGAAATAAGACATCGAGAAATGAAAGTTAATCTCTCGCAGAGACGCAGAGAAAAACTCTGTGAACTCTGTGCCCCTGTGAGAGACTTTCATATAAACAAAATACCGAGTATCCTGTATAAAAAGTGTAGAATCAGTAATATAAGTTAGAGTTGCTAATTTAATCTTAATTATTAAGCTTTTCAAGCTCCTTCACAAGATTTTCGAGGGGTGGGTATTCATTTATATCATGAACATCTATGTAGCGAATAATTCCCTTTTTATCGATCACAAAAAGAGCCCTTTCACTGAGCCCGTCTGAACGTAACACCCCATATTTTTGGGCAACTGCACCATGAGGATAAAAGTCGGAAAGCACCGGAAACCATAATGACTTATCAACACTACACATGTTTTTTGTCCAAGAAAGCAGAGACGGGCTGTTGTCAACAGCAATACCAAGAAGCATAGTATCATTTTTTTTAAATATTTCCTGAGCATGGTTGTAAATCGGCCATTGAGCAGAACACACCGGTGTCCAGGCTGCGGGAATAAAAGAAATAACAACATTTTTATTCACAAGATATTCACTCAGCGGAATTCTTAATCCGGCAAGAGATGGGAGTGAGAAGTCCGGAGCCTTGTCTCCCACTTTTAATGTTAAAACACTATCGCGGGGTTTGAGCTTTTTTGCCGGGGAAATAGTATTCCCAACACCATCGGACTGAACACAACCGACGACTGCCCAGATTAAAATAGTCAGGACAATAATATTGCTCCAAATCAGTCTTTTTAACTTCCCATCCATTTCTCATCCTCCTCTTTACAAGATTGTTAACCTTGTGAAATCATCAGAACTAAAGTTTCACGTTCTTTTAGCATAGTTTTGAGGTTAAGGTCAACATCCTGAAAACGTGGGATTTCCCTTTGGCAAACTGTAAACATTCGGCTTGATAATAAATTATTACAAAAACCACCGAAATGTAAATTTTGGATAGTGGCCCATATTTGGACTATCAGGTCTGTGAGCTATATTGATTCATATGCGAGTAGGCCTGATCGTTTAAAGATGGGGTGCTAGCCGAATATTTACGGCAAATTTTTATTTTTGTAATACTATCGTTCTCTTGATTTCTTTAACAAACATTCTTTCAAAAGAAAAGAGAACTAAAGTTTCACATTTTTTGTCTGTATATTTGCTAAGATATAATATATGAAGTAAAAAAAAGGAAATTTTAGTGTCTTATTCTTGAAAAGTTGTCATAAAAAAACAAGAAATTCAGAAATTTATTTTGAAACTATGTCGTTAATCTACTGACAAGGCACTTATACCCGTCAAGCGAGTATTGAAAAGAGTCCTGATAAATTCTAAGTCAACTTCCTCCTGAGTGGGTTAGATTAAAAATATATTTGGCAGGCCCGTGTCGTGCAATAAACGACAAAAGATCGGTGTCTGTTGCTGGGGATAAATTTTTTGAAAAAATTGGAAAGTTTTTTGATGGAGAGGTTTTTTTGCTTTTTTTTGATTTTGTTTGCTCTGGTTTTCACTCCTGTTACCACTTCCGCTTCGTCGTCAGACGAGGCGATGCGTGAACTGATACGGGAGCGAGTCTCCTGTTTACGATCAGAGAATGGCGTGGGGGTCGCAGACAGAGTGATTTCCTCTGTCATAGTACTTCCGGCATTGTATGAAAAGTCTGATTACCGTCCGCTCTGGACAAACAGTCGATCCGTGTCCCAGCTTTTTATGGTGTTGGGCTCAATTCAGGACGAAGGACTTGACCCGGTGGATTATCATGGCCCATTGCTGACACAAATGAAGGCCAAGATCGAGAGTGGCGACCAAAATTCACCATCCTTTCTGGCTGATTTTGATCTGCTTCTATCCGACAGCTTGATTCGCCTTGGTTATCATCTGCTGGTGGGGAAGGTGAACCCGGAGGAGCTTGACAATAACTGGAATATGGGGAGAACCGTAGGTGAGCTTGATGCCATCTTGAAAATTTCCGGAGCCATTGCTGACGGAAAAGTGGCTAAACTGGTTCAGAGTCTGCGTCCCCAGGTCCCGGTGTATCATCGGCTCCGGGCCGCATTGGCACACTACCGTACCCTGAAAGCGCAAGGAGGCTGGGATACTGTCTCTGGAGGCTCGGTATTAAAGTCGGGTATGACTGATGCTCGGGTAGTCCAGCTCAGGAAACGGCTGGAGGTCAGCGGCGATCTGCAGGAGGCAAACCTGGAATCAATGTTGTTTGATGAAGATGTGCACCAGGCAGTGGAACATTTTCAGCGACGCCATGGTCTTGTAGCTGATGGAATCGTTGGTCAGGGGACACTGGCAGCGCTTAATGTACAGATTGACGAGAAAATCAGTCAGCTCCTGGTCAACTTGGAGCGGGCCCGCTGGATACTGCATGATCTGCCGAAGCAGTTCGTGGTGGTTGACATTGCGGGTTTTTCAGTAAAATATCTCCGTAACGGCAATATTATCTGGGAAACGCGAGCCCAGGTGGGACACAAATATCGAAAGACCCCTGTTTTTAAGTCAGAGATCAAGTTTCTTGTCATAAACCCGACCTGGACCGTCCCCTTAACAATTTTTATCGAGGATGTGCTGCCAAAGGTGAAAAAGGACCCGAACTATCTGCAAAAAAAGGATTTCAGGGTCATTACCTATGGCAGGGAGTATGTTGATGAGCGTACTATTGACTGGTCAAAGTACCCCGAAGAAAAATTTCCATATCTGCTGCGCCAGGAACCAGGGCCGCAAAATGCTTTGGGACGGATTAAATTTATGTTCCCCAATAGCCATGACGTCTATTTGCACGATACCCCGAGTAAGGCACTGTTTGACATGGAGGAGCGTGCCTTCAGTTCTGGATGTGTCAGGGTTGAGCATCCTTACAGTTTTGCTGAATTACTGCTTGATGATGACAAGTGGACCAAAGAGCGGATCATGGGAGTTATTGAGTCAAAGGAAACAAAGCAGGTCTCCCTGCATACACCGGTTCCCATTCTGCTTCTCTATTGGACGGTAAATGCCGGGGAGGATGGAACGGTTGTCTTTAAAAAAGATATCTATGATCGTGATGCCGGCGTTCTTGCCGCGTTACAGACTCCGTTTGCCGTCTCTCAATGTTCCATCATCGCTAACGGCAGAGGAAATAATTCAGGATTCTCCGATAATTAATCAATGGTACAGAAATGAATCGAACAGAAAAATCAGCGTGTTTTAACCGTCGTCAGTTGCTGCAAAAGGCGTTACTTGTCGTGCCAGTGTTCATCTCGTTTCCGCCTCTTTTTGCCTTGGCAGGGACACCGCCGACTCGGCAACTGAGTTTCTTTCACACCCACACCGAAGAACGGTTGTCTGTTGTTTACAGCAGAAAGGGGAAATATCTGCCTGAAGCTTTTGAACGGATTAATCGTTTCCTCGGGGATTTTCGCACCGGTGAAATTCATGCCATTGATCCGGCCTTGATGGATAATCTTTATGATATTCAGGCCGCAGGCGGTAATAAGGACGGTATTTATGAAGTCATTTCCGGCTTTCGCTCCTTGAGTACCAATGCAAAATTGCGATCCAGGAGCAACGGCGTAGCCAAACACAGTCTGCACATGTGCGGCAGGGCCATTGACGTGCGATTGGCCGGTACGGATACCTCCAGATTGCGGGATATTTCCATAGCTTTACGGCGTGGGGGCACCGGCTATTATCGCCAATCCGACTTTATCCATGTGGATACAGGCCGGGTTCGCTGCTGGTAATACGTTGCATAAATCCTTCGTTGTTTTTTTCAGACCGACAAAAACGTAACATTGATTTCGTAATCGTTCACCAGCACCTCACGGAGGAACGAGACTCCGAATCTGTGGCATTGGTAAACAATTACAGATCGTGGTTTTCGTAATCTTGTAGACCCCGGTGAACGGTTACTTGATTTCTCATAATCTCCAGATTGAAAAGCTGGTTACGGGCGCCTTTGGCCTTGGTCGGCTGCCTGACGGACTGGTTGTTCTTGTCCCTTATGTTCTACCGGGTGAAACGGTGCGGATCACGCCGGTCAGAAAGAGAAAATCCTATCTTGAGGCCTGTCTGAACCAGGTTCTGGAAACATCGCCTGCCAGGATCGACCCTCCCTGTCCCTTGTATGGTCAATGCGGCGGCTGCGCTCTGCAGCATGTTCGTTATGCAGACCAGCCTCGCTTAAAGTCCGCTATTCTACATGATCAGATTATTCGGGCCGGGCTGCTAGACGCGGAAAAAATAGTATCAATTGTATCAGAGCCGCTGGCCTCGCCCCTGCCTTTTTTTTACAGGCAGCGTATCCGTTTGCGGATTAACGATAGGGGAGGGTGCGGTTTTTTACGTTTTCATTCCCATAAAATTGTTCCTGTTGATAGTTGTCTCCTTGCCAGGCCGCTGATAAATGACGTTCTTGTCGAATTACGGAAATTGTCCTGTTGCCATCATCTTCTTGGTCTGTCTTCGGAGCTTGAACTGCTTTTTAATCCGGATCGGCAAGATATTTTTCTTATATTCCATTTTTCGAGAAAACCTCGACCCGGCGATATCAAAGCAGCAAGGGAGACAGCCGAAAGATTGAATCATACAGGGGCTGTTCTCCTTTCTGTCGCCGGTCAGGGAACATTTTCCTTTTGTTCTAAAGATGGAAACAATCAGTCTCAGCTTGCTTTGCTTTTCAACATGGAGGAGGGCAGGGTGATTCGGCTTGGTTTTGAGCCTGGAGCATTTTGTCAGGTCAACCTTGAACAGAATGAACAGCTGTTGAAACTTCTTTTTGATTGGGCTGATGTCTGCAAGACGGATCAGGTTCTGGATCTTTTCTGCGGCATGGGAAATTTTTCATTGCCTCTGGCGATGAAGGCAGGTCATGTGCTGGGAATGGATCTTCAACGTTCCGCGATTCGCAGCGCCCGTCGTAATGGTGAAGAGGCCGGAATTGGCAATTGCCGTTTTGAGCGACTGGCCGCCGTGGAAGGAGCGCGAAAACTTGCCGAAAGTGGAAAACGTTTCGATCTGGTCCTGCTGGATCCGCCCCGGCAGGGCTGCCTTGATGCTCTTCCCCACGTGATCCGTCTTGGCGCTTGTAAAATTATTTATATTTCCTGTGATCCGGCCACCCTGTGTCGGGATCTGGCTTTGCTGGGCCAAAACGGCTACCGGATCAGGAAAATGAAAATGGTCGATATGTTTCCCCAGACACATCATCTGGAGACAATTGTTCTACTTGAGAGATGAATTGAGTTGGTCATCTTTGAGTCAACCGTCCGTGAGGCGGACAGTCTGAATAAAGCGGGTGATTTTGTCGATATCCTTGCGGCCGGGAGCTGTTTCCAGACCGGAATTGGCGTCAATGCCATAGGGCTTGACCTGGTGGATAGCCTCGGCTGCGTTATCAGGAGTGATGCCGCCGGCCAGGATTACCGGTTTCTGCGGATGCAGTTTTTCGACGCGGGACCAGTCAAAGGTTTCTCCGGTGCCGCCTTTGATTTTTTTATGGTAGGTATCCAGGAGAAAACCTGAGACAACATCATCATAGGCGCTGAGGTCATCTGGTCTCATGGAGGGAGCGACCTGGAAGGCCTTGACTATCCGACCTGGTATTTGTTGGCAGTACTCAGGAGATTCGGAACCATGAAGTTGAACCGTGGTCAGATGGCAGTATTTGATAATCTCGACAATAACCTCCGGGTTTTCGTTGACAAACACGCCTACTGCATCAACAAAGGGAGGAAAGGTTCCGATAATGTCCTTTGCCCTGTTCGGATCAATGTTTCTGGGACTTTTTTGAAAAAAAATAAAGCCCAGGGCATCGACGCCGCAACCAATAGCATGGGCGGCCTCTTTCTGATCCGTCATGCCGCAAATTTTAATTCGTGTCCTGCCGGGCATCATTTTACCTGTTCATCAAAGTGCGTACTGCTTCAACCTGATCATCAGCCCGCATCAAGGTCTCACCTACCAGCACAGATGTGATCCCTGCGTCGGCACAGCGGGAAATATCATCTGCATCACAAATTCCCGATTCACTGACCACCGGAATATCATCCGGAATCTCTTTTTTGAGACGGAAGGTGGTAGCAAGATCAACGGAAAAATCACGCAGGTTTCTGTTGTTGATGCCAATCAAGCCGCTGTCTGACGTAAGTGCTTTTTCAAGCTCCGACTCATCATGAACCTCCACCAGGACATCCATACCCCGGCCTTGAGCCTCCTGCAGAAAATCATTGATCTGAAAGGAATCAAGGATGGCGGCAATGAGAAGAATGGCGTCAGCGCCATAGAGTGCAGCCTGCTTAATCTGGATTTCGTGAAGAATGAACTCTTTGCGCAGGACGGGCAGTGCAACCGCCTCTCTGACCAATGGAATAAAATCAAGACTGCCCTGGAAAAATTTTTCATCGGTCAACACGGACATGGCCTGGGCGCCGGCCTTCTCATAGTTTGCAGCAATTTTGACCGGATCAAAATCAGGACAGATCAAACCCTTTGAAGGCGAGGCCTTCTTGGCTTCTGCGATCAGAGAGACGCCGGGAAAGGAGGTCAGGGCTTTCTGAAAACCGCGTGGTGGGCCAACAGGACGATCCGGAGGTGTCAGTTTTTTTGCCAGCAGCTCCCGGATTTCAACTTTTTTTTGTTCAATAATGGTGTCGAGAATCATTTTGGTCCAGTTGGTTCTGTTTGTCCTGTTGGTTTTGTAGTTTCGGTTGGTCGATTGGTCAGAATTTCAGGGACTTTGATTTTTTTGACGGATAAGACCAACTAGACTAATGAGACTGATTTTGACAAAACTCAATCAGTGCATCGAGTTTTTTCAGGGCAGCGCCGGATTCAACGGATCGGCGGGCCAAGTCGACGCCTGCCCGCAGGTCAGCTGCCTTGCCCGCTGCCATCAGCGCGGCACCGGCATTAAAGAGCACCATATCGAGACAGGGACTCTTGACGCCTTGTAAAACCGAACGAAGCTGACCGGCTGAAATCTCAGCGGTTTCCCCGCCCTTGATGTCGGCCAGGCTTGCCCTGGAAAGACCAACATCCTCTGGTTTTATGTTATAGGTAGTCACCTTGCCATCCGCAAGATCAGCCACACGGGTTTCACCGGTGATGGTGATTTCGTCAATATTACCTTCGCCGCAAACCACCAGGGCTCGCTTAACCTCAAATCTGGCAAGAACGTGGGCCATTTTTTCAATGAGACCCGGATCATAAACGCCAAGAAGATAGACATTGGCATTGGCCGGATTGGTCAGGGGGCCGAGGATATTAAAAACCGTTCTGATGCCGATTTCACGCCGGGGGCCGATGGCATATTTCATAGCGCCGTGCAACATCGGGGCAAACATGAAGCCGATTCCTATCTTCCGGATACACTTGCCGATCTGTTCGGCGCTCAGGCTCAGATCAACTCCCAGGGCTTCAAGAACATCAGCGCTGCCGCAATGACTGGAGACGGAACGGTTGCCGTGTTTGGCCACCGGCACTCCGGCCCCGGCCACGACAAAGGAAGAGGTTGTGGAGACGTTAAAGGTGCCGGAGGCGTCACCCCCGGTACCCACCGTATCTACTAGGATTTCACCGGGATCAGCGGCATCGACTTTGGTTGCCTTGTCTCGCATGACCCGGGCAGCACCGGCAATTTCGTCGATGGTCTCACCCTTCATGCGCAGGGCCGTGATGAATGAGCCGATCTGGGCCTGGGTGGCATTGCCACTCATGATTTCATCCATGACCCCGACCATTTCCTTTTCAGAAAGATTTTTTCGGTCAATGATTTTAGCGATGGCTTCACGTATCATTTTTTATCCTTGTGATTGGTTCTCTTGGTTTTGTTGGTTAAACTAATTCAATAATTTTAAATAATCCGGACTCATGAAATTTTTCAGTAATTGAACACCATCAGGCGTCATAATGGATTCCGGATGAAACTGCACCCCTTCCAGCGGTAGGGTTTTATGTCTCAATCCCATCATCTCACCCTGCTCTGTTCTGGCGGTGACATACAGACATTCCGGCAGATCATCTTCACTCACAACCAGGGAATGGTAGCGCATGGCATCGAAAGGGTTTGGCAGGCCTGTGAAAACTCCTTTCCCATCATGGGAAACCGGACTGGTTTTTCCATGCATAATGCGGCCGGCACGAACTATACGCCCGCCAAAGGCCTCACCAATTGACTGATGGCCCAGACAGACCCCGAGTACGGGAATTTTGCCGGAAAAGTAGCGGATCGCTTCAATGGAAATTCCAGCCTTGGCCGGAGTGCATGGGCCGGGTGAAATCAGGAGGCGATCCGGCTTCAGGGCCGCCAGACCCTCAATATCAATTTCATCGTTGCGATAGACCAGTAATTTGCTGCTGGAATCAAAGCCGCCAATGGTTTGAACGATATTGTAGGTAAACGAGTCGTAGTTATCAATAATTACTAGCATATTTTCGATCAATAATTGAGCCTTTTTTATCAGCCATCAGCCATCAGCCATCAGCCATCAGCCATCAGCCATCAG
>JAOZOY010000067.1 GCA_029933005.1 Deltaproteobacteria bacterium
AGATTTTTTTAGTAGTCATCAATTTGTTTTTTTATATGTAAACATCATTACGGTTGTCGTTTGTACCACAATGATATGGTGTTTGGTTAATTAGAAATATTGTGGGAGATAAAAGATGAAAAAAATTACAGGTTATATCAAGTTGCAAATTCCGGCGGGCAAGGCGAATCCTTCTCCTCCTGTCGGACCGGCCCTTGGTCAGCATGGCCTGAACATCATGGAGTTCTGTAAGGCGTTTAATGCAAAGACCCAGAGCGAGGGTGACACCCTCATCCCAGCCGTGATTACAGTCTATGCAGATCGTTCATTTTCATTTATCACCAAGACCCCTCCAGCTTCAACTCTGCTTTTTAAGGCTCTTTCTCTTGATAAGGGTTCAAGTAATCCCAAACAAGAACGTGTCGCGACTATTTCCAGTGATAAAATCAGGGAAATTGCAGAGCAAAAAATGCCGGATTTGAATGCCTATGATGTCGATGCGGCAATGAAAATCATCATGGGAACAGCCAGAAGCTGTGGTATTACCGTAGAAGTATAGCGCAGAATTCCAACGGGAATAAATTGATTGTATTAACGGGTTCTTAAAAGAGATTGCCAGGGTTTCCTTCATTGGAAATCGATATGTGGAGATGATTCATGCCGAGAAGAGGAAAAAAATATCTTAAAAGTGTTGAAAATTTTGACCCAAGTGCAAATTTTACTCTTGCCGAGGGAATTGAGCTTGCTTTGAAGAAGTCATATGCAAAGTTCGATGAATCCATTGATCTTGCCATACGTCTTGGGGTTGATCCCCGCCATGCAGATCAGATGGTGCGGAGCAGTGTCGTCCTTCCCCATGGCACAGGGAAAAGTGAAAGGGTTCTTGTTTTTGCCAAGGGTGAAAAGGTCCAGGAAGCTCTGGATGCCGGCGCGGATTATGCCGGCGGTGATGAATATGTAAAGAAGATTCAGGATGGTTGGCTCGAGTTTGACAAGACAGTGGCGACTCCGGACATGATGGGCACGGTCGGCAAGATTGGTCGGGTTCTTGGTCCTCGGGGAATGATGCCTAACGCCAAGGTCGGCACGGTCACGTTTGAAGTTTCCCGGGTAGTTGGAGAGATTAAATCGGGTAAGGTTGATTTCAAGGTAGACAAGGCCGGTATTATTCATGCGATGGTTGGCAAGGTTTCATTTGGGGCGGAAAAATTACAGGAGAATGTTTTGTCTTTTGTTGATAAAATTATTCAACTAAAGCCGTCATCGGCAAAAGGTATCTATCTTAAGGGTATTACAGTGTCCAGTACCATGGGAGCCGGTGTCAAGCTTGATCCTCTTGATTTGCGTGCACTGGTCAAAAATGCCTGATCTCGTTCTCGCATTAGATTTTAAATAAATAGTAACTATAATTTTTTCATGAACAGGGATTCTTCTCTGTTTGTGAATTTGTCAAAAGAAAAGTAGTATCGAAGTCGAAGACAGCAGGTGCGTTATACGTTTAATCGCTTTTTGCGGCCTGCCGAGACACCGGGCTGCTGTCAACCAGCAGTCTCGTGATTCCTATATCAGTGATCAGCTCCGGGAGTACGCCTGATTGTCCTGATCGACCTCAACTGCTTAAAGTGTAAACATTGATTTCTTAAGGAGGGAGACATTGAACCGTTTAGAAAAGGCGGCTGAAGTAGATGATCTCAGCAGCAGATTTGGTAAAGCCAAAATTGCTATCGTGACTGACTACCGTGGCTTGACAGTCTCTGTATTTCAGGAACTCAGAAAGGAGCTGAAAAAGAATAATGCAGAAATTCGGGTGGCTAAAAACACATTACTGAAAAGAGCAGTCCAGGATACCTCTTTTGAACCTCTGCAGGAGCATTTCAGTGGAACATCAGCGATAACTATTTCTTATGATGATCCTGTCTCTCCAGCCAAGGTGCTTACGACCTTTGTCAAGGCTCATCCTGAGATGGTCATTCGTTGTGGTATACTTGACGGCAATTCATTGACAGAGTCTGATCTTGTTGACTTGTCTAAATTGCCGAGCAGAGAAGTTCTACTTGCGAAAGTACTGTCTGTAATGAATGCCGTTCCCACTAGTTTTGTTCAAGTTCTCAATGCAGTGCCACAAAGCTTGGTTTTCGCCCTGCAGGCGATTCGCGAACAAAAAGAACAAGATAATTAGTAACTCTTCAGTAGCACCCCATCTTCGCCTATTCTGGCCTTTTCGAAGAGCATTAGTATGCTTCGAAGTCCCGAATAAACGAATATGAGGCACTACCGAACATTTACCGTTAGATGGTTGGGGCAATAATGTTGCACCACCTGAATAGTTACGATAATTAAACATCGAATTTCCAGTTGAAACTGGTTTAGGAGAAATTAAAATGGCTGTAACAAAAGAAGATGTAATTGAATTCATTTCCGCTATGAGCGTTCTTGACCTTTCCGAATTTGTTAAAGAATTAGAAGACAAATTCGGTGTCTCCGCTGCCGCACCTGTAGCCGTGGCTGCTGGTCCGGCTGCTGGCGGTGGCGAGGCTGAAGCGGCTGAGGAGAAGACAGAGTTTGACGTGATTTTGACTTCTTTCGGCGCTAAGAAAATTGCCGTGATTAAAGAGGTTCGTGCTATCACTTCTCTCGGTTTGAAAGAGGCTAAAGCTCTCGTTGAAGCTGCTCCTACTCCTGTCAAGGAAGGTGTTTCCAAGGAAGAGGCCGAGGATATCAAATCCAAGATTGAAGCTGCCGGTGCCGAAGCTGAAATCAAATAGTACTGTCATCTATTCTTTAACCTTCCATTCAGCTTGTTCCCCTTCGGAACATGGCAGTCATTGTTTAAGACAGGAAGTCAAAAAGATAAAACGCTGCCGATGGAAATTGTCGGCAGCGTTCAATTATATTTTATAAGTTGAGATAATTATTTTTTTGACTTTTTTGTCTTCATAAAAAATGGAAATATTAAGTTGTTTCCTGAAATGTGAGCAGGTTGCGAGCTTAATGCTGTCGCAGCTAACCTTTTTTTATGTCAAGTTCCATCACTTCCCATCAATATTTCAAAGCCGTTCATTTTGAGTTTTATTTCGTGTTTGGTTGTTAAAAAGTTCGGAAGAAATACTTTATTTTAAAGACCTGATGTTCCCAAAAAAATAAGAGTAAATGAAAACCAGCAGGCAGAGAGCCTGCGAGATTCTGAAGATAGCTGATTGATATTTTTTAAAAACTCTGCATACATTGGAGATTTACAGTCTTACAGTCTGCGTCTTCTAGTTGATAAAAGGTTTTTACGAGGCCATCAGAGTCCGTGGCTCAGAGTTGAGGAATAATGCTTCATGAAAAAGATGAAACGAGTCAGAAAAAGTTTTGCGAAAATCGGTGAGTTTGTCAAGAAACCCCATCTTATCGAAATGCAGCGCGTTGCGTTTGAGAAATTTCTGCAACGTGAAGTTGATCCCGCAGAAAGGGAAGATAGTGGCTTGCAGGCCGTTTTTAAATCCGTATTTCCCATCGAGGATTTTAACGGCATGTGTCTTCTTGAATTTGTCAGTTATAACTTCGGTGAGCCGAAATACACGGTGGAAGAATGTGTTGAACGGGGTATGACCTATGATGTCCCTATTAAAATCACAGTTCGCCTTGTTTCTTTTGATGTTGATGCTGATACAGGTGTTCAGTCCATTCGTGATATTAAAGAACAGGCTGTTTATCTCGGTAGCATTCCGTTGATGACTAAAGCCGGTGTTTTTGTAATCAATGGGACGGAGCGAGTTATCGTCAGTCAGCTTCAGAGGTCCCCGGGACTTTTTTATGCCCATGACAACGGCAAGAGTCACGTCTCGGGTAAACTGCTTTATTCCGCCCGCATTATCCCTGTCCGCGGTTCCTGGGTTGATATGGAGTTTGATGCCAAGGATGTTCTTCATGTCCGCATTGACCGCCGGCGAAAATTTCCTGTCACCACTCTTCTGAAGGCTCTGGGATATTCAGCTTCCGAGCTTCTTCGTTTCTTTTATTCAGTCGAGAAAATTTCATTTAAGAAATCCCGGGTGTTCAGAACCATTGATCCGAAAATAATTGTCGGAGAGCGGACACCTCATGAATTAATTCATGCCGAAAGCGGCGAAATTCTGGCTAAAAAAGGCAAAAAGATCGGTAAGGCCCTGGCCCGGCGACTGGTAGAGGCTGGTGTAGACGTCTTTGAGATTGAAAAGGAGGCTCTGGTCGGCAAGCATGTGGTGGAGGATGTTGTCGATCCGGCTAGTGGGGAGGTGCTTTTACCCTGTAATGGGGAACTGACCGGGACGATTCTTGATGGAATGATTGAAGCCGGGATAAAATCCTTTGAAATTTTGTATATTGATGGGGTCAAAGTGACAGATGCCTTCAGCAAGACGCTTTCTCTGGATAAGGCGGCGAACACGGATGAGGCGTTACTGGAAATCTATCGCAGACTGCGGCCCAGCAGTCCTCCCACTCCTGAGGTGGCGGAATCTTTCTTTAATAATCTCTTTTTTAATCCCGATACCTATGATCTTTCCGTTGTCGGCCGTTTTAAGGTTAATGCAAAGCTTGGCGTAGATACCGATATTGAGAATCGCACTCTCACAAAGGATGATATCATGCTGGCTGTTCACCATCTGGTTCGGCTGAAAGAGGCTCAGGGGCCGATGGATGATATAGATCATCTGGGCAACAGGCGTGTCAGGACTGTCGGTGAGCTGGTTGAAAATCAGTACCGCATGGGGCTGGTTCGCATGGAAAGAGCTATCCGTGAGCGCATGAGCCTGCAGGAAATTGAGACGTTGATGCCACATGATTTGATCAATCCAAAACCCATTACCGCCGCTATTAAAGAATTTTTCGGCACAAGCCAGTTGTCTCAGTTTATGGATCAGACTAATCCGCTTTCCGAGGTGACTCATAAAAGACGTCTTAGTGCCTTGGGGCCGGGAGGACTGTCAAGGGAGCGGGCCGGTTTTGAGGTCAGGGATGTTCATCCCACCCATTACGGCCGAATTTGCCCTGTTGAAACTCCAGAGGGTCCAAATATTGGTTTGATTGTTTCTCTGGCAACCTATGCCAAGGTCAACCGCTTTGGCTTTATTGAAACGCCTTACCGTAAAGTTGTTAACCGGCGGGTCACCGATGATGTCAAATATACGACTGCTCTTGAAGAGAAAAAAGAGATTATTGCCCCGGCCATCGACACTGTTGTCGAGAAAGGCATGATCCCGGAGGGAAATTTGATCGCCCGGCAGGAAGGCGAGGTTGTTATAACTTCGGCGGACCAGGTGACAAGTATGGATGTTTCTCCGAATCAGCTGGTGAGTGTCGCGGCGTCCCTGATTCCCTTTCTGGAACACGATGATGCCAACCGGGCGCTGATGGGATCGAATATGCAGCGTCAGGGAGTGCCGTTGCTGCGCACAGCCGCTCCCCTTGTCGGTACGGGGCTCGAGGCTGTTGTGGCACGGGATTCCGGAGTCAGTCTCCTGGCCGGCGGGGATGGTGTTGTTGAGGAGGTTGATGCTAACAGGATTGTTGTCCGTTATGATGAACCGGGTACGGACGGCTTTAGCACGGGCATCGGTATTTATCGTTTAGGGAAGTACCGTAAATCAAATCAGTCTACCTGTTTTACTCAGGCGCCGCTTGTTTTGCCTGGTCAGCGTATTATGAAAGACGATGTGCTGGCGGACGGCCCGGCCATGGATAATGGAGAGCTGGCTTTGGGTAAGAATATTACCATCGCCTTTATGCCTTGGCGGGGCTACAATTTTGAGGATTCAATTCTGATCAGCGAAGAGTTGCTGAAAAATGATACGTACACTTCACTGCATATTGATGTTTTTGAAACAGTTGCCAGAGACACAAAGCTCGGTAAGGAAGAGATCACCAGGGATATTCCCAATGTCAGTGAGGATAGTTTGCGAAATCTGGATGAGAGTGGTGTTGTCTGCATCGGCGCTGAGATTAAGCCGGGCGATACCATGGTCGGCAAGGTGACGCCAAAGGGTGAGACCCAGCTTTCCCCTGAAGAAAAATTGTTGCGGGCCATATTCGGAGAAAAGGCCGGTGACGTCAAGGATACTTCTCTGCGTGTTCCTCCCGGAGTCGGAGGCGTTGTCATTGACGCAAAGGTTTTTTCGCGTAAAGGAGTTGAAAAGGATGAGCGCTCTCTGACCATTGAAGAAATGGATATTGCCAAACTTACCCAGGATATGGATGATGAAATTAACTGCCTGAGGAAAGGGGTTCGAAATAGCTTGGCCGATATGCTTTCCGGCGAGAAAGTCGACTCTGCCGTTATTGCTAAAAACGGTGAGATTTTGCTGGATGAGGGTGGAGAAATTACCCTTGCTCTTTTTGAGAAATTACCCCTGTCTTCGATTAAAAGGATTGATTATACGAATCGTGAAAAATATGAGGGTGAGGTCGATCTTCTTCACGAACGTTGTAACAGCCAGGTGGCGCAGGTCAAAAAACGTTACCAGGCAAGAATCGACAGGCTTAGGAAGGGGGATGATCTGCCGCCGGGTGTGATTAAGATGGTGAAGATTTACGTGGCCACCAAACGGAAACTTTCCGTGGGTGACAAAATGGCGGGACGGCATGGAAATAAGGGTGTTGTTTCCCGCATTCTTCCTGTGGAGGATATGCCGTATTTTGAGGACGGGACACCTGTTGAGATGGTTCTGAATCCCCTTGGCGTACCCTCCCGGATGAATGTGGGGCAGATTCTTGAAACACATCTCGGTTTCGCCGCCCTGAAATTGGGCCAGCAGTTGCATTCCTATGCCGAGAAAAATGAAACGGGGAAGATCAAGAAAAAACTGCTGACAATTTACTCTGAAGATGAGTATCAACGTTTGACCGAGAACTTCTCTGATGATGAGCTTGTCGATCTGGCCGGACAATGCGGTAATGGTTTGCATGTCGCCACCCCGGTTTTTGATGGTGCCGTGGAGGCTGAAATCAGGCAGAGTCTTGTTGAGTCAGGGGTTGATGAGTTGGCTCAGTCCACCCTGTACGATGGTCTCACCGGCAAGAAATTTGAAAATCCGGTGACGGTGGGAGTTATGTATGTTTTGAAGCTTCATCATCTTGTCGACGACAAGATCCATGCCCGTTCCACCGGGCCTTATTCACTGGTTACCCAGCAGCCTCTTGGCGGCAAGGCCCAGTTCGGTGGGCAGCGGCTAGGTGAGATGGAGGTCTGGGCCATGGAGGCCTATGGGGCTGCCTATACACTACAGGAATTTTTAACGGTTAAATCCGATGATGTCCAGGGCAGAACCAAGATGTATGAGAAGATTGTCAAGGGAAACAATTTTCTTGAAGCCGGGTTGCCTGAATCCTTTCATGTTTTGATTAAGGAATTGCAGGGGCTCTGTCTGGATTTGGAATTGATGAACGAATAGTTTATTCAGCCGGATTTCGATATTCAGAGTCTTCGGACAACATCATAAGAACTATATAATTTGTAACTATTCAGAAAGACAACCGGAATGACGTGCACGAAGTTTTTTTATTTATCTTTTTGTTTATATGAAAGTCTCTCACAGAGGCACAGAGTTTTTCTCTGCGTCTCTGTGAGAGATTAACTTTCATTTCTCGATGTCTCATTTCATTCGCTTATCGGTTGTGCCGGTTCGCCGGGATGGCCGTTACTTAGTAAAGAGTGGTTGCAAATTCGCCTATAATTTTTTGATAAGGTGCTGCTGTGGAAGAGCTTTTTAGTTTTTTTACGAAGGAAAAAAAACCGGTAAAATTTAAAAGTGTCAGGATATCACTGGCCTCTCCGGAAAAAATCAGGGACTGGTCAAATGGGGAAGTGAAAAAACCCGAGACCATCAATTATCGGACTTTTAAGCCTGAGCGCGATGGGCTGTTCTGTGCTAAAATTTTTGGTCCCGTCAAGGATTACGAATGTAATTGCGGTAAATATAAAAGAATGAAACACCGCGGTGTTGTCTGTGAAAAATGCGGTGTTGAGGTCATTCAGTCCAAGGTCAGACGTGAGCGTCTCGGACACATTGAGTTGGCCGCTCCCGTGGCCCATATCTGGTTTTTAAAGAGTTTGCCAAGTAAAATCGGTAATCTTTGCGATATGACATTAAAGGAACTGGAAAGGGTTCTGTATTTTGATTCATATGTCGTTATAAAGTCGGAAGAGGTGTCTCTTTCCGTGGGGACTCTTCTTACGGAAGAGCAATTCCGCCTTAACAGTGAAGAGTTTCCCGGTAAATTTTCAGTGGGCATCGGAGCCGAGGCAATCAGGTATATTCTGAAAAATCTTGAGTTAAATCCCCTGTCCGAACTGTTGCGCGAGGAGATGAGAACGACAGGCTCCGAGGCGAAACGGAAAAAACTGGCCAAACGTCTCAATGTAGTTGAGGCCTTCCGGGACTCGGGAAACAGACCGGAGTGGATGATTCTTCAGGTCATCCCGGTTCTGCCACCGGATCTTCGTCCTTTGGTGCCTCTGGAAGGCGGTCGTTTCGCCACCTCCGACCTCAATGATCTCTATCGCCGGGTTATTAACAGAAATAACCGTCTGAAACGGCTGCTGGAGCTGGATGCCCCTGAAATCATTATTCGCAATGAAAAAAGGATGCTGCAGGAGGCAGTGGATGTTCTGTTTGATAACGGTCGCCGGGGCAAGGTGATTCTTGGGCCCAATAAACGTCCTTTGAAATCACTCAGTGATATGCTCAAGGGCAAACAGGGCCGCTTCCGTCAGAATCTTCTCGGGAAACGGGTCGATTATTCCGGCCGAACCGTTATTGTCGTCGGTCCACATTTGCGTCTCCATCAATGCGGTTTGCCCAAGAAAATGGCGCTTGAGCTTTTTAAGCCTTTTATTTACAACAAACTCGAACTGTTGGGTCATGTGACTACGATCAAAAGCGCCCGAAAAATGGTGGAAAAGGGCACCAAGGAAGTTTGGGATGTACTGGACGACGTGGTGCGGGAGTACCCCGTGATTTTGAATAGGGCTCCTACTCTTCATCGTCTTGGAATGCAGGCCTTTGAACCGATTTTAATCGAGGGAAAGGCGATCCAGCTTCATCCACTTGTCTGTTCGGCCTTTAACGCCGATTTTGACGGTGATCAGATGGCGGTGCATCTGCCCCTCACCATGGAAGCTCAGGTTGAAGCCCGGGTTCTGATGATGTCCACGAATAACATTCTCTCTCCCGCCAATGGCGAGCCGATTATCGTCCCAAGCCAGGATATTGTTCTGGGCCTGTATTACATGACCCGTGAACGCCTATTCGTCAAGGGTGAGGGGAAATGTTTTTCTTCCCCCAGGGAGGTGAACATTGCCTATGATCATGGCGAGGTTGATCTTCAGGCTAAAATAAAGATTCGCATCAATGGAGAAATAGAGGAAAGCACCACTGGAAGAGTGATCCTCAGTGATCTGCTGCCTGAAAATGTACCGTTTTCCGAGATCAACAAGGTCATGAGCAAAAAATCCTTGAAAGGACTCATTGATTATGCTTATCGTCATGCCGGAACTAAGGCCACGGTAATTCTGGCCGATCGTCTGAAGGATATCGGTTATGAGTTTGCCACCAAGTCGTCGATCTCAATCTGTATCAATGATATGAAGATTCCCGTGGGTAAGGATGAGATTCTTGAAGAGTCTGAAAATGAGATTCTTGATGTAGAAAAACAATATTCTGATGGCCTGATTACCTCCGGTGAGAAATATAACAAGGTTGTTGATATCTGGTCTCGGGCAACTGATGATGTGGCCCAGGAGATGATGAGTGAACTTAGTGTCGATTACCTGCGCGATAAAGAGAATAAATTGATTGAGGCGCCGAGCTTCAATCCGATTTATATCATGGCCGATTCCGGCGCCAGGGGCAGTAAGGATCAAATTCGCCAGCTTGCCGGCATGCGCGGTCTGATGGCAAAACCGTCAGGCGCCATTATCGAATCGCCCATTAAGGCCAACTTCCGGGAGGGGCTGACTGTCCTGGAGTATTTTATTTCTACCCATGGCGCCCGGAAAGGTTTGGCTGATACAGCTTTGAAAACGGCCAACTCCGGATATTTGACACGACGGCTTGTTGATGTGGCCCAGGATTCAACTATTGTCGAAAAGGATTGTCAAACGCTTGACGGGATCGTGGCTGAACCCCTTGTCGAGGGCGGTGAAGTCATTCAGAGAGTCGGTGAGCGAATTCTCGGCAGGGTGGCACTGGAAGATATTTATGATCCGTTCAGCGGAGATCTTCTCATTCGGGCCAATGAAGAGTTTACCGAGGAAAAAGTCAGACTTATTGAAAATTCCGGAGTTGATAGAGTTTTAATCAGATCTGTTTTGACCTGCCAGGCAAAACAGGGTGTCTGCATCAAGTGTTACGGGCGTGATCTGGGACGGGGACATATGGTCAATATCGGCGAGGCCGTGGGGATTATTGCCGCCCAGTCTATTGGAGAGCCGGGAACACAGCTTACAATGAGGACTTTTCATATCGGCGGCGCGGCCAGCCGGAGTGTTGAGCAGGCAGAGGTTAGAAGCCAGTTTGGTGGTAAGGTGAGGTATCAGAATCTGCATTGCGTTACTGATGTCGAAGGCCGAATGATTGTCATGAATAGAAATGGCGAGATCAGTATTCTTGGTTCCAAAGGACGTGAACGCGAACGGTATCAGGTGACATACGGCGCACAGATCAATGTGCCGGATGGTGCTGATGTTGAAGCTGATACCCAGATTGCCGAATGGGATCCCTACACCATTCCCATTGTCTGCGAGATTGCCGGTAAGATTAAATTCGGCGATATCATCGAGGGAACAACGATGCAGGAGCGGGTTGATCCGATAACCGGCAAGTCCAGTTCCGTTATTATTCCCTCTAAAGTCAGTCAGTTGAATCCCCGTATTTCATTAAAGAGTGAGAAAGGTAAGTCGATCAAACTACCGAATTCCAACAGTCCGGCTCGGTACACACTGCCGGTTGGCACGATTATTATGGTTGACGAGGGGGAGATGGTTGAGCCCGGTTATATTATTGGCAAGATTCCGCGTGAAACAACCAAGACAAAAGATATTACCGGAGGTCTGCCACGGGTGGCCGAGCTTTTTGAGGTCAGAAAACCGAAAAAGCCTGCCGTGATCTCCGAGATAGACGGACGTATCTCATTCGGAAAGGAACTCAAGGGCAAGAGACGTGTCGTTGTTACCCCGGAACTCGGTGAAGCCAAGGAATACCTGATTCCCAAGGGCAAACATATCAGTGTTCACGAGGGAGACTATGTCAAAGCCGGTGAGGCGATGATGGATGGATCTCCGCATCCAAATGATATCCTCCGAGTTCTCGGTGTTAAGGAACTGGCCAAATTTCTCGTGAATGAGATCCAGGAAGTGTATCGTCTGCAGGGTGTAAAAATTAATGATAAACATATTGAAGTTATTGTTCGCCAGATGCTGCGTCGTGTTCTGATCACCGGCGTCGGTGATAGCACATTTATGCTCGGTGAACAGGTTGAGTGGTGGAAGTTTAAAGATGCAAATGAAAAATTGCTTGCCAGTGGCGCCCGGCCGGCTGTGGCCGAGGCGTTGCTTCTCGGAGTAACCAAGGCCTCTTTGAGTACGGAAAGTTTTATCTCTGCAGCTTCTTTTCAGGAAACAACGAAGGTGTTGACCAATGCCGCCATGGCCGGCAAAGTCGATTACCTGAGGGGTTTAAAGGAGAATGTGATTATGGGTCGTCTAGTTCCTGCCGGAACCGGGCGTCTTGATCGCTACGCCGTGGAGGATGAAGGTTAGATTCCTGCATCGTCAATCGGATGTCTGGCTGAGTCCGCCTATTGTCCTTTGTTGCAGCTCGCAGGGATAGGATTTCAAAGTTTGTCATTGACAGAATGGCTAGCTTCGGGTAAATTTTTTGATTCTCAAAAACTGAAGTTATTAGCTTAGGTTAACAATGAACATTTAAAATTGAAGTGAGAGGAGTCACCATAAATGCCAACCATTAATCAATTAGTCCGGCAAGGTCGAAAGAAGTCGGTTAAAAGGACAAATACGCCGGCCTTGAAAGGATCTCCGCAGAAACGGGGCGTCTGTGTCCGTGTTTATACAACAACACCGAAGAAACCCAACTCTGCATTAAGAAAGGTCGCCAGGGTACGGTTGACAAATGGTATTGAGGTGACTTCATATATTCCCGGAATCGGTCATAACCTGCAGGAACATTCAATTGTCCTGATCAGGGGCGGCAGGGTGAAGGATCTTCCAGGTGTCAGGTATCATGTTATTCGTGGAACTCTGGATACCCTTGGTGTGTCCGATCGGCGTCAAGGTCGATCCAAGTACGGAGCCAAACGGCCTAAATAGTCTGAAGATGATGCATAGAGAAGGAGTTTAAATAGAATGCCTAGACGAAAGCTTGTGGCCAAACGGCCGGTAACCCCTGATACTCGCTATAACAGCCCCCTTGTTTCCAAATTTATTAACGGACTGATGTCGCGTGGTAAAAAAAATGTTGCTCAAAGGATTTTTTATGATGCCATGGATATTATAGAGGGCAGAATCTCCGAGGATGAGCCCTTGGCGGTTTTTGAAAAGGCAATGGAAAAGGTCCGTCCGAAGGTGGAAGTGAAATCACGCCGAGTGGGTGGTGCGACATATCAGGTACCCATCGAGGTACGACCGGAACGTAGAAATGCATTGGCAATACGTTGGATTGTCGGATTTGCGCAAAAAAAGTCCGGAAAATCAATGGCTGAAAAACTGGCGGCAGAGCTATCTGACGCATATAATAATCGCGGCGCAGCTGTAAAAAAACGTGAAGACAGTCACAGGATGGCTGAGGCAAATAAAGCCTTTGCCCATTATCGGTGGTAGTTTTGTTTTTTTTCTTAATTTAATTTATCGTGGTTGACATGAGGTCGGAACCCGGTTATATAAACTGGGTTTTGTTGCTTATGGGAACCTGAGTTCGTAAGTTCATCGTTGTGGTTGTTTCGGCTTAAGCAGGCTAAGAAAATTCTGCTGGTCAGTTTCTTGTGAAAATGCTTAGAGAGATGATAAAGGAAAGGGTAAATCGTGGCAAACAACATCTCTTTAGCGCGTTTGCGCAATATCGGGATAATGGCCCATATCGATGCCGGAAAAACAACGACGACGGAACGAATACTGTATTATACGGGCCGGTCGCATAAAATCGGTGAGGTTCATGATGGCGCTGCCATTATGGACTGGATGGAACAGGAACAGGAACGTGGTATTACAATTACCTTGGCGGCCACGACCTGTTTTTGGAAAAAACATCAGATTAATATTATTGATACACCTGGTCATGTCGATTTCACGATTGAAGTCGAACGATGTTTGCGGGTCCTGGATGGTGCTATAGCAGTTTTTTGTGCGGTTGGTGGAGTCGAACCCCAATCGGAGACGGTATGGCGTCAGGCGGATAAGTACTCGATCCCGCGAATTGCTTTTGTCAACAAGATGGACCGGATCGGCGCTGATTTTGAGCGCTGTGTGGAAATGCTGGATGAACGGTTTGGGGCAAATGCTCTGCCGATTCAAATACCAGTTGGAAGCGAAGAGCATTTCCGCGGCATCATTGATCTCATTTCTGAAAAAATGTTGATCTTTGATGAAGAATCCAAGGGATTGTATGTTAGAGAAGAAAGAATCCCCGCAGATCTTCTAGAAACATTCACGGCTGCACGTATGACCCTTATCGAGAAGCTGGCCGACTTCGATGAAGGGGTCATGGAAAAATATCTCGAAGAGCAACAAATTTCTGTTGAAGAAATTCAGCAAGCCATTCGTAGAGCCACGCTGAATCTTGAACTTGTACCTGTATTATGCGGTAGTGCGTTCAAGAATAAAGGTGTCCAGCCTCTGCTTGACGCGGTGATATCATATTTGCCGTCCCCAACTGATGTTCCTCCGGTTGAGGGTATCAACAGCAATGGTGATATTGAGCAAAGGAAGACTGGTGCCAAGGAGAAATTCTGCGGATTGGTTTTCAAGCTCATGACGGATCCTTTCGTCGGCAACCTGGCTTTTGTCCGGGTGTATTCCGGTGTATTGAAAAGTGGCGAAAAGGTGTTCAATCCGCTGAAACACAAGCAGGAAAAGATCGGCCGTATTGTCAGGATGCACTCGAACAAGCGGGAAGAGGTTCAAGCGATCGGACCTGGTGACATTGGTGCTGTTGTAGGTTTACGCTTCACAAGTACCGGCGAAACCCTTTGTGCCCCTGGTGACACGATTCAGCTGGAAAAGATAGAATTTCCGGATCCGGTTATCAGTATCGCCATTGAGCCTAAAGGCATGGCGGATGAAGAAAAGTTAAATGATTCGTTGAGAAAAATTACCCTTGAAGATCCCTCATTCAAGGTAAACACTGATCCTGATACCGGGCAACGGATCATATCCGGTATGGGAGAGCTCCATCTTGACATTATTGTTGACCGGCTTCTTCGTGAGTTTAAAGTCGGAGCAAATGTCGGTAAGCCGCAAGTCGCTTATAAAGAATCGATCAGCGGAATCGGTCGTGGAGAAGGCGAGTTTGTTCAACAGGCTGCGGGCAGTCAGTATGGTCATGTCTGGTTGGAGATTGAGCCCCTTGAACGCGGCTCGGGTTTTGAGTTTGTAAGTGTTATCGATGAAGAAATGATCCCCGCCAACTTTGTTTTGGCGGTTCGCAAGGGTGTTGAAGGATGCCTTGATGGAGGTGCGCTGATCGGCTATCCCGTGATGGATGTCAAGGTAACTTTGTTTGATGGTTCTTATCACGAAGATGATTCCACTGAGATAGCTTTTGGAGTAGCGGCTTCCATGGCTTTTCGCCAGGCCCTGATTAATGCCCGTCCAATTTTACTTGAACCGGTGATGGATCTGGAGGTTATATCACCGGATGAGTATATGGGTGATGTCATTTCTGACCTCAATAGTAAACGGGCTCGCATTATCGGCTTGGATAGTCGAGAAAATTCAATCCAGGTCATAAAGGCACAGGTTCCGTTGGCGGACATGTTTGGTTACTCAACTGCTTTGCGCTCCGCGACACAGGGTAGAGCAAATTTTACCATGCAGTTTGCAGCCTACGATAAGGTGCCAAAAAAACAAGCAGAACAAATCGTACTTAAGGTTAAGGGCCTGATTTAGAAAGTAGAATCGAAAAGAGGAAATATCATGGCAAAGGAAAAATATGAAAGGACAAAACCCCACGTCAATATCGGTACAATTG
>JAOZOY010000021.1:0-35929 GCA_029933005.1 Deltaproteobacteria bacterium
GGCAGAAGGGGAGAAAATGTTTTTTCCGACAAGCAATACGTGTATTGGCGGGCAAGACCTGAAATATAAGCTTTCTGGCGCTATGTTTTCTGCTAAAGACCATCAAAAATAGAATTTTTAGAAGAGGAATAATGTCTGTCTGGCTGGTTAACCCCTTGGCTTTGTAGCTGATGGTAACTTTTTTGATGGCACTCGGGCACTACGTTTGTTATTCTTTGCTTTCATGGAAAAGGTGACTCCTCAATCTGTTTTCCTGGTAGGTAACAGATTGAGGACATTACATTTCTCATGTTTTCTTGACATCTGTTTGCAAAAAAATGGATATTATTAATTTGAGAGACAAACTTACAGAGTGAATGGCTGAAAAATCAAAGTAACTATTCAGCACCCCATCTTATCCCATATCGGAGTCTCGCATACTCGCTTACCTGGCCTTCTTGAATAGCACAAGTATGCGTTTCGAAGTCCCAAATGAAAGGTAAGCGTAGACTCCGATATAGAGTGCTCCTGAACAGTTACGGAACGGTGGTTATGCCAATTTGGTGGCCCACCTGAATAGTTACAAATCAAAAAAATAGAGGAGTCGAAAAATATGGGAATGACAGTTGCTGAAAAAATTCTGGCTGCACATCTTGTTGAGGGAGAAATGGTCAAGGGTGAGGAGATCGCTATTCGCATCGACAGAACTTTGACCCAGGATGCCACGGGAACCATGGCCTATCTTGAGTTTGAGGCAATCGGAATTCCGAGAGTGAAAACGGAATCATCGGTCTGCTATGTGGATCATAATCTGATTCAGGCTGATTTTAAAAACGCTGATGATCATCTTTTTCTGAGATCCATTGCCCGGAAATACGGCCTCTTTTTTTCACCGCCCGGAAACGGCATTTCCCACCAGATCAATCTTGAGCGTTTCGGTCTGCCCGGCAAAACCCTGCTCGGTTCGGATAGCCATACCCCCACCGGCGGGGGTATGGGGATGCTGGCCATTGGTGCCGGGGGCCTGGACGTGGCCATGTCCATGGCCGGAAAACCCTTTTACCTGGTTATGCCGAAAATTTTCGGTATTAAACTCACCGGAACATTGCAGCCCTGGGTCTCGGCCCGGGATGTTCTGCTTGAACTGCTCCGCCAACTTTCAGTGAAAGGCGGCGTCGGTTATATCATGGAATATTTTGGTCCGGGAGTAAAGGAGTTGTCCGTCACCGATCGGGCCTCTATCACCAACTTCGGCGCGGAACTTGGCGCCACCACCTCTGTTTTTCCCTCGGATGAAAATACAAAACAGTTTCTCGAGAGCCAGGGAAGAGCCGATGGCTGGGTTGAACTGGTAGCAGACGATGATGCCCGGTATGACGAGGTGATTGAAATTGATATGTCCACACTTGAGCCCATGATCGCCTGTCCGTCATCACCGGATAATGTGGTCAAGGTCAGTGAGGTGGCCGGCAAGCCGGTGGCCCAGGTTCTGGTAGGATCGTGTTCCAACTCTTCTCTGCGTGATTTGATGGTGGTTGCCAAAACTTTGGAAGACAGGAAGGTCAGCCCGGAGGTGAGTTTCGAGATCAATCCTGGCAGCCGCCAGGTCCTTGAGAATCTAGCCGCCGGGGGCGACATGTTGACCTTAATCCATGCCGGCGCCCGGATTCACCAGGCCGGATGCCTGGGATGTATCGGCATGGGCCAGGCTCCGCCCACTAATACTATTTCTCTGCGCACCTTTCCGCGCAATTTCCCCGCACGCAGCGGCACCAAGAACGACCAGGTCTATCTCTGCAGTCCGGAGGTGGCGGTTGCCGCGGCTGTCACGGGCAAAATCACCGATCCTCGTGATCTGGGGGATTATCCGTCTTTTACCTTGCCGGAAAAATATCTGCCCGGCGATTCCCGCATTGAGCCCCCCCTTGCCGATGGTTCCGATGTTGAGATTATTCGTGGGCCGAATATCGCACCTTTTCCGAAGTTTGCTCCGCCGCCCGAGACCTGGGAGGGCAGTGTGCTTTTGAAAACCGGTGATAATATTACCACGGACCATATCATGCCGGCCGGTGCTCAAATTCTTCCCCTGCGCAGCAATATCCCGGCAATCAGCGAGTTTGTTTTTTCTCAGATTGATACGGATTTTGTTCGGCGCGCCAAGGAGACCGAGGCCGGTATGGTTGTCGGCGGTGTCAATTACGGCCAGGGGTCTTCCCGGGAACACGCTGCCTTGGCCCCCCGTTATCTGGGAGTTCAGATTAAACTGGTTAAGAGTTTCGCCCGGATTCACAAGGCAAATTTGATTAATTTCGGCATATTGCCTTTGACCTTTGTTGATGAGGCGGATTACGATCTTGTTGAGCAGGGAGCAAAGGTGGTCATCCCCGAGCTGCGCAAAGAATTGGCTGGAGGCAGTGAGATAATCAATGTGGAAATTAATGGTAACACGATCGCTGCCCGGCTTGATGTTTCAGATCGGCATCGGCAGATTCTTCTGGCCGGGGGGCTGCTGAACTGGGCTAAAAACTTGTAGGTTTGATGTGGTTGGGTATAAAAAATTGTACTCTAATAAAGACAAGGTTGGTTCCCTCTCCATTGTTTCCTGGAGAAAGAGAGTGTTTTTTTATGGTATAAAAAGTTGTACTAACGCTTAACTATTTGATTTTCTATGAATAAATGTATCAGTTTGGGCTTATGAACTGATGGTATAAAAAATTGTATTTTTTCTAGCAGTATGGAAATATTGAAGGTGGGTCGCAAATGCCTAAATAGCAGGAGATAAGAAGAAAATATTTTTTTTTGTTGAATGGCACGGTGATTGCTATAACTAGAAAACAAGAAATAATTCTTATCTCCTTTCTCCTTTGATTGGCCGTTTCTGTTCCCCCAGAAACGGCCTTTCTTTTTTTCCGGCAGAATGATCATGCTCGTTTTTTCCACTCCTAATCATTGATGGTCTCGTAAAAATTTCATTTTGCCCCTTTTCAGGAAGCCATCATACTTTTATTTACGTGATTTTCGTGAGAATTCTAGATCAACGGGTTGGTATTTTATGCTGCAGGAACTATGATCGGCAAGAGATCAAGGCCTGTTTTGATCGTTTTGCCGCTTCCCTTGATTTTATCGTTCCGACCGGTTGTCGGATCTTGTTGAAGCCAAACCTGGTTTCAGGCCAGGGGCATGACGGTCTGGGCTGCACCCATCCTGAATTTGTCGCCGCCGTGGCCGAATGGTGTGTTGATCAGGGCGCCAGGGTGGCAGTTGGCGACTCTCCGGCCTTTGGCAGCGGCCAAAGGGTAATGCAGATCTGCGGCATAAGATCGGCCTTGCGTGGTCTGCCCGTGAAAACAATTCATTTTTCCAGGGGGAAATCAAAATGTCTGGATTGCGGCATTAAAGTGGGAATCGCTCCGGAAGCTCTTGACTGCGATTTCCTGATCAATATGCCCAAGGTTAAAGCCCATGCTCAGGTTCGGGTGACTCTGGCCGTGAAAAATTATTTTGGCATTGTCAGCGGTTGGAAAAAGGCCTGGCTTCATATGCGTTGCGGTGAAAGAGAAAATCTTTTTGAATCTCTTCTTGTTGATCTCCTGAAAGTTGTGCCTGCCGGTTTCAGTTTTATTGACGGGATTGTTGCCATGCATAAAACAGGTCCCATTACCGGCGATCCTTTTCCCCTTGGCCTGGTGGCGGGGTCACTAAATCCGGTGGCCCTTGATGCGGCGCTTCTGGATATTCTGGGAGTTGCTGCCGGACAAAGCATGGTGCAGATGGAATGTGTCCGGCGGGATATGCCCGGCAGCCGTTCCAGGAATTTATCATACCCATTTCTCTGTCCAAAAGAGATGGCTGTGTCTGATTTTTTTGTGCCGCAGGTGTTGGACAGGGTGCGTTTTCAGCCAGGCCAGATGTTGAAGAGCTGTTTGAAAAAAGCATACTCAAGAATTATTCCCGGTTGAGACTTTACAAAGTTGTAGATAAAAATTATTCTTTGCAATCTCAATGTCATTGATTTAGGGCTGTTACGAAATAAGCCTTGTAAGGCACTAAATTTTTACTTATTTTCGAGAGGTTCGTGTTTTTCGTGGCAAAATTAAGGAGTAAAAAAATGTTTCATCTTGAGGGAAAAACTGCGCTCATAACCGGCAGCTCCAGGGGTATCGGTAAGGCGATTGCTCTTCGTTTTGCCGAAAATGGCGTGAATGTCGTGGTTAACTATGTCCGTAAACGTAGCGATGCCGAAAAGACAGCTGCATTAATTGAATCAAAGGGGGCAAAATGCCTGGTGGTCAAGGCTAACGTGGCAAAGGATGAAGATGTGATCGCCATGTTTGATGTGATCAGGGGGGAATATGGCCGGCTTGATTTTCTGGTGAGTAATGCTGCCTCCGGTGTTTTAAAGCCCGTGCTTGAGTTGAGCAGCCGTCATTGGAACTGGGCCATGGATATTAATGCCAGGGCTCTGTTGACTCTGGCTCAGCAGGCTGTGCCTCTCATGAAGGATGGCGGTAAGATTATTGCCGTCTCAAGTTTGGGTTCGGTGCGGGCCATTGAGAATTATACGGCGGTTGGAGCCTCAAAGGCGGCCCTGGAGTCCCTTGTCCGTCATCTGGCGGTGGAGCTTGGTCCTGAAAAAATCAATGTCAATACGATCAGCGCCGGAGCCGTGGACACCGAGGCCCTGAAAAAATTTCCCAACCGGCGGGAAATTCTCGATACAGCCAGGGAACGAACTCCCCTGGGTCGACTGACCACCCCGGAAGATGTGGCGGATATCGCCCTTTTTCTCTGCAGTGATCTTGCCGCTATGATCCAGGGCCAGACCATCGTAGTTGACGGCGGTTATTCCATCAGGGCCTGATTATTGATGGATCGGCAAAAACAACAGGGTGGTTTTGTCATCCGACAGAGGCTGATTCTTGCCTCGTCTTCGCCAAGGCGAGCCCGCTTTTTCAGGGATCTTGGCCTTGATTTTGAGGTCCGGTCCGCTGAAATAGATGAATCGCAGCGGGAAGGTGAGCTTCCTGCCGCCTTTGTTAAGCGGCTGGCCGGAGAAAAGGCGGCAATCATTTCCAAACGGAATCCTGCCGCCTGGGTGGTAGGTGCGGATACCTGTGTTTTCCTTGGCGGACAGATTCTGGGGAAACCGGATTCTCAGGCAGACGCCGGTCGTATGCTGCAGATATTGTCCGGCCATTGGCACGAGGTTTGGACGGGTTTTGCCATCTATCATTATAAGACAGGCATCAATGTTCGCCGGGCAGTGCTGACCCGAGTTCTTTTCCGGGAATTAACCCCTGATCTCATCCATTCTTATGTCCTCACCGGTGAACCCATGGATAAGGCCGGAAGTTACGGTATCCAGGGAAAGGGGGGATTTCTTGTCCGAAAAATTGAAGGGTCATGCAGCAATGTAATCGGCCTGCCCTTGAACGAAGTTGTTGAGGAGATGTTGAAGTTGCATGTAATCAGCCCCTGTCTGAACTGAAGGTAAACGTTTACAGGACAGAGGTTATCGTAAATCTGCATTCCCGGTGAATGGTTACAACTGAAGAGTGGCACCATTTGTTTTGACAGATGAATCTTGTTTGTTGTAGAATTTTATTTAAACATGAAACATTCATCCCCTAAACAAGAACTGGCTGAAGACAGTGTCTTTGTCGCTCGGCAGCCCATTTTCCGCAAAACAAAAAAAGTCTTCGGCTATGAACTCCTGTTCCGTTCCGGTCAGGAAAATTTCGCCGATCCTTCTATAGATGGCGACGTAGCCACTTCCAATGTTGTCACTAACAGTTTTCTTGTTATCGGTCTCCACAAGCTCACGGATGGTAAAAAGGCTTTTATCAATTTTACCGATGAGATGCTCTGTAATTCTTACCCTGCCCTGTTTCCCATACAGGCCATTGTCGTTGAAGTTCTTGAAGATGTTATTGTCACCCCTGAGTTGATTAAGGCCTGCCACTCTCTTGTCAGCCAGGGTTATGTTCTCGCCCTGGATGATTTTATCTATAAACCTGAGTTTGATCCTCTTCTTAAGCTGGCTGGAATCGTCAAATTTGATATCAGGGCCATGTCCATGGCGGAGCTTGCCCGGGATGTGGAACGAGTCGCTTCTTTTCGTGTCCGGCTGCTGGCTGAAAAGGTGGAGACGCAGGAAGAGTTCGAGGCCACGAAAGAGATGGGCTTTAACCTGTTCCAGGGCTATTTCTTCTGTAGGCCGGAGATTGTCGGCGGCCGTGATATTCCCGCTTCAAAAATACAGTATCTGCAGCTTTTAAGGATGGTTCAGGATGAAAATTATGATTTTAGAAAGATTTCCGACCTGATTTCACATAATGTCGGCCTGTCATTCAAGTTGCTCAGATACGTCAACTCGGCATACATTGGTCTGCGTAATAAGGTGAAATCCCTGCAGACCGCCGTGGCCTTGATCGGCGAATTGAATATTCGTAAATGGCTCAGCCTGATCATGCTTTCCCGCATGGCTGAAGACAAACCTCTGGAGCTGGTAAAATTGTCCATTGAAAGGGCAAGTTTCTGCGGCCGGATCGGCGATAGCCTGCCCGATAAAAGATTTGAAAGTTCTCTTTTTTTTACGGTGGGAATGTTTTCCCTGCTCGATGTGATTCTGGGTCAGAAGATGGAAGTGATTTTAAAGGATCTGAATCTGGCTGATGAGATTCAGGATTGTCTCCTTGGCAGATCCAGGGATCAGCTGGCCAGGACACTTGCTCTGGTCAAGGCCTATGAACGCGGCAACTGGGAGAAGGCCGGCCAATTATCTTCCGCCCTTGGAATTTCCATGACGGATTTGCCCGGCCATTTTGATGGTGTTTTGGAAGAAGTTCGGGCCTTTTGCCTGAGTGATTGATTTTTGGATTTGGGAATGCGGATTTCGGAATGGACTGACAAAACCGCATTCCGAAATCCGAAATCCGAAATCAAACATTATGATGATCGGCCCATTTGATACATCTTGGAAAAATCGCCGATGGTCAGAAAAAGTTCAGCAATTCCCGCCAGAAGTGACAGCCTGTTGTTTCTGATCTTTTCATCCTCCACCATCACCATGACATCATCAAAAAAGGCGTCCACCGGTTCTTTCATTCGCAGAATAACAGTTAATGCCTGTTCGTATTCTTTTTCCGCCACCAAGGGAAGGGCTTCGGAGCGGATTGCCTGCAGGGTGGCAAAGAGTTCCTTTTCTCCCGGTTCAGTGAGCAGTTTTTCCTGGACAGCGGTTCCCCGGTGGTCCTTAATGATGTTATTGACCCGTTTGAAAGCCGCAGCCAGCAGGGTAAAGGTCGGTTGGTCGCTGATGGCGACAAGGGCGTCAATCCGTTTGCGGCAGTCGACAATATCGTCAAATGAAACTGAGGTCACCGCCTCGACAGCTTCGGAAGGAAGGCCCCGTCCGATGAGATCATTGATATAACGGTTTTTGATAAATTCCATGCTGTCTGCCAGAACAGCCGGGTGATTCAGCTTGTCTCCATAAAGATCAATCGCTTTTTTAAGCGAGGCGGAGAGTGAAAGAGGTGCGGACAGGTTTTCAAGAATATGGAGAAGACCCAGGGCCAGGCGCCGCAGGCCGAATGGATCTGCTGTGCCGGTTGGGATCTTGCCGATACCAAAACAGCCGGCAATGCTGTCGAGGCGGTCGGCCAGACCGACAATGGCCCCATGAATTTCAGAGGGCAGGGGGCTGCCGGCCCGCACCGGCATATAATGTTCCATGATTCCCTTTGCCGCGGCAGGGGGTTCACCATCGTGAAGGGCGTAATGCATTCCCATGTTGCCCTGCAGAGCCGGGAACTCATTCACCATGTCGGTCACCAGGTCTGCCTTGGCCAGCCAGGCCGCCCTCTTGACATTTTCCGTTTCCGCCGGAGCCAGGGTTTGTGTCAGAAAGGTGGATAATTCCAAGAGACGTTCCGTTTTTTCAAGCATGGTGCCCAGATGGGCCTGAAAGATGACTCCCGCCAGACTGTCAACGCGGTCGGAAAGCCGATGTTGCCGGTCTTTCTTGAAAAAAAACAGGGCGTCTTCAAGGCGGGCACGTAGAACACGCTGATGTCCCTGCCTGGTCAGTATGGAATTTTTGACCCGGGTGTTGTTCACGGCAACAAAATTAGCCATAAGGTTGCCGTCGTTGTCGGCAACCGGAAAATATTTCTGGTGTACCCGCATGGAGGTAATGAGGACCTCCCGGGGTAACTGCAGAAATTTTTTGTCAAATTCCCCGCAGATGCCCAAGGGGAATTCAACCAGGTTTGTTACGGTATTAAGAAGTTCCTCATCCGGAATAATACGTCCTCCGGCTTCAGTGGCAGCCTTGTCAATTTCGCTCTGAATCGTCTGACGTCGCTGTGTCAGGTCCACCAAGACGCCGGCCTTGGCCAGATCCGCAAGGTAGCCGTTAAAGTTTTGGACTTTGAATTCTTCAGGCGCCATGAATCGATGTCCCCGGGTCTGGTTGGAGCTTGTGATGTCGTTAACCCGGAAAGGAACGATTTTGCTGCCGAACAGAGCCAGAAGCCACTGAATAGGACGCGCAAAGCTGGTGCGGTTTGCTCCCCAGCGCATGGATTTGGGAAAAGGAAGATCTGCAATTAGCTCGGGCAGAAAGTCTGAAAGGAGTTGCGCGGTCTCTTCACCTTTTTTTTCCTGGCGCAGCATCAGGTATTCACCCTTGGCAGTGGTCACAATCTTCATGTCGTCCACTGTGGCACCCCGGGAACGGGCAAAGCCCATCGCGGCCTTGGTGGGTTGGTTATCCTTGTTAAACGCTGCTTTTTTGGGAGGTCCGAGGATTTCCTCAAGGCGATCAGGCTGGCGATCGGCAAGATCATCAATACACAGAGTCAGTCGTCTCGGTGTGGCCGCTATCCGGATCCGCCCGAATGGCAGATCAAGCTCTTTAAGCTTGAGGGCCATAATTTTTTTCATATTGTCCAGCGCCGGCAAGATATAATCTGCCGGAATTTCTTCGGTTCCAATTTCAAGTAAGAATTCGTGCTGCATGATATTGTTTCCTGTTATTTCGGATTTGAGATATCGTATTTTGTCTATCGGAGTTTGTGTTTATTTGAAAGTCTCTCGCAGAGGGACTGAGTTCACAGAGTTTTTTCTCTGCGACTCTGTGACCCTGTGAGAGACTAACTTTCATTTTTTATTAATCTAAAATCCGCATTCCGAAATCACAGATCAGAAATCGATCGAATGGTGGCAAAGGTGCTGAAGCCCTTCGAAAGATTTTCCACACTCACCTCGAACCATTGAATGTCGGGGTGGGCGGATAGTTTTTCCCCCAGAGCCTTGGCGATTTTTTCCACCGAGAGATCGTAATTCGATGGTTTTGGCATCTCCATGGACCATTTTAAGTTGTGGGAGGTGATTTTTTCCACCATTTGAATAAGATCTTCAAGCCAGATGAAATTGCGAAAATGAAGACGAATATGGGCAAAACCCCAGTGCCCCAGTGACTCCGGCAGGCCTGTGGTGCTTTGCTCAGGAGTTGGCGGCGCAATAGGCACTCTGACTTCCAGTGTCAGGGCATCAATTTTTTCAAAAGAGCCATGCATTTTACAGATATACTCACAAATATCCGTTCTGTGCCCGGAATGAGTTTTCTTTTTGAGAAAATAGGGAAATTCGATCTCCATATGTGCTGATTCAGCTTGGAGCTTCGTCTTCATTTCCCGCAGAACAAGATGAAAACTCTTGAGGTCAATGTGGCCGTGGAAACGATTGAGGATTTCTATGAACCGGCTCATGTGGGTACCCTTGAACTGATGGGGCAGGTTCACATACATGTTGACTTTGGCCACAGTATTTTGAACTTTCCTGGCCTTGTCCAGCACTGTGACGGGATAGGAGATTTCCTTGACACCAACTTTCCTGATATTGATTCGCCGATGATCGCTCTGGCTTTGAATATCTTTCATCGTTTCGGATGTAATGCCATGGCGGGAATGTTGAGATACGATAAGTTCATCAGAACGTAAAATCTTTGGGAGAGCTCCGCACGATTTTGTTTTGACTCGAACCAGGACAGTTTTCAACACATTTAAGTCAGTGTCAAAAGAGAAGCCTACTCAGGAAATATGACGGCGAACAGCGGCTTTCAGTTCACTCAGATCAGATGATTTGACAATGTAGTCATCTGAGGCCCATGAGCCGAGATCCTGTTTAAATTCCTGGTAGGCTGAACTGAGAATGACGGGCATATTCGGGCACGTCTCTTTCATGCGTCGCAGAGCGTCAATGCCGTTCATGCCGGGCATATTGATATCAAGGATGACAAGATCAGGTGAGACGATATTAAGTTTTTCCAGCGCTTCCTCGGCGGAAAGGGCGGAGTGAACCTCGTATCCCTCTTCTTCCAGTTCTTCTCTGTAAAGCAGATGAATGCTTTCTTCGTCATCAACCAGCAATATTTTTTTCATGTCCGACCTCTTTTGTGTCAAGTGTTGACGGGAATCGGTGAGTGTTCAGGTTTTTTATAAAATCAGTAGTCAAGCTTTCGCAGATATTTTGCTGCTTCTTCCGGAGGAGTGGGATTGATATAAAAACCCGTACCCCATTCAAAACCGGCTATTTTGGTCAATTTGGGCATTATTTCAAAATGCCAGTGATAATGCTCTAAAGGTTCTGACCGTAACGGAGAAGTATGTAGAACAAAGTTGTATGGTACGTTTGGAATGCAGTTGTCCAGCCGTAACATGCTTTCCGTAAAAATCGCGGTTAAAGCCTGGAATGATTTGGTATCCTGCTCAATATAGGATGCGGAATGGTATTTGGGCAGGATCCACATTTCAAAAGGTGATCTGGCAGCGTAAGGTGTAATACAGAGAAAATGATCATTCTGGCAGACCACCCGGATCTCCTGTTTGATTTCCTGGCGGATAATATCACAGAAAACACAGCGTTCCTTGTAGTGATAATAGGAAAGGCTGCCGGCGAGTTCCGAGACGATCATCCTTGGCAGAATCGGCATGGCCACAAGCTGTGAATGTGAATGCTCAAGGGAGGCACCGGCGCCACGGCCGTAATTTTTAAACACCATGACATATTTGAAACGTTGATCACGGCTGAGATCCACCAGTCGGTCACGATACGAGAGGAACACGTTTATCATTCGTTCCGGCGGCAGCTGGACGAATGATTCATTATGGTTTGGCGTTTCAATGATCACTTCATGGGCGCCAATGCCGTTCATCTTGTCATAAAGCCCATCCCCTTCCTTGTCAAGATCCCCTTCAATAACCAGGGCGGGGTATTTATTCGGTACAACACGGAGATCCCACCCCGGAGTGTTCGGAGGGTGAGAAGTGCGGCTGTAACGCAAAACTTCCGCAGGCGTTGTTTTTTCATTGCCGGGGCAGAGTGGACAGAAGCCCCCCTTGCTTTCGCTTTTTTTGATGATAAAATCCGTAGGGCGCTTGCCACGTTCCTTGGCAATGATGATCCAGCGGCCCAGAACCGGGTCTTTGCGTAATTCCGGCATTGTTTCTTTTTCAGCCCTCCTGGGCTTTTTCGAAATCTTCCTGTTTGGTCTTGCATTTAATGCAAAATGTTGTCACCGGCCTTGCCTCCAGCCGGGCAATGCTGATATTATCTCCGCAACCATCACAATCGCCATAGGTTTCGTCTTTAATTCGAGTCAGTGCGGAATTGACCTTAGAGAGCAGTCTTCTTTCCCGATCACGGATGCGTAGCTCGAAATTACGGTCTGATTCCGCTGAAGCTCTGTCAGTTGGATCCGGATAGTTGTCACTCTGTCCGGTCATTTCGGAAATGGTTTTGCCCGCCCCGGACAGCAGGTCCTCTTTCATCTCTTCAAGTTTTTTCTTAAAATGTTCCAGTTCGTCCTTGTTCATGGACTTTGTCTCCTGAGGTTGAAGGCTTAAACCACTAGGTCAGTGTGGTTTGCTGGGATGATCAGTTTTCGTTCTGTCTGATATATGTTCCGCTCTTGCCTCCTGTTTTGACAAGAAGCCTGATATTGTCGATTTTCATTCCCTTGTCAACGGATTTGCACATATCGTATATGGTCAAGGCGGCGATGGAAACAGCGCAGAGAGCTTCCATTTCAACCCCGGTTTTCCCCGTAATGCCTGCCGTTGCCCGGATCTCAATACTATTATCCGCATCAAGAAAAGTAAAGTGAATCTCCGCCTTGCTGAGGGGAAGGGGGTGAGTTAACGGAATGAGGTCGTCCACTTTTTTAGCGGCCATGATGCCGGCCAGTCGAGCGACACCAAGAACGTCACCTTTGGCCATCCTCCCCTGTCTGATGAGATCAAAGGACTTGGCCGACATGCTGATTGTTCCCGCTGCCGTGGCTTCACGAACCGTAGCTTCTTTCCGGCTCACATCAACCATGCGGGCATTTCCCGTTTCGTCAAAGTGAGAAAATTTTTTGTCGGGTGTTTTTTTTGTTTCGTTTGGCATGGTAGTCGGAGCTCATGAGGCAAAATTGAAGAGTTTTTTGAAAAAACCTTCATGCTCAGAGTCATCTTTGTCGTTTTCGAGTTCAGAAAATTCTCTGAGCAGTTCTTTTTGTTTTTCGGTGAGTTTCGTGGGAGTTGTGACTTTTGCTTCAATGATCATGTCCCCGCAGCCACTGCCTCTCAGGCGTGGCACGCCTTGGCCACGCAGGGTAAATCGTTGACCGGTCTGGGTTCCAGGAGGAATGGTCAGTTTCTTTTTGCCGTGGATGGTCGGGACTTCAAGTTCATGGCCAAGGCTTGCCTGGGGCATGGTGATTGGCAGTTCACAGAAGATGTATTCACCGTCCCTTTTGAAGAATTCGTGGGATTCAACATGAATAACGACGTAAAGATCTCCTGAAGGACCGCCCCGGCGGCCCCCCTCGCCTTCGCCGCGCAGCCGCATCCTTGCGCCATTATCCACCCCTGCCGGTATTGTGAGGGAGACTTTCTTGGTTTTACGGATCAGGCCGGTGCCGTCACAGTCATTGCAGGGATCCGTGATAATTTGTCCCTGGCCGTGGCAATCCGGACAAGGCGTGCTGATTCTGAAAAAACCCTGGGATCGCATAACCTGGCCCTTACCATGACAGGTGGGACAGGTTTGACTTTGATAACCTGGCCTGATTCCCGTGCCTTCGCAGGTCCAACAAGTTTCTTTTTTTGTGATTTCGACTTCTTTTTTTACGCCGTGAACCGCTTCGAGAAAACTGATTTTTAGGTCATAGCGGAGGTCTGAGCCGGGTTGGGGTCCGTTTCTGTCATGCTGTGCGCCGCCGCTAAAACCGAATAGATCCTCAAAGACATCACCGAAGCTTGAGAAAATGTCATTAAAATTGCCGGGTCCGCTGTAGCCGCTGTTTTTCAGGCCTTCTTCTCCATAACGGTCATAAATTTTACGTTTTTCCACATCGCCGAGCACTTCATAAGCCTCGGCTGCATCCTTAAATTTGTCTTCCGTTTCTTTATCACCCTGATTGCGATCAGGATGATATTTCATGGCAAGTTTCCGGTAGGATTTTTTGATTTCCGCCGCTGATGACGAATTGGAAATGCCAAGGATCTGATAGTAATCTTTGCTCATCGTATGATTGGAGATCAGGCTGAATTTTCAGTGGTTGCGGGCTGGGTTTCCGGTTTGGTCAAAGCAGAAGCCTGCTCGGTTTCGGTTGTTTCCGGTTCGCTGTCCCGGCGGTGTCCCAGCTCTTTGATATTGTCAAATGTGACCTCGCCGGCAGCAATTTCCCTGAGGGTCATGACAACCTCTTTGTTTTTTCCTTTAACAAGGAGCTCTTGTCCCTTCCTATGCTGTTTTACCCGAGCGACAGCAAGATGAATAAGGACGAAGCGATTTTCGTTACCGATCTGTTTAAGGCAGTCTTCAACTGTAATACGTGCCATAATGTTGAATGAATCCTCCTTGATGAGAATTTGTTTTTGCCGGCGGTACTGATACGAAGAGTGCCGAAGTATTTAAAATGAAATAGTTACAATATAACAAACATGAACTTTACAATTATAATCGCTTTATTGTGTTTGACAACCTTTTTGTGTTGGGTGTGGATTGATCCGTCAAACGGGGATTTGTAGATCTGATTTGGAGCTATGTTTTTTGGCATGGGAAATGCAATGTTGTTTTGTCGACAGGTCTGAATGGAAATGATCGTTTGCGTTTGCCGGTTGAGGTCTCTTGCCTTTACTGGTGGTCATTTGAGATGCGACAGCCCGTCAAGCTATCTGGATTTTTACGAAAAATAAGTGACGAATTGATGGGAAAAAAAAGCTACAGGGAAAATAATGCCGAACTTGTTTGTGGATTTTAAGTGTTGATCCGTTGACGCAGGTACGGTTTTTTGACAAAAAAGTGTTTGTTGACATGATTTTCCGAGCAGGAGGGGCGTCCATGCGTTTTATTTGGGGAAAAATAATTATTGTACTTATGTTTACGTGTTACGCCGGTTTTGTTTCGGCTGCCGGCTGGCCATGGACGGACACGGAGGCGGAAACTGTTCCTGTCAACATGTGTCGGCATGACCTGGATAAAGATTATGTCTACCGGCTGGATGAGGCTGTTCTGCCACCGGACGAATTAACATGGCCGGAAAATTTTTTGGCTTTTTTTCAGAAAAAAAAGGAGGCGCCTGTTGAGCCGTCGGATCAGGGCCTGGAATTGAAACTGCGCATCAGGGAGCTGGCTCATCAGCTTTTAGCCAATGCCAGGGAAGAGATCATTGATGAGTTGACGGTCACGGTGAGCACTTTTGTTAATCTGAATCATCTTTACACAACCTCCGGGCTCGGCCGTTATTTTGGCGAACAGATGATGTATGAGCTTCAGGTTGTCGGACTGGATGTTGTGGATGTCCGTCTGACGCCGGCCATGATGATCAGTGAGGGGTTCGGTGAATACGCAATGTCACGCGATATGGCCGAGTTGAGTTATGTCCATCCAGGTGATGCCATGCTTGTGGGTACATACACGATTTCAAATAATGAAATTTTTATCAATGCCCGCCTGCTTCGCAACCGAGACGGAATGGTGCTTTCGGGCGGTAGTACAGTTTTTGAGTTAAACGAAGTATCCGGCGGACTGCTTCAGGACGAGGGGAGACCGCATCGATCAGGTTCAAAGGTGCGGGTCAGGCCTTTTGCAGAAACAGCCCTGATTGAATAAGTCGAAAAATTGAGAGTGAAGATGAGATCAGTGAAGGAGTCCATAAAAATGAAATGGTTTTTTTTGCCGGCGGCTGTGGTTGTACTGTTGGCCGGATGTTCAATGTGGGAAAAAAAGCCGGTGGAGCAGCCGTTACAGAGAATAAACGGCTATGCTTTTTCCTGTTATGGGCAGGGTGTTGAGTATTTACGGGAAGAACGATTTGAACTGGCTCGGGAACAGTTTTCATATGCTGCGGCTGCGGCTGTGAATAAAATGACTTACGATGATGCTGTAGATGGAATGAAAAGAGCCGAGCAGTTGTTGCGTGAACGGCGGTGAGTCTTAAGGCCCTTCAGGTTGATGATAGGGGGGTGACGTTTTTTCAGTTGGTTGAAAAAAATATTTTTGAATTTATGAATATGTCTGGAGTTGTCATGCTGAAAAAGAGATTTTTATTGATCACGGCCTTTTTTGTCCTCATCTGTGTCGGCTGTGGTAAGGTTCAGCCAACCCCCACCGTTTCAGCTTCATCGTCTGATTTCTTTGGCTTTGGCGATGAGCTTGCCAACCGACTCTTGGCCAGTCGGCAAAGCGGTTTCGGGCAGGGAGAAAAGTTGATTCTCACAACTTTGGTTGATCTTGATGATCTCTACCGGACATCCGCCTTTGGCCGCGCCATGACAGAGGCTTTGTCCACCTGTCTTTTTAACCGTGGTTTCAGGGTGGCGGAGATCAGGAAAACCTCTGAAGTTTATATCAAAAAGAGAAGCGGGGAACTGGCATTGAGCAGGGATGCCAATCTTGTGGCCGGAGATGAGGATGCCTATGGGATTGTCACCGGCACCTATGCATTGACCCCGAGTTCTGTGATTGTTAATGTTCGGATGATTGAGGCAGCTTCAGGCGAGGTTGCGTATGCCGCCGGCCTGGAGATTGAACGGAATAAAAATATTAACAGCCTGCTTGCCAGGACCGACGGCACAAGCCGGTATGAACTATCCGCTTATGAGCACTAGGAGGGTGATGATGAAACGCGGCCTGATTATTCTCATCATGGTATTTCTGCTCACCGGCTGTGGCGGAAAAAAGGATGTGGACCGGGTGGAAATTCGGACGAATTCCCCGGTTGTTTATATTTATCCTCTGGTGGAAGACGGTGGAATGAGGACGGTTACTGTTCTGCCCTTTCATGTACCGGCCAATGTGGATTCAAAACAGGGCAGCGGCACGGCGGCGTTGTTCAGAGATGTCCTGCTTGGGAAACAGGCCTTTAAAATGATCAAACTTATTGATCTTCCCTATGGCTCACGGGATGAAGCGGTGAGTCTTGGCAGACAGGCCGGAACGGATCTGGTCCTGGCCGGAAAAATTAATTATATGTTGGCGGGAACGAGGATGGGTGGGGCCAGGGTTGATGTTTCCGTCCGGTTGCTGGACGTCCGGAGCGGAGATACGGTCTGGTACATTGAGCAGACCCTGGATCAGCGCATGGATTATCCTGATACGAGTTTTCTGCACAGGCTGTCTTCCTGTTTTTCTGTTCCTCCCATCAGGTCATCCGAATCCGAGCCCGTTGTTCCCAACATGCTGGTTCACATTGCCGTGGACATGGCCGATATTATGGCTGGAGCGCAGACTGTTCAGAAAATGTAGATTTTTTAATTTCTCACAGAGACACGGAATTCACAGAGAAAAAATGGATACCTCTGTGTCTCTGTGAGAGATAAATTTCAAAGGTTGGCTTACTTTTATTTCTCAAAAGGATTTTTTAACAAAATCGTCTCAGCCCGATCCGGTCCTACGGACAAAATGGCAATCGGAGTCTCGGTAAGGTCTTCGATCCTTTTTACGTAGTCATGAGCTGCCGTCGGCAGATCGTCGACGCTTCTCACGCCGGAAATATCTTCCTGCCAGCCCGGGATTTCTTCGTAAACCGGTTTCAGTTTCTGGGTTGTTCTGATATTGCCGGGCATGGCGGTATAGGTTTTACCGTCCGCCTCATAAGATGTGGCGATTTTCAAGGTATCGTGGCCGCTCAGAACGTCGAGTTTTGTGATGGCCAGGCCGGTAATACCGTTGAGTCGTACTGACTCGCTGGCAACCACGTTGTCAAGCCAGCCGCAGCGCCGTTTCCTGCCGGTGGTGGCGCCGAATTCTCCACCTTTTTTCTGGATTGCATCCCCTGTCTCGTCAAAAAGTTCAGTGGGGAAAGGGCCTTCGCCTACGCGGGTAGTATAGGCCTTCAGGATACCAATGACGCTGTCAATGTGGGATGGACCGAAGCCTGAACCGATGCAGGCATTGCCGGATACGGTATTTGACGATGTGACAAAGGGGTATGTGCCGTGGTCAATGTCAAGTTGTGTTCCCTGGGCGCCCTCGAAGAGAATGTTTTTGCCGGCCTTGCGGCCCTGGTCAAGGATGACCGAGACATTGCCGATAAACGGCGCCAATTTTTCCGTATATTTTTGGAACTGTCCGTAAATTTCATCAAAGGACAGCGGGTCCTGTCCATAATGCTCCGTTAAGATTTTGTTTTTTTCGTCAATATTCTGGCGGAGCTTATCCCGGAAGAGATCTTCATCCAGCAGATCGCCGATTTTGATGCCGGATCGGAGAATCTTGTCGCCGTAACAGGGACCGATGCCGCGCCCGGTGGTGCCGATTTTAGCGCCTTGTTTTTTTATCGCTTCGCTGCCGAGATCAAGGCGCTGATGATAGGGCATGATCAGATGGGTACGTTCACTGATGGTGAGCCTGTCCGGTGTGACCGGCAGGCCGTTGTCGGCCAGATTGTCCATCTCGTCCAGCAGAACGTCGGGGTCGAGCACCACGCCATTGCCGATGAGGCATTGTTTGTCCTCATACAGGATGCCGGATGGAATCAGGTGAAAAACAAATTTTTTTCCTTCCACGACCAGGGTGTGACCGGCATTATTTCCGCCCTGGAAGCGAACAATATAATCCGCATACCGGGTCAGCAGGTCTACAATTTTACCTTTTCCTTCATCGCCCCACTGGGTTCCCACCACCACGACATTGGCCATTTTACATTCTCCTCATTCGTCTGACTGCGTATGTTCATTGCTGGCCGCTTATGGCGGACAGTTTTTTTAAATGGATCAGAGTACAAGGTGATCATTGATCCCGGTTCTTTTTTACCGAAAATGAGAATAGTCAAAGGATTTGAAAAAGTCAATTGGTCAGGTTTTTATTTGGAATAAAGTGTTTTGAGAAGCCGTTTTCAGCTTTCTTGACACTGGATAGCAAATACCGTATTCTCAACAGATTGCAGACGAGGTCTAAGGGTAACTTTTCAATAACTGGTGGCAATTTTAAAAAATCCCTTTGATCCTCTGAACCTTTGCCCCTTTTTCTGCTGTCTTCAGCTCAACTGACTGGATCGTGTAAATGCTCGGTATTGGACTTCCTGAACTCATCCTGATTTTGGCACTGGCCCTCATTGTTGTTGGCCCGGATAAATTACCGGAAATGGCCAAAACAATGGCTAAACATTTGTTGGAATTGAAAAAAACGGCAAATGCCCTCAAGGAAAATTTTCAGGAAGAAATGGCTGATATTGAACGTCCGGGTGATTCCAGGCCTAAGCAAATTGAGGCTGAAAGTTCTGCAGATAATATTCACGATATTGCTTCTGATAGCCTGACCGAGCTTAAGGCCGATATGGATGAGGATGAGGATGAAAGTGGTCAGGAAAAACAAAAAAACAGCTGATGAATTTTCTGGTTGATCATCTTGGCGATCATCTGCGGGAACTCCGTCGTCGGCTCGTGATTTCTTTTGCCGCGGTTGTAATCTGCAGCGGTGTTGCCTACATCTATTCCAGACCTATTTCCCATTTTCTCATGAAGCCGCTGTTTGCGGCCCATCCGGCTCTGACCAAGCTCGTCTATACGAATCTCACCGAGGCCTTTGTCAGTTATCTCAAGCTTTCACTTTTGACGGGGCTGATTGCAAGTTTTCCGGTGCTGCTTTATCAGACTTGGATGTTTATGGCGCCTGGACTGCATCCGTGGGAAAAGAAGGTTGGCCGTAATGTGGTTTTCTGGGCCACTTTGCTTTTTGGCGGCGGGGTGTTTTTTGCCTATTTTGCTGTCATGCCTGAGCTGCTTGACTTTTTGATGGGTTTTACCAGGGATGGGCTTGAACCTCTGCCCAGGCTCGAATCCTACCTTACTTTTGTTGTCAGAACCTCCCTGGCCTTTGGCCTGGCCTTTGAGATTCCTTTTCTAATGGTGATGGCGACCAGAGTCGGCCTGGCGGCACGGGGATATTTCAGCAGTCAAAGAAAATATTTTTATCTGCTTATTGTTGTTCTTGCCTTTCTTCTTGCCGCCGGCGATCCGCTTTCCGCTGTTCTTCTCTCTTTCCCCCTGTTTGGTCTTTATGAGGCCGGTATTGCCATTATTCGCATTTTTAGTTGAGTTTTCCTGTAACTTATTCAGCAATACAATCAGTGCAAAGATACCCTCTCAAGATGCAAAGCCATCAGCGTTAACATGAATTGTCCCCCAATAATTTATTTAACAGGGAAAACCTGCTCCTCAGGGCCAGGTCAGAGACGATAGGCCCTGTCGCTGTATAAAAGTGAAGTACCTTCATGTCAGGGAATTCAGACATTAAACTCTGGGTACAGGGCCGGGACAGGGAAAGCAACGCTACTTCTTACTTTTTCATTTCCTGCTTGATCAGACAGCAGGAAATGCGGTGGAGGGGGTTGCCGTGGTCGTCGTAGTCGATATTGCCGGGTTGCAGCAGTTTGTTCATCACACAGCCTTCGGGGATGTTCAGCTCAAAAAAACGGTCCTCTGTCAAATCTTCATTTTTGATCAGCTTGTTGTTTTCAATTCGTAAGGCATTAATCGGGAAGTCCTCGCAGAGTGGGCACCGGTATACCCTGCCGTTTGGAAAAATAAAGTAATTTTCCGCCTCTTTGCCACCGCAGGAAAAGGTTTCATCTCTGTCAAGAAAGACCTTAGGATAAACCACCTCAATGCCCATGTCAGCAGCATCTGCCGCAGCCTGGGGGATCACTGACAGCCATTCCCCGGGGGTGAGCTGCAGATTGTCTTCAGAGGAAGCTGATTTACCCCGTATACCGATGACCTGGATAAAAAAACGTTTGACTTGAAGACTTTTGAGCAGGGGAGCCATGCGAAGCAGATGGTCAATGTTCATTCGGCTCACCGTATAGATGACGCTGACGTCAAACCCGAGGCTGATTGCCCTTTTGAGATTGTCGGTGCAGACACGGAAGACGTCCTGGCCGCGAATAGGGTCATTAATGTCGGGATCCGGGCCATCCAGGCTGAAGCTGATTACGGCCTCTCCGGGTGAGATGTTAGCGAGCAGATCATGGAACAGGTAGCCGTTGGTGTCCACGGTGATGGACTGGTATCCCAGCTTGCGGGCTGTTTTAATGCCAAGGGCCAGATCGGGATGCATAGTTGGTTCGCCGCCCAGAAAGATCACATTGGTTTTTTTGTCCGGGTCGGCAAAGAGCTTGAGCCAGTCAAGCATGGTTTCCCTTGAAACGCTGCTTTTGCCGTGTTGTTCGGGATTGATGTAACAGTGGTGGCAGGAGAGATTGCATGCCGTCAGCAGGTGAAAAAAAACATTGCGTTCCCCGGCCTTGAATCCCAGGGTTTTTACTTTTGGCTGATTCATGTTAACTGTTCAGGTAGGGCTATAACCTACCCTTAACTCCATAGTGTAACTGTCTATGATTTATTTTTGGGGTAAACATTCGGCTTGATAATAAATTATTACAAAAACCACCGAAATGTAAATTTTGGATAGTGGCCCATATTTGGACGATCAGGTCTGCGAGCTATATTGATTCATATGCGAGTAGGCCTGATCGTTCAAAGATGGGGTGCTAGCCGAATATTTACTTTTTGGGAAAGGGTATAGTCGGCAAGAAAACTATTCCGCCAGTAGCTGTTATCCTGATTAAGGAAAAATTCTTTGAAAAGGAGAAGGCTTTCATCACGGAGAATATGTGGGACAATTGAAACTTTTATCTCCCGGTAGAGAGGTGTCAGGTGGGACAGGGGCAGGGATGTGCCGCCGCCCATGGCGTCTTCGTAAGCGTAAACAATGGTGTGGATGTTGCTGAGGAGCAGAGCCCCGAAGCACATCAGGCAGGGTTCCATGGTGCAGTAAACCGTCACCCGGCTATGGTCAATTTCAAGTTGGCCGGCCACAAGATGACGCAGAGCCATGATTTCGGCATGATCAAGTTCATTGGCGGCTAGAGTGGTCCCAGCCCTGGTCAGGGTTCGGCTGTGTTCTCTTTTTCCACTGGCCACGATTTGATCATCGTAGACCATGACGCAGCCTACAGGGAATTCATTGGCGGCAAGGGCTTTTTTTGCCTCTTCCAAGGCAATTTTCATGAAATATTCGTGAGTTGGCATGATTTCGGAGTAAAAATTTTCTAACAAATTAGTAAGTTATGTGATATTGTAACTTCAAATGATTTCTTTTTCAACCACGTGGCATCCTGTAAAAGGATTTGGGATTTTAAATTAGTCGCCTCTGGCGGGATTTATTTTGACAGGATGAACAAGATTTTTCATTTATCCTGATGATCCTGTTAATCCCGTCAAAATTGAAAATTTTCATGCTATAAATTTGACTGGCAAAAAATCAAGATTGATATGACCGTTGTCGCTGAACATGAACTGTATCGTGCCTGCAAAATTATTTTTGGCACTGACCTGACGGTTTCCAGAAAGCTTTTAGGTTATCTTCAGAAGTCGGGAGTCAAGAGAGCCTATCGCAAGAGAGTGTTGGAGACCCAACCGAACCGCTGTGTTGGCCGGGGAGAATTGGTCCGTCGTCGTCACGTTGTCATGTTTTATTTGCTTCAGCTCGTAATCCTTCTTTCCCGGCAGAACAGGATGAAGAAAAGAATCGGTGTTTATTTTGTCCGGCATCATCTTTTGACTTCCGCGCAAATGACGGAATTCGTCAGTCAATGCCGGAAGCATAACAGCAGGCAGCGTTCTTCAGCCGTCTCTCGTTTTTAAAAGGGAAATGGCACAGTGTATAACAATTTAATTTATCTGCTTGTGGTCATTTTTATTTTGACCACGAATAGCATTCCCGATACCCCTCAGTTTTCCTTTGTTAACAGCCTTTCGGTTTTTATTTTTAAGGCCTTTCTGTTTCAATTCCTGATCCGGTTTGTCTACCGGCGCAATCAAATTCAGAATTCTGCCCGTTATTTTACCATTGAGCAAAAACTTTCGATTTTGGCCATCATCATGGTGGCCCTGGATGTTTATCTTCTTGACTGTCAGTATTTTTTTGCCAGTTTGCCCCTGTTGTCCAGTCTGCCGGTGCTGGTTGATCTGGGTGGCTTATTGCTTTTCTTTTTTTATTTGGCGATGATCTGGGCCGGCGCCAGGCAAACCTATGGCCGGATTTTCGGCCGAAGTTATACCAGAAAACAGTTCCTGCTGTCTAATTTCAAGACCAACCTGCCCATTGTTCTGCCTTGGTTACTGCTTTCGTTCTTTTCCGATCTTCTGCGGCTCGCGCCGCTGCCGGATCTTCAACGGTTTCTGGCCTCGACCTGGGGTGAACCTTTTCTTTTTTTGATTTTTTTTCTTGTTTTGGTGCTGACCTTTCCGGCGATCATTGTCCGGTTGTGGAACTGCAGACCTCTGGAGAAGGGGCCGGTACGGTCTCATCTTGAAGCGTTTTGCAGGGCGCATAAGGTTGGTTATGCCGATATCATGATCTGGCCCCTTTTTGAGGGGCAGGCCCTGACTGCCGGAGTGATGGGCCTTGTGGCGCGGTTTCGTTACCTTCTTGTAACTCCGGCCCTGCTCAGAACTTTAACCCCGGATGAGCTTGATGCTGTGATGGCCCATGAGATTGGCCATGTGAAAAAATATCATCTGCAGCTTTATCTTTTTTTGTTTATGGGGTTCGGTTTGCTGGCTCAGTTGACTAATTTTCCTGTTCTTTACCTGCTGTTGAATTCCACTTTTTTTTACCGGTTCTGTGAGATGATCGGCCAGGAGCCCGGCACGGCCCTTTCGTTTTTCAGCACCCTGCCCATGTTCGTTTTGATGTTGATCTATTTTCGTTTCATCTTCGGTTTTTTCATGCGCAATTTTGAGAGACAGGCTGATCTTTATTCTCTGAGATCACTGGGCCGGGCATGGCCTTTGATCGGCTCCCTTGAAAAGATCGGCTGGTTAAGCGGCAACATCCGTGATTTGCCGTGCTGGCATCATTTCGGCATTGCGGAGAGGGTAGATTTTCTAGAAAAATGTGAGCGTGAGCCTCGCATAGGTCTGCGGCATGACCGCAAGGTATATGGTTTTCTGCTCGTTTATCTGTTGGTGATCTGCATTGCCGGTTTTTCACTTTGGAAGATGCCTGCCGATTTATTGGAGGGGGCACCGCAGGAGAAATTTTCCGAGGCCGTGATTAACCGGAAAATTATGGAGGATGGGGATAATCCGCTTTGGTATATGCTCCTTGGCGACCTGCAGCAGGGGCGAGGCCTCTATCGGGAGGCGGTTGCGGCCTATGAAAAAAAATTGCAGTTGACGCCGGATGATCCCAATGTCCTGAACAACCTGGCCTGGCTGCTGCTCACGGTGGATGATGAGCAAATACGCAATCCGGCCCAAGCCCTGATGCTGGCCCGGCGGGCTGCAGAACTCAAACCCCTGGGATATGTTCTTGATACCCTGGCCACCGCATATTGGGTCAATGGATTTAAGGAAAATGCCCTGCGGGTGGAAAGGCAGGCGCTGATTACGGATCCTGCCCATAAAGAGTATTATCGGGAGCAGATTGTCAAGTTTGGCGGAGTGCTGGAAGAAGAAAATATACGGACGGAACAGGAAAAATGAAAGGACTTGTATTGCTTTTTACCGGAAACGGCAAGGGGAAGACCACCGCAGCCTTGGGACAGGCCCTGCGGGCGGCCGGCCAGGGCCTGAAAGTCTGTTTTATTCAATTTATCAAGGGCAGCTGGCAGACTGGAGAGGAGAAAGCATTGGCCCATTTCAAGGAATGGATTGATTTTTTTGTCACGGGCAGCGGTTTTACCTGGCAGGCCGAAGATCGGGATAAGTTGATCAGGGAAACCCGAAAGGCTTTTCAATTTGCCGGGGATAAAATTTCAAGCGGTGAGTACGACATGGTCATTCTTGATGAACTGACCTATCTTGTCAAGTACGGTATGGTCGAAGAGGGCGAGGTTGTTGAGATGATCCGCAATCGTCCGGAAACGCAGCATCTGGTGATCACCGGCCGTGATGCTTCCGACGGCCTTGTCGCTATTGCCGACCTTGTTACCGAAATGCGCGAGATCAAGCATCCCTTCAGCCATGGGATTAAGGCCCGGAAGGGGATTGAGTTTTAAACTAGATTAAAATTTCGGATTTTAGATCTTGGATTTCGGAAATAACTAACGGGCTAAAAACCGAAATCAGCATTCAAAAATCCGCAATTCTGCTAGGGCATGGCTGACGGGGTTTTAAAGTTCAGCTCGGTCAACGATGTCCCCTGGGAGAGGGCCTGGCCGAGCAGTTCGCCGAAGCGCTTGGCCTCGACCAGTTGATCAGTGCCATGGCCGTATTTGGAATATACTTTTTTCATCAATCTGGATTGTTCCGGATTTTTGCCGGCAAGTTTCAGGAAAACGCCGATGGTTCGCCACGGTTCCTTGGTGGGGTGGGTAAAGACGATCAGGTTCGGAATGGTTGCCCCGCATTTTCGGAGTTTTTGTCGCAGGCCGTACCAGTGAGCACGCCAGTAACCCCGGCAGGAGATGAAGGGGATAACGGTACGACCCTTAAACAGCCGGCTTCCGTCCCGGTCAAAAAGAGAAAGAACCGGGCCGCTGGGATGATAGGACCAGGTGGGGCCTGCCAGAATAATCAGGTCATATTCCCGGTTGCATTTTTCAGACAGTTCGGCAATAGGAACTCGTTTCCTGAAAAAAGTGATCAGCATCATTTTCAGGGTGGTGGGGATGTCTCCGAAGGGAAAACGGATTGTTTTGTTGGGAGAAAGTTTTTCGATGCTCACCTTAACTTGTTGTCGTTCCAGTCCCTCGGTTAATTTCCTTAACAGGCTGCTGGTCTGGCCGCTGTATGAATAACAAAGGATTAAGATGTGTTTTGCTTTGGCGTTGTTCATTTCGGATTCGGTAAGAAAATAAGTATCTGTTAAGCGATGGGGGAAAGGATCTCTATACTTTACTGATGAATTGACATGATAAATATTTTAAAAGCAGGGGGCTTATGGCTTGGCGTGGATTGAAACTGCAAGTCATGATTCATCAGATGATCAGGTTACTCAACTTACCGATTTAATACCAGAGTAAAAATGATCTTTTTCATGGCTTTTTGTCTTTCGATGATTCAAGTTGAGGGAAGACAGGAGCGAAGAGAAAGAGACAATGATGAAAACAATTTACGATGTAATAATTATCGGCAGCGGCATTTCCGGTCTGGCCACGGTCCATTTTTTGCGGAAAATACGTCCTGATCTACGCGTTTTGCTTCTTGAAAAGTCGGAGCGGGCCGGCGGAGCTGTTCAATCTTTTTTCGAGGATGGATTTCTGGCTGAGTGTGGGCCGCACGGTTTTCTGGACAATGTCGAAGAAAGCCGGGAAATTCTATGCGATACCGGTCTTGACAAAGAAGCCCAGACTGTGCCTCTTGGGGATTTTCGTCGCTTTGTCTGTCATCGGGGAAAATTGGTCGCCCTGCCCCAGAAACCCCGGAGTATGCTGACGACGTCGCTGCTTTCAGTAAAAGCAAAGCTGCGGCTGCTCGGTGATCTCTGGATAAAGCCTCGTCAGGAAGATCAGACCATTGCTGAATGGGCCGAGTATCGCTTTGGCAAGGGTGTGCTTCCCCTGGTGGATGTGGCGGTGATAGGCACTTTTTCCGGAGATTACCAGCGTCTCAGTATTGATGCGGTCATGCCGGGCGTGCGGCGGCTGGAAAAGGAATATGGCTCTATTTTTCGAGGACTGAAAGCAAAAAAAAAGAAGAGTAAAAAATCCGGTCCCCTGCCGACCATGAAAAATTTTCCTCAGGGGCTTGAACGGCTGGTTGAGGTTCTGGCCCGGAACAGGGAGATTGTCTTTGACAGTTCGGTCCGCCGGCTGAACCGGCAGGATAACGGGTACTATCATATAGACACGGCAAAGAAAAGATTTTCGGCTCACAATGTGGTCATGGCCCTGCCCGTCAATCCGGCTCTTTCTCTGTTGTCCAAGCTTAGTACTCCTCCTGTGGCCGCTATTCCCGTGTCACGTATTTTTAATGTTGCTTTGGGGTTCACCGACCGGGCTCAAATTCCTTACGGGTTCGGTTACCTGGCTCCGGAAACGGAAAACCGTTTTGCCCTGGGCGCTCTTTTTTCATCCCAGATGTTTCCCGGCCGGGCTCCGACCGGGCATGTGTTGCTTGAAGCCCTTGTCGGCGGTCGCCGACATCCGGAAAAATTGAAACTGGCTGATGAAGAAATTATTAAGAGGGTTCTTGATGATATTAAACAACTGATTAATTTGCCCGAGCCGCCGGTATTTGCCAGGGTGTTGAAGCCGGCCGGAGGTATTCCGCAGCTGGAGTTGGATCATCCCCGCCTCCTTGAATGGCGCAGGACGTTGGAAGACAAAGAAAAGGGATTGTATATTTGTGGCTTTGGCTGGGACGGCATCGGAATCAATGATATGACCAAGTCGGCAAGGAGGGTTGCCGAGGCGATTGTGGCAGGTGGACGTGGTAAAGCAGAGAAGGATGCGGTGAAAGGGGTCTATTTTTGAACGATTTCGTTCAACTTTACATTTTCCAATGGCGGGAAGGGCCTGGAACTAGATGGGCTGCTACTGAATAGTTACGGATTTTCTTCTTTCCTCAAGTTGAATATCAAGAAGCTTCAACTGTTCAATCATGTCCTGCAGATTTTGATTTTCTGCTGTCAGCTGCTCTTTTTCCCCTTTTAATGCTGAGGTGTCGCTTTTTAGTCTTATGCTATGTTTTTTTAAGGCATTATTTTTGGCTTTCAGAGCATGATTTTTGGACCTCAATGTATCAATCTCCCGGAATAACGACAGGAGGTACTGCACGTCACTTTTTTTCTCTGCCTCGGGATTGAGCCGGATATAGCTTTCAAGATTCTGTAGAGCCTTTTTGTAATCGGGTTGGGATTTTTTGTGGTGTGAGTAGAGGAGGGAAAGATAATAAAATGACTCTGCGGCCGCAGCTGAATCCGGATCATCAGCGCTGTTTTTTTCAAGGCGGGCGATTTCCGGTTCAATATTGTTGCTTTCAACGGACAGGTAATAGTGGGGATAGGTGTTGAACAGGGACTTGTCAATACAGCCGCTTGTAAGTAACCCGATACAGGCCAACAGGAGAATGAATGGTCGAAAATTCGGTTTTAGCGGCCTGAAATGTCTCATTTTCCTCCCAGGCCGACAACCTTGGGCCGAAAGCCGGGCTGTTGTTTTTTTTGACCTCTGCGGTTGACAACGAACACGCTGCCCGGGATCGACTTGGCGTGTTTTTTTAATTCTGCGGCAATCTCTCCGATTATTAAATGATTTGTCGGTCTTTGATGGTCAACGTTGACCACTGCGATTGAAATAGTCATGATAGGAAATCTTACCTCCAGTCCCTGTCGCGTGTTGCCGACAATGTAGCCTTTTTTTCTGTCTATGACAGGATAATAATCGGGAACAATTCGATCAAATTTCTTGATAATAGTCTCGCATATTATCCTGTGGTGACGCCGATTGACGATCGCGACAAAATCATCTCCGCCAATGTGGCCGACAAAGTTGTCATCAGAGTTATACCTGGAAACGGTGGATTTAATTAATTCCGCTGTCGCCTTGATGATTTCATTGCCCTGGGCGTATCCGTAGCGGTCATTAAATGACTTGAAATTATCCAGGTCCAGCATGCAGAATGAAATGTTTTTATTCGTAGCCAGCCGGTTTTTAAGAACATTTTCAATGGCTGTTCCTCCAGGCAGTCTGGTTAAGGGATTTGCGTCCCGATGGATCACTTCCAGAAACGCCAATCGTTGAGCCATGTCACCAAAAGAGCTGGCGAGTTCCCTGAATTCGTCTTTGGTGTCAACGTCTGGGTAATGGTCAAAATGTCCTTCCGATATCAGCTTGGCGGAAGATTTCAACTGTTGGATTGACCGGGAAATACTGCGGCTGATCAATGATATTGCAACAAATCCCAAGATGAATCCCAAAATGGCCAACAGTCCCGTGATCTGGAATGCTTTCATGCCGATGGAGCCGGCACTGATTATTTTCTGGTGCTGGTTTTTTCTGCCGATTTTTTCAATATGCTGGATAAGCACAAAAATTTCGTCCAGCGTCTCCTGTATTTGCTTGTCGTATCTTGGGACAGAATCTGCTGTTGAGTTGTTTAATGATTCAAAATTTTTGGTATACAGTTCATTTAATTTATGATGGAGTGATGCCAGCTGTTCGATGGGAATATTTTGATGGTTTTCCAGGACCCGGATTTGGTCTACAAGCGAATTAAAGGCATGGCTGCGTTGCTGGAATAACTTAAGTATCTGCGGACTCCCCAGAATCATATAACGCCGACCATACGCTTCCTGGGCCAGAAGATTATCCACTAATTTATCTGTCGCCAGGAAGAGAACAGTATCGTTTTCCACGATATCTTTATTGATTATTTCAAACTGTTTGATGTTTTGCAGAGAAAAAACGGCAATTGCGATGATCGCCAGCAGAATAGGCATGTAGCCAAGAATCATTTTCCCCTTAATATTGAATTTTTGTAAAGTGTTCATTGGCTGGCATGTCTGATTATTTTTTTGAACAGCGGAATAAGTTGCTGTCTAAGCTACCGTGTCTGACGGAAAGGTTACCGGTTCAGAATTGTTTATGTTGATACGCAAGAAAGATGCCAATGTCTCCAGTATTCCCTCATCTGTGCTGGGTTACTGGTTGTTATGGTAACAGGCAAGACCTTTTCACAAGCCTCGACCGTCGCATTTGTTTCTATTAAAATTATGACAGATTTTGATGAATTGTGAAAAGAAAAAAGGATAAATCTACTGTAGAAATAGATTAATTCTTTTTAACTGGACACTGTGGGGAAAATAGAAAAGAAAAGGCGTGGAGGATGTTTTTGTGAAAAAAATTTAAATGAAGATTTTGCAGGTCTGAGTCTTTGTTCTGCTTTGTCTGCCTGCACACATATGGAGCGTCCCGCATAAGGGAAGCACCTTCAAAGACAGGTGCTAGATGGTTAACCCAATTATTTTTTTTGGCTGAGTGGTTACCGAAGTGCTACAAAAACTGTTTTTCAAGCTTGGTGGAAACAAGTTTGATCTGGCCTCGCACGCTGCTGGATCGTACGATTTGATCTGTGATGACCCGAACAGAATGAACCACGGTTGAGTGATCCCTGTTAAAGGCTCTGCCAATATCGGCCAGAGGCTGATTCGTGTATTTACGGGCCAGGTACATTGAAATCTGCCGGGGAAAGGTAATGGCTTTTTTTCTGGATTTGGAGCAGAGATCGTTAATGGTAACCTTGAACTGGCCGGCGATAAAATTACGGATGACTTCGGCGGTCAGGTCATTATGGCGACCAATAATATTTCTCAGGGTTTCCTTGACCAAAGTTAGATCAGGGCGGGTTTTGAGCAGGCCGCATTGAGCCTTGATGCCGACAATAATACTTTTGATTTGGCGAATATCGCCCTTGATCTGTTCGGCCAGGAACAGGATCTGTTCTTCGTTGAGGGGAAGTCGGCAGTTATCGGCTTTTCTTTTGATAATTCGAATACGGGTATTTTGGTCCGGAGGGTTGATGGTGGTGATCAGTCCGGAGGTCAATCTGGAGCGGAAAGCAGAGTCAATATCAGGAATATCCAACGGAGTCATGGAGCTGGTCATGATAATTCGTTTCCCTCGATCCATAAGATAATCCAGAGTTTCCGCCAGTTCACTCTGGGTCTTGGGTTTGCCGCCCAAGGTGTGAATATCTTCAATCAGCAGAATATCGCAGTAATTTTGATATTTCTTTTTAAAGCCGTTCATGCTGTTATTTTGAATTGCTTTAACCATTTCACCTGTGAGTTGCTGGGCAGTGAGATAGTGCAGTCGCGTTCCCGGCGAGTGATTCAGGATATGGTGGGCCACGGCATGGGTCAAGTGGCTTTTTCCCAGGCCAGTATCGGCCTTGATATAAAGACAAGGTCCGAGAGCCGTATCATTCATGGCCATTGCCTCGCTGGCACCGTGGGCAACCATGTTGCTTTCTCCAACTATGAATTCAGCAAAGGTGTGGCGGGGATGCAGGGCTCGGATGCATGATTGAACCTTGGGCATGGTTGGCAGGCGCAGTTGCTCGCTTCCGCCAGTGAGCAGTGGCCTTCGGCTCGAGCCATCAACAGTGAATCGTATATTGAGATTCTTTCGGTCAAGTTCTTCTAGACAGCTCTTGATCTCTGTCAGGTAATTGTTTTTAATCCAATTACAGAAAAAAGTATCCGGTCCGGCCAGTTCCAACCCTTGACTGTCTTCCTTAAGGCAGCAGATTGGCTCAATCCAGAGCGAATAAACGCTGTTTGACAGTTTTTTAGACAATTTATTTTTTATACTATTCCACAACATTGTTTGTAGGTCTAAAAGAAAGATATTGAAAAAAGTAACCGGAGTCAGTTTGAATGTTGGCTAGTTTTATTCAAAAAACAGGGTGGCTGTCAAAGACGGTTAAGGCGGATTTCTAATCATGATTTCTAGAGTTATCAACACCCTGGAAAAGCCTGTATGGCATGGATGTTACCGGCAGCGTCTTTTAATTTGTTAAAAAAGCGTGCTTTTTTTGTGCCAACGAAAAGGCCTGTGATTCTATAGTTTTATGACTGTTCTGTTATGGTTTTTAATACTTAATTAAATCATTAAGCTCCTCTTTCCTCGTTTTCTTTGCTGATTTCTCCTTTTTTCTCTTTTTTTTATATATCAGATGCTACAGACTCGTGTTTTTTGATTTTTTCTTACTGCCACTTGGAATCAGGGCTGAAAAAAATTTAGGCACCAGGAGGAGACTTTCTTGACTTCAAACATCGTTCACTCTAAATTAATAAAAAAATGGTAAGCGATCACAGGCACCGAAGGTAAGTGAACGAAGTGAAACTCCATTACCGCGATCAGGACGTCTGACATAGAGGGGCTATAGTCACCCACCCTGCTTACGGTAGGTAGCGCAGACTCCGATCTCCGGCACCTGTAAACGCTTATAGAATAAGGAGTTACCTGAAAGCTTGGTGATTTTACCCCGTGATTGGTTACAAAAAATGTTACCAACGGTGAAAATATGATTAAACGTTTTTCCATCTCTCTTGATGAAAATTTGTTGGCGGAATTCGATGATTTTATCCTGCGCCGGCAATACAGTAACCGATCCGAGGCCATCCGTGATCTGATTCGTAAGTCTTTTATTCAGGACGAGTGGGAGGCTGGAAAGGAAGTTGTCGGTGTGATTTCATTAGTTTACGATCATCATCAATATCAGCTCCAGGATCGGATCACTGAATTGCAGCATGGTTTTCATCATCAGATTGTTTCCACGACACATATTCATATGGATCATGATAACTGCCTGGAGGTGGTTATTGTCCGGGGCAAGGCTTGGGAAGTTCGGGATCTGGCGGAAAAATTGACCGCGATTCGCGGGGTCAAAGATGGGAATCTGGCCATGAGCAGCACCGGCGAGGACTTGCATTAATCAATTTTGGCGGATTCAAAAATATGATGCGGCAGGTCCTGGTCGCGGGCACCAGTCACCGTGTCTGTCGGGTTTGCCCGGGAAGAGAGAATGGATGTTCATCAATTAAGAATATTTGTGGCCGTTTATCAAAATAAAAGTTTTTCAAAGGCCTCGCTGCAACTCGCCATCAGTCAACCCACAATAAGCGAACATATAAAAAACCTGGAAAACGAACTTGGCTTTTTGCTGTTTGACAGGCTTGGACGGACCATCGAGCCTACCCAGGCGGCGGAAATTATCCTGCCGGGAGCTCTTCAGGTGATAGATGGTCTTGAAAAGATAAAGGATTCTCTTGATATAAGTAGCCGGGAGGTCAGCGGGCATCTGGTCATTGGCGCCAGCACTATTCCGGGCACCTATATGCTTCCTGTCCTAGCCTCGGAATTTAAAAAGAAATATCCGGATATCTCTTTTGAGATCATTATCGGCGACACCGGCAAGATTGTCGAGATGGTGGAGAATCATCAGTTGCTCCTTGGCGTGGTTGGCGCCAAAATGAATTCGAAAAAATTGCAATATGAGCCCTTTTGCCAAGATGAGCTGGTCTATGGAGTGGCTCCGCATCTGGTTTTCGGGGAAAGGAGCGGGGTTGATGAAATAAATAAAATACCTTTTCTCATGCGGGAGAAAGGTTCCGGAACCAGGCGGAATATGGAGTTGTTTTTCAAAAAGTTGAAGATTGATATCGGGAAATTGAAAGTTGTTGCCGTGCTGGGCTCAACCGCTTCAGTCAAGGAGGCCATGAAGGCCGGTCTTGGCGGCTCGGTTTTATCCCGCAAGGCCATTGAGGAGGAACTTGCCAGCGGTTCTCTTGTGGAAATGACACTGGGCACCCTGCGCATGGAGCGGAGTTTTTATCTGACCAAACTTAAAAAACGGAGCTTGCCGGCGTATTACACTGTTTTTGTCGATTTTATTGCCGCTAAGGCGGATCTATCATAAATATTTTCTATAGATAGAGTAAGAATCAAAAAGCCCCTGCCGCTAACATCTTTCCCGCAGACTTTCCTTGCTCGTATTGAAGAATTCCCTGGAAAAACCAGGTGAATGGTGCAACTTTTCAGCCAAAGGGGTATAATAAAATGTTGCGTGGCAAGGTGGAAAGCCATTTGGAATATGATGATTAAGAGAAAAAAAACAAGACAGATTCATGTCGGTAATGTCCCTATCGGCGGTGATGCGCCAATTATTGTGCAGTCAATGACCAATACCGATACGCGGGACGTTGAGGCAACTGTTGCCCAGATTAAAGGGCTGGAAGCGGCCGGCTGTGAGATGATTCGGGTGGCGGTCCCTGAGCCGGAAGCGGCCCGGGCCATTGGAGCGATCCGCGAGCGAATTGACATTCCCCTGATTGCCGATATTCATTTTGATCATCGCCTGGCCGTGGCCAGCATGGAAAACGGCGCTCAGGCCATCCGGATTAATCCCGGCAACATCGGCGGGCCGGAGAAGCTGGCTCAAGTGGTTCGGGCGGCCAGTAAATTCAAGGTGCCGATTCGGGTTGGAGTTAACTCGGGTTCCGTGGAAAAGGAGATCCTGGCCAGGCACGGCCATCCCACGCCGGCGGCTCTAGTGGAGAGCGCACTGAAGAATACCCGTCTTCTGGAAAGGTTGGGTTTTTATGAAATTAAAATTTCCATCAAATCATCCGATGCCCTTGCCACTATAGAGGCCTATCGGCTGCTTTCCGAGCAAACTGATTACCCCCTGCATCTGGGGGTGACCGAGGCCGGAGGACTGATCGGCGGCACGGTCAAATCGAGTTTTGCCCTGGGAGTTCTTTTTCTGGAGGGCATCGGCGATACCTTTCGTGTCTCTTTGACACGCGATCCTCTGGAAGAGATTCGGGTCTGTTACGAGCTTCTTCGTGCCCTGCATATCCGCCAACGTGGTCCTGAACTGATATCATGCCCTACCTGCGGCCGCTGCCGGATCAATCTTTTCGGTCTCTCTGAAAAAATTGAACAGTATGTTCAGACGATTACAACTCCTCTGAAAATTGCGGTCATGGGTTGTGTGGTGAACGGCCCGGGCGAAGCCCGGGAGGCGGATCTCGGCGTTGCCGGCGGCAATGGCGTCGGGATCCTGTTCAAGAAAGGCAAGCTGTATAAAAAGATCCCTGAAGACGAACTTTATGATGTTTTTATTGAAGAATTAGAAAAAATGATAGAATAGAAATTCAGTCGTCTAAGCATGGCGCTGATATCGAATACGATGGAATGAAAGGACAGACATGCGTTTTTCAAAACTTCTTATCCCCACTTTAAAAGAAACTCCGGCCGAAGCCGAGGTGGTCAGCCATCAGCTTATGCTTCGGGCCGGATTTATTCGTAAACTGACTTCTGGAATATACTCGTATCTTCCCTTGGGGCTGGCCGCAATCCGAAAAGTCGAGCGGATTGTCCGTGAAGAGATGAACAGGGCCGGAGCCCAGGAGTTGTTGCTTCCCATGGTGCAGCCCGCTGAACTCTGGCGGGAGTCCGGCCGCTGGCAGAAATACGGACCGGAACTGCTGCGTTTTACCGATCGTCATCATCACGAAAATTGCCTGGGGCCGACCCATGAGGAGGTCATCACTGATCTGGTGCGGCTGAATGTCCATTCCTACCGTGAGTTGCCCATCAATCTTTACCAGATCCAGACCAAGTTTCGGGATGAGATCCGGCCTCGATTCGGACTCATGCGTGGTCGGGAATTTATTATGAAGGATGGTTACAGTTTTGACGCCACAGATGAGGCCGCCGGTGAAACCTATGAAAAAATGAACAGGGCCTACCATCGTATTTTCAGCCGCTGTGGCCTGAAATTTCGAGCAGTTGAGGCGGATTCCGGCACCATCGGCGGCAGCTTTTCTCGTGAATTCATGGTGTTGGCTGATACTGGCGAGGATACCATTGTTGTCTGTAAGAACTGCAGCTATGCCGCCAATATGGAAAAAGCAAGGGCCATGGAGATTCCCGCTGCCGGAACTCCGGATCTGCTGTCCATGGAAAAAATAGAGACTCCGGGCAAACGCAAGGTCAAGGCCGTTACCGAGTTTTTGGATATCTCGCCCAAGGAGCTTGTGAAAACACTTGTTTATCTGGCTGACGGCGAGCCGGTTGCCGTCCTGATGCGTGGCGATCACGAGGTGCAGGAGGTCAAACTGCAGAATCTGCTTGGCGCCATGGAGGTTGAGATGGCCGATGACAAGCAGGTGTTCGATGTCACTGGTGTCCCCACCGGTTATCTTGGTCCGGTTGGTTTGAAAATCAAGGTTGTGGCGGATCTGGAAGTGATGAAAATGAGCAATTTTGCTATAGGGGCCAATGAAAAGAATTTTCACTCTTTGAATGTCAATGTCGGCCGGGATTTTGAGGTTTTACAATTCGCCGATCTCCGTATGGTCACGGCTGATGACCGCTGTCCATCCTGCGGTGGCGGGCTTGAGTTGACCAGGGGGATCGAGGTGGGCCATATTTTTAAGCTGGGCACTGCTTACAGCCAGGCTTTAAACGCGACTTTTCTCGATAATCAGGGACAGGAACAGTCCTTTGTCATGGGCTGTTACGGCATTGGCGTCAGTCGGAGCGTGGCTGCCGCCATTGAGCAGAACCACGACAAAGACGGCATGATTTTGCCCATGCCCATTGCCCCTTTTCAGGTTGTGTTGCTGAATCTTTCCACGAAAGATGAAGAAATTACCCAGGCGGCCGAGGGGCTTTATCAGGAATGTCTGGACAGGGGTATTGAGGTTCTCATGGATGACCGGGATGAAAGGCCGGGAGTGAAATTCAAGGATGCTGATCTTATCGGCATCCCGATTCGCCTGACAGTAGGTCGAAGTTTCAGCAAGGATGGTGTTATTGAAATTCGCAGCCGGCGAACCGGTGAGACCGTTACCATGCCGTTATCTGAAACGGTTGAAAAGCTAAGAAAAATGATTGATTTCGAGATGATTGGTGAGCTTTCCGTAA
>JAOZOY010000021.1:36029-41700 GCA_029933005.1 Deltaproteobacteria bacterium
TACAGCTTTCTCTGTAATTTACATTTAATTTTAAATTGAAAATGTCACAAGCATCCGAACAGCACAGCAACACGACAACCATTGATTTTGTTCTTGCCGAGGCCGGGCAGTATCTTGACAAAAAGGATCTCGATACTCTCCGCAAGGCCTATGAGTATGCCGCGGAGATCCACGGTTCTCGGCTGCGGCCTAACGGTGATCTCTATATATCTCATCCCCTGGAGGTGGCCCGGATCCTGGCAGCCATGGGTCTTGATGTGGATACCCTGACGGCGGGACTTTTGCACAGTGTTCTGAAAGAGCCCGGGGCTGGTGTTTCCGAAAAGACGATCGAAGAGAAATTTGGTCGGGATGTGGCTGTTATTGTCTCCGGTGCCACTAAAATTGAAAATGTTCAGTTTAACTCAAAAGCTGCCTATCAGGCTGAAAACATTCGTAAGATGCTGCTGGCAATGTCAGCCGATATCCGGGTTTTGCTGGTTAAACTCGCTGACCGCCTGCATGACATGCAGATTATGGATATACCTGAAGAGAGCAGAAAGGAATTTGCCCAGGAGACGCTTGATCTCTATGCCCCTCTGGCCAGCAGGCTGGGAATAGACTGGATGAAACGGGATCTTGAAGATCTCTCCTTTGCCTTTATTTATCCCGCTGAGTATAAGGATCTTGTGGCCAGAATGGAAACATCCACCATGGATCGGGCCACATATGTCAACGAGGTTAAATCCCTGCTCTCCAGGAAACTGAAGGAGTTCGGCCTGCATGATTTTCAAATACTTGGCCGGCCAAAGCATCTTTACAGCATCTACAAAAAAATTATTGCCCAGAATATTCCCCTGGAAAAGGTTTATGACAAGGTCGCCTTTCGAATCATTTTACATACCGTGCAGGAATGTTACGAGGTTCTGGGAATGGTCCATGCCTTGTGGCAGCCTATTGACGGCCGATTTAAGGATTTTATCAGCAGTCCCAAGGCGAATATGTATCAATCCCTCCATACCTCGGTGATTGGACCCTCGGGAGAATTCATGGAGATTCAGATCCGTACAGAGGAAATGGACAGGATTGCCAAAGAGGGCATTGCCGCTCATTGGGCATATAAGGAAGGAAAGGCGATTTCCCAAAAAGATGCCAAAATGTTCCAATGGCTCAAACAGTTGATTCATTCTCTTCAGGAATTGAAAGACCCCGGGGATTTTTTGGAGACGGTCAAGGATGAACTTGACCAGGCGAAGATTTATGTTTTGACCCCGAACGGAGATGTCAAAGAGCTCCCCCAGGGGAGTAGTCCCCTGGATTTTGCCTATGCCATTCACACAGAGGTCGGCAATACCTGTAGCGGCGCCAAGATTAATGGCCGCATTGTTTCCCTGAAGTATCGTTTAAAAAACGGTGATGTCATTGAAATTATGACATCCGCGAGCCAGCATCCCAACCGGGGATGGCTGTCGCTGGTTAAAACAGGTCGGGCTAAAAGTCGAATCAGGCATTGGCTTCGTCAGGAAGAATTGGAAAATGATCTGAAGGCGGGCCAGGAAATCTGTGACCGGGAACTGCGCGCCCATGGTCTCAGTCTGAAAAAATTTATCAAAACCGGGCATCTCAAAGAAGTGCTGAAAGCACTTTCCTGTAATTCTCTCGAAGATTTGCTTCGAAAGGTAGGCTCGGGCAGGATCAGTACCGGTCAAATTGTCAAAATCCTGCTGCCGGCGGAGATCAGGAAAAACAGAAGTGATGAAGAGCTGGCCAGAAATATTCAGAAAAGAGATGAAGGGGGCAGCCATTCCGGCGCAAAGAGCGGGGGCAATGGGATTGTCATTGACGGCATTGATGATATGCTCGTTAACATCAGCCAGTGTTGCCTGCCAATGCCGGGAGATAAGGTTATGGGGTTTATTACGACCGGTCGGGGAATTACAGTCCATAAGGCAAACTGTCCGAATCTTCTGGCCACTGATCCTATTCGTCGTATCGAGGTCAGTTGGTCCAGCGAGGATCAACCGGCTCACCGGGCTCAGATCCAGGTTGTTGCCACTGATCGGAAGGGGCTGTTGGTCTCGTTGTGTGATTCGCTGTCAACCGATAACGCCAATATTGTTAATGTAGATGCCCATACCTCGAAAGACAGCCTGGCCATGCTTAATCTGGTAGTGGAGGTGGATGATCTGAGTCATCTGGGCATGGTGTTACAGCATCTGCGCCAGGTTAATGGAGTGCTGGAGGCAAGAAGAAGGTAGTGATCTGTTTGATTTTGGAATGCGAATTTTGAATGAATTTCTAAGGAAAGGAAATCCGCAATTCCGTAAGGCGTTTAGGGATTAACTTCTGTCATAAAAAAAAACAAAAAAATCATCTCAGCTTTCTTCTCTAACAACATCAGGTTTTGAGGCTGAAGGCTTTCAGGGTTGTTTCTTTTAGTCTTTTGCCAACAGCCTGCAGCCTATAAACCTGGATTGCGGGCGTTTAACGCGCCTTGGATTTTATAGGTGCATTGTTCTTTATGCGCCGGCTGAAACTCTTTTGGCCGGTTTAACCACTGCTCCGGAACGGATGCATCGTGTGCAGACCATGACATGCTTGGCATTGCCGCCTGCAGTTGCCATGCGAACTCTTTTAAGATTGGGCAGCCAGCGACGACGCGTTTTGTTGTGGGCGTGGCTGACATTATTTCCCGACATTGGTTTTTTTCCGCAGATTGCGCATGCTTTAGCCATATTTTTTCCTCCAGACAACATCTCTCCGCCATGGGCGACTGTTATATAATTTATTAGACTTAATCAAAAACATAGGTTTATACCCTGTCTGTGTCTAGCGCGCAACTTTTTTCATTGGCTTTTTGCCATGGAGAAAATTTGATTGAAAAAATGAACAAATTTTCCAGAATACGGTCTTCTTTAAAATGCTTTTAACTCGTTTGAGCATTTTGATTTGACAGGTTATCAATTTTCGTGGTAACCAGACGCCTTAACTTTATATTTTTTATGAAAGTCTTTTTTTAACCACGGAACTTACGGAAAATACCAAATTTTTTTTGATATTTTTCGTAAGTTCCGTGGTTTGCGTTTTATGCATCCTTGTGCTAACAAGGAGCATAAATGGTTTTAGGTCATGACGTTTAGAAAGACAACATTCTTAAAGCGGGGAGTATGAAAAAGAAAAATCCTATTCAGGCGTTTTTTGCCTCGGTGAAACTCACTTTGTTTGTTCTGTTTATGCTGGCGATACTGTCCATCATCGGCACTGTCGTGCCACAGAACAAGCCTGCCGAGTTTTATGTTGAGGTCTATGGCGCCAATATGGCCGGGCTGTTCCAGACACTGGATGTGCCGGACATGTATAGTTCATGGTGGTTCACCGGGTTACTGATTCTGCTCAGCCTTAACATGGTTGTCTGCATTTTGGAGCGTTTTCCCAATGCCTGGCGGCTGATAACCATGGATAACCTGCAGATGAAGTTGCAGAAACTTGAGAGGATGGGGCGGCGAGGGTTATTCTCTTCAAATATGTCCGTATCAAAGACAACTGAAGTCCTGAAGGATATCTTCGCCCGGAACGGCTGGAAGTTCCAGCAGAAAAGCCAGGATGACGGGACTCTGCTTTTCTCCCAGAAAGGGACATGGTCCCGGCTTGGGGTATATGCCTTTCATGCCAGTATCCTTATCATTTTTGTCGGTGCTATGATCGGTTCCTTCTGGGGTTACAAAGCCGGTGTGAGAATCCCTGAAACCACCTCCACCGATACCGTTTATGAGTTTGGCACCAACAAGCCGATCAAGCTTGATTTTGAGGTTAAATGCAAACGGTTTAAATTAACCTATTACGAGACCGGTATGCCAAAAGAGTTCCGGTCTGAACTGGCCATTATTGAAAATGGTAAGGAAGTCCTTGCCAAATCCATTGTTGTCAATGATCCCCTGAGCTACAAGGGATTGACTTTCTATCAATCCAGTTATGAGGCGTATCAGAAGTTGCTCGTGACGTTGAAAAATAATGAAACTGGTGTCGGCAAGGAATTTCTGATTCCTCCGGGGGAGGAAATCCCCTGGGCTGAGGAAAAGGTTTCTTTCGGTGTCATCAATAAACAGATGACCGCGACACCCGGCCATTTTCGTTATAAAATCTGGTTTAATGATAACAACGGTGAAGCCGGCAATTTCTGGATGGAAGAAGATTCCACCTCCACTTTTCAGCGTCCCCAGGCAACATATACGATTACTTTAAAAGAATTTTTTGCCACTGGCCTGCAGGTGACTAAAGATCCGGGAGTCTGGTGTGTTTATTTTGGCTGCATTCTTATGATTCTCAGCCTTATTGTCGCTTTTTTCTTTTCGCATCGGAGAATCTGGCTGTACGTCAGTGAATCCGGTCAGGGCAGCAGGATCCTCATGAGTGGATCTGCCAATAAAAATAAGGTGGGTTTTGATAAAACGTTTGCGGCATTAACCGAATCGATCCAGGAAAATGAGTATATGGAAGCGGTCTCTGGTCAGTAACCAATCACAGGGGAGAAACCGCCATGTTTTGTGTAACTCTAATCTGTAAGCGTTTACAGGTGCCGGAGATCGGAGTCTGCGCTACCTGCCGCAAGCTGGGTGGGTGACTTAGCCCCTCTATGTCAAACTCCCTGATCGCGGTAGCGGAGTTTCACTTCGTTCACTTACCTTCGGTGCCAGTGATCGCTTACTCTGGTCAAGCTAAGGAATCATCATGAATAGTTCACAACTCTTAGGTGTTTCAACACTGGGTTTTCTTCTCGCCTCAATGCTTTATATAGGGGCTTTGATTTTTCGAGCCAAAACCGCCAGCCTTGTGGCTTCGATCCTCACCCTGTTGACTTTTCTGGTGCTGACCGGCGGTATCGGTCTCCGATGGAATGAATCGTATCAGATGGGTTTTGGCCATGCCCCTCTTTCCAATATGTACGAGTCCCTGGTGTTTTTTGCCTGGAGTATTGTTATTTTTTATCTGATTCTTGAATTTAAATTTAAAAACCGGATACTGGGCGCCTTTGCCATTCCGTTTGCCTTTGTCAGCATGGCCTATGCCTCTTTTGCCAAAGGGATTAATCAGCAAATTGCCCCGCTGATCCCGGCCTTGCAGAGTAACTGGCTTATCGCCCATGTCATGACCTGTTTTGTCGGCTATGCGGCCTTTGCCGTGGCCTGCGGTCTCGGGGTCATGTATTTGCTGAAGAGCGATGGGAAAAAGGAAAAGACAACCGGGTTGATCGGCACCTTACCGGCCTTGAAGATCATTGATGATATTATTCACAAAACTATTGTTTTCGGCTTTCTTTGGCTCAGCGTCGGCATTATCACCGGCGCCATCTGGGCCAATTCGGCCTGGGGAACCTACTGGAGCTGGGACCCTAAGGAGACCTGGTCTCTGATTACCTGGTTTGTATATGCCGCCACCCTTCATGCTCGATTCACCAGGGGCTGGACAGGCAAACGCATTGCCTGGCTGGCCATCATTGGTTTTATCTCAGTTATTTTTACCTATTTTGGTGTCAATTTTCTCCTGGCCGGACTGCATAGCTATGGCAGCAGTTAATGATAGCTGATGGTTGATGGCTGATGGCTGATGGCTGATAGCTGATGGTTGATGGTTGATGGCTGATAGCTGATGGTTGATGGTTGATGGCTGATGGCTGATGGCTGATGGCTGATGG
>JAOZOY010000068.1 GCA_029933005.1 Deltaproteobacteria bacterium
CAGCACTCTTCAAATGTTTTTTGATGGTTACAGGGGCAGATTTTCATAAATTTAGTGCTCTCACGTCATCGTCTCTCGAAATAAACGGTTATAAGGACTGTGGCTCCCGTAAATTAGTGGTCTGGTGAACGGTTACAAATAAACAATATAATCTGTCCCAAATAGTCTGAAAAGAGATTTCTCCAGAGGATAACCAGATCCTCCCCTTTCCTGTATTTTCTTTTGCATACTTCTTCATCAGCTTGCTGCAGGAATGGTTAAACGAGAATACATCCGGCAAACTTTTCCTGGAGGCGTCTCATCAAAACAAAAAATAGCCTACAAGTGCAGAAAACCATCCGGCAGAAGAGAAGTTGCCAGCATAACCATGTTGATATCACCATGTTCCGTCCAAGATGCTGTTCGCCGGTGAGCCGGCTCAAGCCAGAAACTTTCAATCAGTTCAATCAAGGGTATGTACTGTACTAACTGTGTGAGATATTGGCATAACTGGGGATAGGTAGTGCGTAAGTGCGATGTTTTCTCCAACAGGGTCTGGATCCTCTCGATCCCATGCAGGCCGATGCAAAGGCCTAATTCCCGGAATGCAAGCCGATACTCTGCCGGCAGACTCAAGAAATCATTTTTCACTAAAGACTGCAGGCCTGTTAAGGAGGATTTAAGCAGATCCAGCAACAGATCACCCTGTTCCAGGTACCCGCTGTCCATCATTTGCACCAGCTTGTAGACATCGGCTAGAAGTCCTCCTATTCCCAAAGGATCATCGGTTGCCCAATTCTGTCCCTTACAGATACCGGCCATATCCTCGATTTCTGCCTGCAGTTCCGCATGATTCTTCCCTGCTGCATGAATCTGCAGCTCATTGTAGGTGATAAAGCCGTCCAGAGGATCGTGTTGTCCCATGGAAGGGACCAAGGGCCGCTTGAGATCGATGCTCATTTTCCAATACATATATTTCCTGCCGTCAGTCGGAGAAAAATAAGTGAATCGGCTATGGGCTGTTTTTGCCAGCTCAACTGCCCATCTGTTATAGGTCATATCTCCGGTATCCTGACTCATACGGGAAAGGGCATGCATCCACTTAGTCAGGTAGTGGTAATATTGGCCATCACGGTCCCATTCCAGCTGTTCATCATAGCGATCCGATGGTTGCCGTTCATTAAGCCTCTTGCCAATTCTAAGGCCGCCACTGGTAGGATGCAGCTTGCCGATTTCTTCATCAAGACCGCTTATCCAGCCCGTTCGAGGGTCATCTTCTCGGTGACGACCGAGGATTGCGTGCACCTTATTCACCAGCAGTAAAGCAAGTTTCCGGTTTCTCCCCTCTTCCGTCCGATGAAAAAGTTCAAGAAAATTACAGACCGCAAAGGCATCCGTCCACAAGTAACGTTTCGAAGATCGACTGATCGGTGAAAGCCCTGTCTTCTCGGCAAATTCATTCATGAGCTTTTGGGCTGTAGCTAGCGAATTTTGTTTCATTTTTGGCTGTTCAGGCAAATCATCTTCTCCAGCAGGCGGAGAAGGACTTTCAGGTTTCAGGAATTAACATAAAAAATATTTGTCACCAAACTCATTACAAGTAATCTCTCCCGACGATAGGACGGCGGACAACCCCATGACCAACTTCCCATATCCTCTGTAATCACCATTCTGTAGTCGGCCCCTCTTTTCCAACAAGATAACATATAAAATCAGTAACTGTTCTTTCATTGCTATGCCGGATTGGTCGGGATATTATCAGCCTTTCTTTTTTCCTTCCAGAATTTCCCACCGTTCATAAAGATGTTCAACAAGTTTCTCGGCCTTCCGGGTTTCCTCCCAGTATTGGGCAAGCAACTCGGGAGAAGAGACGGTTTCAGGAGCCTCCATGAGCTGTTGAAACCGCTCAAGCTCAGACTCAGCAGCCTGAATTTTCTCCTCAATATTATCATATTCACGTTGATCATTATACGTGAGTTTACCAATTTTTTTCTCGGTTGATTTTGTTTTACCGGAAACTTTTTTGGATATCCGCTGCTTCTTGTGGTCAGACAGATCAGCAAGCCACTGATCACAATCGGCAAAATAATTCACACCGCCAGAGCCATCAAAGCCAAGCACCATATTGCAGAGAGAATCCAGCAAAAAACGGTCGTGGCTGACTAGAACCAGGGCACCGGGAAAATCATCAAGGCTTTCAGCCAAAACATCCTGGGAGGGAATATCAAGATCATTTGTCGGCTCGTCAAGCAGGAGAATATCCGCTGGCTGGAGCATCAGACCGGCAATGAGGATACGGGCCTGTTCTCCGCCGGACAGACGGCCCACCGGCGTCTCCAGCTGATCGGCCCGAAAAAGAAAACGCTTGGCCCATGAGGCCACATGCAGGGACCGGTCTCTGTAGACAACCGAATCACCGTCCGGCGCCAGGGCCCTCCGCAGGGTCACATCTTTATCGGGCAACTCGCGTTTCTGGTCAAAACTGACAACACGCACACCATCGGTAACCACACACCTGCCCTCATCCGGTAGCAGGCCATGTCCATGTCCATTCCCGCACGAGGCCAGAATATTCATCAATGTTGATTTGCCGCAGCCGTTTTTGCCAAGCAATCCCAATCTGACTCCAGGGGAAAGAGTAAGATCCAGCCCGGAAAAAAGGGACCTGTCATCAAATCGCTTTCCTATTCCGGTTGCTTCAAGAAGTTTTCTGGTTTTCCGGCCTGTGGAGTCAAACTCAATCTGCACCCGGGAAGAGGTCCTGTTTCTTGTCTGTACCCTGGCCAGCTCGTCCTGCAGCCGGTATGCTTCGTCAGTGCGGTAACGAGCCTTTGTCGCGCGGGCCTTTGGGCCGCGTCGCAGCCATTCGGTTTCCCGCCTCACCTTGTTGGCCAGACGTTCCTCTTGTTTATGCTGCTGGTCAAGAAATAAAGCGCGTTTTTCAAGAAAAGTGCTGTAGGTTCCGTTGACCTGGAAAAAACCGTCCGGATAGGAACGCGAAAGTTCAACAACCCGCTTGACGGTATTTTCAAGAAAACGGCGGTCATGACTGACCAGAAGAAAGGCGGACGGGCTTTCGGCAAACCTGGCGTTCAACATTTTCTCCAGCCAGAGAATTCCATCGATGTCCAGATGATTGGTGGGCTCATCCATCACCAGCAGATCGGCATGGGTAACAAGAGCCATGCAAATCGCCAGACGCTTACGCCAGCCACCCGAGAGCAGCCGCACCGGACGATCCGGATCCTTGAATTCCGCCCGACTGAGCAGGGCATGAACCCGGTTGTACTGTTCCGTCTCATTGAGATCAAAGCGACGCAGGGCAAAATAAAGATTGTCAATGGCGCTTTTCTCTTCCTGAAAATCATCGGCCTGGGCGACAAAGCTGACATGAGAATGTTTCTGAATCGAAACCATTCCCGAATCCGCGGTATCACGCTGACATAAAATCCTGAGCAGAGTGGATTTCCCGGAACCGTTCGGGCCGATCAGGCCCACCCTGTCGCCCTGATGGATAACCAGATTAATATTTTCAAATAAAATCTGACCGCCAATGGCCTTGGAAAGAGACTGACAACTAAGAAGAGGAGTCATGCAATGATATAATTATCTTAAAATTCGTCGGACAATACCTAACTCTCCAGTTCGGGAAAGCTCTGGTCAATCTTCTTGTTCCATTCCTCAACCCTGCTTGCCGTTTTTTCAAAAAGATCCGAGGTCTCACCCTCAATGCTGACCAGCTTGATCATGTCTCCCTGGACGATGCTGTTCACCACGGCCATGTCTTCCTCGCTGACGACTTCACCAAAGACAGTGTGATTACCATTCAACCATGGCGTGGGCACGTGGGTGATAAAAAACTGGCTGCCATTGGTGCCGGGGCCGGCATTCGCCATGGATAAAACACCCGGCTTGTCGTGCTGGAGACTGTCGACAAACTCATCTTCGAAACGATAGCCCGGTTCGCCTGTTCCCGTACCCAGAGGACAACCGCCCTGGATCATAAAATCCTGAAGAACACGATGGAAACGAAGATTATTATAAAAATTACGCTGGGCCAGGTTAACAAAATTGGCCACGGTGAGAGGGGTTTGGTCCGCAAAGAGACGCAAACGGATTGTTCCCTTACTCGTCTCCATGACAGCGGTTAATTCATTTGATTCAGACATTATCTTATCCTTTTGTTAAAATGAGTATTAATGATATATGGAACAACGGCGGCCTAGCATAACCGAAACCATGTTATATTAGCAAGGTTTGCCGTGATGAGTTTCGCAGTCCATCGATTATCTTCAACAACTGTTTTTCCTGGGACTCAATACTTTCGGTCAGTTGAAATTGAACAAGGGCTCGGCGTAGATTCTGTTCTTTGTAGGTGACCTTGAAATATTTGTTGCCGGCAAGATAATCCGTAAAAAAGCGCAAACCCAGTTCAAAGGGAAGTAATCTGACTCCATCGTAAAGGCTGTCATAATCGTTTAAAGAGATAAATTTCGCCACGTCAAGATAACCCTGCAGAATCATTGTAGCGAGATCCGTGTCAAAATATACTTTGTCCGGCTCATCGGCTTCCTCGCCCAGAATATTGCAGCAGGAACGGAGACAATCACCGAGATCATAATGAATCAATCCGGGTTTTACGGTGTCCAGATCAATGAGACTGACCGCTCGGCCGCTTTTTTGATCAATCATGATATTACTGACCTTGGGGTCTCCGTGTATAATTCGTTCTCGCAGCTTTCCCTGCTGTTTTGCCCTTTCCAGAACAGGTACAAATGACCGGCGTCTTTCAATGAAATCACGGCAGAGCTTTATTTCCGGAGTTGACTTTATCTTTATCGTGGCGCTGACAACGTCATACTGTTTGAGATAGCGGGGTGTGATATGAAACCCCGGCAGGGTATCATAAAGAAAACCGGGCTCAAGATTGCTGACCAGATCATGAAATCGTCCCAGGGCATAACCTGCCTCATAGGCGTGTTTTTCATCCTGAATTGTTTCATAAGTCGTCGCCCGGTCTATGAAACTGATTGCTCGCCACATTCCATTATCTTCAACATATTTCTTTGAGTTGAAGGCGGAAAAAATTTGAATCATCCGCCATTGCCTGCCGGCGGGTGATTTCTTCACCTGCAACTCTCTGTCAATATGGTCTGCAAGAACCTGCATATTTTCCATAATCAAAGAAGGTTGCGGAAAAACATTACTGTTGATGCGCTGCAGAATACACTTGTCCGGGTCAGACGAATCAAGACTTACCAGATAAGTGTCATTGACATTACCGCCACCAAACTCCCGAACGTCCAGAACCCTGCCCGGCAGCTGAAATTTTCTGCAAATTGCAATAAGATGATTCATTGAAATTTTTTTCTTTTTCATCAATGTTGAAAGAGTCTGAATCTGTATATTATGCTTGACATGAAATGTAAATATTGGTATTTCCTTGACGTTTGATAAATTCAAAATTTGTAACTGTTCGGGAGCACTTCAACTTGTCCCATTTTGCTGGCCCACCTGAATAGTTACCAAAATTTTACAAATACTGTAGGCGCGTAGCTCAGGGGGAGAGCGCTACACTGACACTGTAGAAGTCGGCGGTTCAAATCCGCCCGTGCCTACCATTTTTTTCTTTAACAAACTTCGCAATCCGAGAACGTTGCGAAGTTTGCTTATTCAGATCCCTGTGTTTTTTTTCGTTAATAAGCTGTATGATTATGGCAGAAATTCAAATTTCCATCAAGGGTGACAAGTCCCGCAATTTTCCCGCAGGAACCACTGCGGCCGAGGCGGTGAAAGCGCTTTGTTCCAGCAAGGAACGTAAACGCACCCTGGCGGTCCGTGTCGGGGACAATCTACTTGACCTCTCCATGCCATTGCAGCATGATGCCGAACTTGAGACGATCACCAGCGACTCGGCGGAAGGCCTCAATCTTCTCCGCCACAGCGCCGCCCATGTCATGGCGGAAGCCGTCCTGGACATTTTCGGAAAAGATATCAAAGTTGCCATTGGACCGGCAACCGCAGACGGTTTCTATTACGATTTTGATCGAAAGGAACCTTTTACGCCGGATGATTTTGAGGCCATTGAGGCCAAAGTCAGAAAAATCGTCGGCGCAAATGAGCCTTTTGTAAGAAAAACTCTGCCCAAAGCTGAAGCCGTTGAGTATTTTAAAGAAAGAGATGAAATTTATAAAGTTGAACTCCTTGAGGAAATCGAGGATGAAACGGTTTCCCTCTATAGCCAAGGAAATTTTGTCGATCTCTGCCGTGGACCCCATATTCCCCACACCGGTTTTTTGCGGGCCTTCAAACTGATTCGCATTGCCGGGGCCTACTGGCGCGGAGACGAAAAAAGACCCATGCTGCAACGGTTGTATGGAACCGCTTTTTTTAATCCCAAGGATCTGAAAAAATACCTCCACCGAATTGAGGAGGCAAAAAAAAGGGATCACCGCAAACTCGGTAAACAGCTTGGACTTTTTACCATCAATGACCAGGTTGGCCCGGGACTGATCCTCTGGCAGCCCAAAGGTGCATTGATCAGAAAACTGATTGAGGATTACTGGAAAGACGAGCATTACCGGAACGGCTATGAGCTTCTCTATACTCCGCACATTGCCAAGCGGGAGTTGTGGGCCACCAGCGGCCATCTTGATTTTTATGTGGAAGACATGTTCTCACCCATGGACGTTGAGGGAGTCAGTTATCAACTGAAGCCCATGAACTGCCCTTTTCATCTCGCCATCTATCAATCCAGGAAAAGAAGCTATCGCGAATTTCCGATCCGCTGGTGTGAACTCGGCACGGTTTACCGCTTTGAAAGAACCGGCGCTCTGCAGGGTCTGATGCGAGTCAGGGGTTTTACCCAGGATGATGCCCATATTTTTTGTCTGCCGAATCAGCTTGAAGATGAAATTTTAAATATTCTCGACTTAAACCTTCATATATTGAAGACATTCGGCTTTGATCAATACGAAATTTTTCTGTCCACCCGCCCTGAAAAATTTGTCGGAAGTGAAGAAAACTGGCAAAAATCAACAGACGCCCTGAAACTGGCTTTGGAGAAAAAAGGGCTGGCATATGAGATCGATCCGGGTGAAGGCGTTTTTTATGGTCCCAAAATTGACATAAAAATCAAAGATGTTCTAGGACGTTCCTGGCAATGTTCTACAATCCAAGTTGATTTTAATCTTCCTGAACGATTTAAAATAGGCTATACAGGCAGTGACGGAGCGGAGCACCAGCCCATTATGATTCATCGTGCTCTAATGGGTTCTCTGGAACGTTTTTTCGGTGTCCTTATTGAACATTATGGGGGAGCCTTTCCATTGTGGCTGGCTCCAGCGCAAGCCAGAATCCTCAATATCACTGATGCACAACTTGATTTCACTGATAAGATTTACCATGAATTACGACAGGCCGGAATCAGGGTTGAAAAAGATATCCGCAACGAAAAATTAAATTTTAAAATCCGCGAAGCTCAGCTGGAAAAAATTCCTTATATGCTCATCATCGGCGACAAGGAAGTTGAAACAAACAGCGTTACCGTCCGATTACGGAACGGTAAAAACCTGCCGGCCATGGCTGTTGCTGATTTCGCGGAAATGATTCACCGTGAAAGCCGGATTGGCACTGAAAGCCAGTCTTAACAAAATCGGCAACATCCAGTTTCATACATCTCAGGAGGTAAAGGTATTAAAGGTAGAAGAAGGAATCAAAAAAGCGGTAAGGAAATCCGGGCGAGAATCAACAATGCAATACGATGTGATGAAATCCGGGTCATTGACCAAAACGGCGAACAGCTTGGAGTAATGCCTGTAAGAGTTGCTCAGGCACAAGCCGATGAGGCGGGACTTGATCTTGTTGAAGTTTCCGCATCGGCAAGGCCGCCTGTATGCCGAATCATGGACTATGGCAAATATCGTTATGAGCTAAGTAAAAAACAGGCAGAGGCTAAGAAAAAACAGACTACTGTCGAAGTCAAAGAAATTAAACTGCGACCCAAAACCGAAAAACACGATTTAGACTTTAAGGTCAGAAACATACGAAAATTTTTAAACAATAAAAACAAGGTGAAAATTACCCTGCGTTTTCGTGGCCGTGAAATTGTCTATGCCAATAGTTTAGGGCTTGAATTACTCAATAAAATTGGTGCGTCACTTGAAGATGTGGCAGTCATAATCCAGCCCCCTAAAATGGAAGGCCGACAGATGGCTATGTTTGTGGCGCCCAAAAGTTGATTATTTGATAAAAAAATTTCAACAAGTTATAAAACTTAGAAAGTTACATTCTAAATAAATAAATGAAGTTGTCCGATTTTGTTAATTTTCGGACAATTCTTCTTTTCGGGAGGCTACTATGCCAAAAATGAAAACAAACAGAGGGGCGGCCAAGCGTTTTAAAACCACTGGCACCGGCAAGTTGGTGCGAAACAAGGCTTACAGCAGCCATATTCTCACAAAAAAAAGCACTAAAAGAAAAAGAAACCTGCGAAAATCAGGCATTGTCGATCCAACTAATGTTAGGGGAATCAAAAGAATCCTGCCTTACGCCTAAAAAGTAGATGGATATCGCGGAATTTTCAAATAATTAAGGAGTTTAAAATGCCCAGAGTTAGACGCGGCTTTAAAGCACGCCGCAGAAGAAATAGAGTTTTAAAACTTGCTAAAGGTTTTCGTGGCGGGCGTCATCGTCTTTATCGTACCGCGACAGAGGCCGTTGATCGCGCCCTGTGTTATGCCTACCGGGATCGTCGTACGAAAAAACGTGATTTTCGCCGTTTATGGATTGTTCGCATCGCTGCGGCGGCCAAGGCAAACAACACGTCCTACAGCCGTTTGATGGGTGGCTTGAAAAAAGCGAGTGTGGAGCTTGACCGCAAAGTGCTGTCTAATATGGCCATTCTCGATCCCCAGGCCTTTTCCGCAGTTGTCAAACTTGCCTCTTAAAGCCTGATTTCCATCTCTACCATTCATTGTTAACATGGAAGATGAACTTCTAGGCCTAAAAAATGAGGCCTCTACAGCCCTTGCTGCAGTCGAGAACAAGAGCGGACTCGAAGACTTTCGGGTCAAATACCTGGGCAGGAAAGGGCTTTTTTCTGCTGTAATGCGCAAGCTGGGTCAGGTTTCCAAAGAGGATCGGCCTCGAATCGGAAAACTGGCCAACCAGATCAAACAGGATCTGGAAGGCAATTTTTCCGATAAACTTGCAGCTCTTGACTCCCAGACATCGACAACCCCAAAAGCCGGTATTGATCTTACCCTTCCCGGTCGCCATATTCCTTTTGGAAAACTCCACCCTGTTAGTCAGATTATGGACGAGGTTTGTGGAATTTTTGAAGGACTTGGTTTTGCTGTTGCCGAGGGTCCGGATGTTGAGACGGACTTTTACAATTTTGAAGCACTGAACATTCCGCCTCATCACCCTGCCCGGGATATGCATGACACCTTTTATGTTGATGACAAGGTTCTTCTCCGGACTCATACCTCTCCCATGCAGGCCCGGATCATGGAAACAGAGCGCCCTCCCCTGCGTGTGATCGCGCCGGGAAAGGTGTACCGTTGTGATTCCGATATCACCCATACTCCCATGTTTCATCAAGTTGAAGGATTTCTCGTAGATCGTAAAATTTCCTTTGCCGACCTCAAAGGCGTTTTAAGCGTCTTTGTGGCTAAGATGTTTGACGATAAAACAGCCATTCGATTCAGACCCAGTTTTTTCCCCTTTACCGAACCGAGCGCTGAAATTGACATTGGTTGTGTGATCTGCCACGGCAAGGGATGCAGGGTCTGTAAATATTCCGGCTGGCTGGAAATTCTCGGCGCCGGTCTCATTGATCCGGAAGTTTTTCATCGGGTAGGTTATGATCCCGAAGAATACAGCGGTTTTGCCTTCGGCCTCGGAATTGAGCGTATTGCCATGCTGAAATACGGAATTAATGATATTCGTCTTTACTATGAAAATGATCTTCGTTTTCTCACGCAATTTTGACATTTTCTTCATTTTTCTTCTACTGCCCTTTCACTTTTAATAAACAATGAAATTTACTCTCGACTGGTTAAAACAATACGTTGATGTCAAGATGACAGTTGCTGAACTGGCTGATCGTCTTACCATGGCCGGACTTGAGGTTGATGCTGTTGAAAACCTTTCCCAGGAACTGAACAAAGTCCATGTCGCCGAGATACTGGAAGTTCGTTCTCATCCGGATGCGGACCGACTGGTCTTATGTGATGTGGCTGTTGGTGATGAAAAAAAACAGATTGTCTGCGGCGCACCAAACGCGAAAGCCGGCATGCTGTCACCCCTTGCCCTGCCCGGAGCCGTTCTACCGGGGGGGGTGAAGATAAAAAAAGGGAAAATTCGTGGTCAGGTTTCCGAGGGAATGCTCTGTTCAGCTCGTGATCTTGGCATCAGTGAAGATCATCAAGGCATCATGGAACTTCCACAGGATCTGACGCCCGGCGAGGATATTGTCCAGGCGCTGAATCTCAAAGATATTCTTATTGATGTCGATTTAACGCCAAACCGGCCCGACTGCGCCAGTGTCATCGGCATAGGCCGCGAGGTTGCCGGATTTTGCAACAGCCGTTTAAAACAGCCCATTGATCCTGCCGAACTTCCCTTACTCACCGGACAAGGAGTTCCTTTTTCAGTTGATGTTCAAAGCGTTGAAGATTGTCCCCGTTACGCGGCCAGGCTGCTGACTGGAGTTAAGGTTGGCCCATCGCCCTGGTGGCTGCAAAAACGCCTTCTGGCCATCGGATTACGGCCCATCAACAATATCGTCGACATAACAAATTTCGTTATGCTGGAGACAGGCCAACCCCTCCATGCCTTTGATTTTAAGAAACTGACCGGTGGCAAAATTGTTGTTCGTAAGGCTGCTTCAGGTGAAACAATCACAACCCTGGACGGTCAGGAGCGTGAACTTGAGACTGACATGCTCATGATCTGTGACGCTGAGAAACCAGTGGCGGTTGCCGGAGTCATGGGTGGCGCGAATTCCGAAGTCGATCCTGAAACCACTGAAATTTTACTGGAAAGTGCCTGTTTTGATCCCATCAGCATCCGCAGGACGAGCCGCAGGTTGAAACTGAACACGGATGCGTCCTTTCGTTTCGAACGTGGCGTTGACCCCCAGGGAGCGCCTTTGGCGCTTGAGCGTGCTGTCCGGCTTATTGTTGACGGTGGGGCACAAGTTGTCGATGATGGCATTGACGCCTGTTACGACATCAAAGAACCGCCTGTCCTGCATCTGCGTATCCAGAGGATCTGTAATCTGCTGGGCATGAATTTTACCGGCGAGGAACTAACTGCCTTTCTGAGCGGAATAGAATTTGATGTAAAACAACTTGACGACAATACCTTATCGGTGACTCCTCCCAGTTTCAGGGTTGATATTGAAAGAGAAATCGATCTTGTTGAAGAAATTGCCCGGTTGAAAGGATATAATGAAATTCCCTCCACTCTTCCGATTGTCCCTATGAGCTTTCCGGAGCATGATGAAGCGCGGGATCTCCGTAAACAACTTGCCAATATCATGACCTCGCTGGGATTTTACGAGGCAATCAACTATAGTTTTGTCGCAGAAAAACATTTTGACATGTTGAATTTGCCCGAAAACGATCATCTCAGGCAAACCGTACGCTTAAGAAATCCTCTGGCTGAGGATCAAAATGTCATGCGGACCACCCTGCTTCCAGGCCTGCTGGAAAATGTCCGCCATAATGTCAATCACCAGGTTGTCGATATTAAACTTTTTGAAATCGGCAAAGTTTTTCATCCACATGCCGGGAATCTTTTACCGGATGAAAAATTTTGTCTTACCGCTGTTTTAAGCGGGCGACGCGCACCCGGTTCGCCTGTCATTCATTTTAAAAATCAAGAAACGGATCTTCTGGACGCGAAAGGGGTCGCCGAAACCATTCTGAGAGAACTTTATCTTCTCCAGATTGAATTGCTTCCTACTGATTCAATTATATCTTATGGAGTGGCGGGGAATATTATTGAATTGCGGGCCAATGAGCTTGTTATCGGCTATTGTGGTCAAATATCCGCAAAAATACTCAAAAATTTCGGTATCAGGCAGGAAGTTTTTTATCTTGATCTGGATTTTGATGCACTTTCCTCGCTTGAACAGGCACGAAAAAAATTCTCACCCTTGCCTAGATATCCTGCCGTCAAATGGGATCTTGCAGTCTTAGTGGCGGATACAGTGGGCGGCGGTGAAATACTGAAAGCCATCAAAGAGGCTGATGAGCCTTTATTTGAGCATGCCGAAATCTTTGATCTCTTTCATGGCGATCACATTGAGTCAGGAAAAAAGAATGTCGCAATTTCCATAACATACCGATCCAAAGAGTGCACACTTGACGACGAGACTGTCGGCAAGGCGCATCAAAAGATGACCGATATGGTCCTTTCCCGCTTCAGGGGACAGTTACGAGAGGTTTAAAAAAGTGAAAAGATCAAATTTGACCCGCAAGGATCTTGCCAAAACAATTAACGAAAAACTGGGTTTTTCACAACGCAGCGCCGGTGAACTCGTTGACCAGGTTTTCACCACCATGAAACAGACCCTGCTGAAAGAGGAATCCATCAAACTTGTGCAGTTCGGCACCTTTGGCGTACGTCAGAAATCCGCTCGCATCGGCCGGAATCCACGCACAGGTGAAACCATGGAAATTTCGGCAAGAAGCATGGTCACCTTTAAGGCAAGCAAACATCTCCGTGCAAAAATCAATAAATAGTGTAATTTGTTATCAATGCATTAAAATCGCCGGCAAATCAGAGCAAAATAGTGTTGAAATAAACGGAAAACACTGACCTGTGAACCAGACTTCACATAACAATGAATTGAGTCATCAACTGGAATCAGACGAAAAATCTGCCATGATTCCCGATAAACTTTATTTTAAAATTGGTGAAGTCTGTAAAATTGTTGACGTCAAACAGCATGTCCTGCGCTATTGGGAATCCGAATTTACAAGATTTATCCGACCTCAGCGTGCCTCTTCAAAACAACGTCTGTATCGCCGGGTTGATGTTGAATATATTTTAAAAATCAAAAAATTACTCAAGGATGAAGGTTTCACGATTCCTGGTGCAAAGCAATATTTATCTAGAAAAAAAGAAAAAAAGGCCGTTCAGGGACAGAAATCAAAAAATCAGCGGCAAATGCAAAGTTTTTTCAATAATTTTAAAAAAGAGCTCATCGAATTAAAAAATATGCTGGAAGAGAAGTAACTCTCTTCCGTAGTGAGTGCTTGACAGCCTGTAAAATATCATCTACATAACTTGTTAAAAAAATAAGTTATTTTGTTGTCATAGAATAAAGTCGGGACGTAGCGCAGTCTGGTAGCGCACCTGAATGGGGTTCAGGGGGCCGGAAGTTCGAATCTTCTCGTCCCGACCAGTAGTATCAAGGACTTAGGGTTCCATCCCTAAGTCCTTTTTTTGTTATTTGCAAACACTTTGCAAACAAATGAGTAGCTCCACTTTTTACCCATATCCAAGTCAGGTATGTAATGTCTGTGCGCTCTTGGCATATCAATCTGACCTGTCCTTCCTTAGAGAGCTCTTTTTGGAGGCGAAAAGAGGATTCTAAGGGATGAAATCGGGTATTTTTCACACTATTTAATCGTCAATACAGCTAGTTGCCTTGGTCCGCCCCCTGGCTCCTGGCTGACCGGCCAGTAATGATTATCCTGGAAATCCAACACTGAACATTCTTTCAAGATCATGACGTGAAAATGCTCTGAATGCCAACATTGTTTCTGTTTTTTCTATACCTTCCATGTTTAGCATTTCTTTTGTAACAAGATCTGCAAGTGCATCATTTGAATCTGTACGGATTATTGCAACTAAGTCATATTTACCACTGACAGAGAATACTTCTGATACTCCATCAACATCAGATAGCTCTTCAGCAACTTTGTTTATTTGTTTTCTTGAGGTATTGATGAGAATAATCGATGTGACCATTTTAATATCCTGTTAGTAATAGTTAATAAAATTTACCTAATAATTTGCATTGGTAGGGCCGTATTCTTGGGAGATATTTTTGTTTATTCTTACTTCTCTATTTATCTTATTCCAATCCTTGTTCCTAACAATTTTCATATTATATCTCACTTGTAAATTTATCCAAAATTCTGGTTCAATTCCGAAATATTTTCCAAGGCGCAATGCAGTATTTGCTGTTATTTCTCTTTTCCCATGAATAATTTGGCTTATTCTATTTGGAGGAACATTGATGTCTTTTGCAAGCTGACTTTGGTTAATATTCAAAGGCTTAAGGAATTCTTCGAACAAGATTTCACCCGGTGTGATTGGTTCTAATTGTTTTGTCATAATTATCCCTTATGGTAGTCTAACATTTCAACATTACAGGCTTTTCCATCTTCCCATATAAAACAAATTCTCCATTGGGCATTTATTCTGATGCTGTGTTGCCCTGACCTGTCGCCTTTCAATTGTTCGAGACGATTTCCAGGTGGAACACGCAAGCCCTGTAATGATATGGCTGCATTTAAAATTTCAAGTTTCCTTCTCGCTATTCGTTCAATACTTCGAAATTTTTTAACAGATCTGTCGTTAAAAAGATTTTCTGTATTTTTACATTTAAAGGATTTGATCATAGGTTCATTGTAATACGTGTTACGTCAAGCGTCAAGGCAGTTCTGCAAAGACTTGTTTTCGGATTCGTTGGCCGAATGCCCGAGCTGAGCGGAGATTTTTCCGCGAATAAAAAGGGTCCGAGAATAAAAAGGGTCGAATAAAAAGGGTCAGAACAAAATTACTTCTTCTCCTTTCTCCACCCCACGGGTC
>JAOZOY010000069.1:0-2009 GCA_029933005.1 Deltaproteobacteria bacterium
GCGGTAGCGGAGTTTCACTTCGTTCACTTACCTTCGGTGCCTGTGATCGCTTACGTTTTTTTTACCAGAGAACTTCCTCGCAGAGGCAGACCTCCGACTTCCAGGGAGATCGCGTCAAATTTACAGGCCTGTTCCATGCAGGCCATACAGGTGATGCACTCGGCATCATTGGGTGATTCATTAAATTTCACCCCCATGGGACAGACATAATGGCAGGCTTCGCAGTTGGTACATTTGCTCTCGTCAAGCCGCAACTTGACCAGTCTGACCCGGCTGAACAGCCCGTAAAAGGCTCCCAGGGGGCAGGCAACACGGCAGAAAGGCCGACTGGCCAGAAGACTCCAGAACATAAAGAAAAGCAGAATAATCAGTTTGTTATAAAAAAGCCAGCCAAGGGTTGCGCGCAGTCCAGGCTGCATGATGAGCAGGGGAAGAGCGGCTTCCAGGGTGCCGGCCGGACAGAGATACTTGCAGAACCAGGGATCCCCAAGACCGAAATCATTCACCGCCACAAGGGGCAGCAAAATCACCATGAGAAACAGGATCGGATATTTAACAAAACGTAAGCATCGGGGTATTTCAAATTTTTTGCTGGGAATCTTATAGATCATTTCCTGTATAAAACCAAATGGACAGGCCCAGCCGCAGACCAGGCGCCCCAGAAAACTGCCCACCACACCGATACAACCCAGAACATACCAGCCGAGAAAATACTGGCCGGCATCAAGGCTAAAGCGAATCCCTGCCAGGAGCTGTTGCAGGGCGCCGATGGGACAGTAAGTTGTCGAGGCGGGGCAGGAGTAGCAGTTCAGGCCGGGGGAGCAGACGACCTTGAGTGGCCCCTGGTAAATGGTGCGGGTCCAGGGAAAGCCCCAGTAGCCATTGGTCAAAAAGCCAATGACGATCTGTACCCATTTTCGAGCAATCTCCATTGATCATCCTATGCCGATACAGCTCAGGCATATCTGCCAGGACTGAGAAAGAACACGGGACGGTTCGCCGGAAGTCACTCCGGCCAGAAAGAGCAGGAGAAACAGGACCAGCACGATAAAGGATGATTTGCGTATTTTCTTTTCTTTATTCATCTTCACCGAGAAGTTTCTTAACAGCTACAACCTTGTCGCCGATGGATACTTTTTTATCCCGCCGGTCATCCATTGTTATCTGTGTTACCACCCGTTGCGCTCCTTTCAGGAATGGAAGTTCATGAATCTTTGCCACAACGGCCAGCAGTTCAGCGACATCACCCTCGAGCAGAGTGCCCATGTCCATCAGCTTGAAATTTACGTTTTCCTTTACCAGAGCCTTTTGGATATCGGCAATATAGGATCCGACGGCCGGTGTTCCCGTACCCATGGGAATAACAGTCAACTGCAAAAGCGCCATTTTGACATATCTCCTTGAATTGTCAGGTAAATTCACCTTCAGGGACAGGTTCGGTATAGTTCTCGTCCAAAAGGTCGGGATTTTCAGAGTTATAGTAGACAATGTACTTTAAATGAGAAAAGCTATCAAGATCAACCTCGTGGAAATAGAGACCGATTCCATTTTCTGTCATCCTGACGATTCTTGCTTTCATTTTCAGTTTGAGTTCACTGCTCGCCCCTGAAAGTTGAAGGGTGACTTCGCATTCCTGACCTTGGCTGCGGTCCGTGATACCCAGAACAAAAACACCCTTGACGCTTAAATCGAGAATTTTGCAGTGTTCATAGAATGTATCGTCGAATTTCAGGTCAATCGATGTATGAAATTTGACCCGTGTTGTCCGGCGTTTTTCTTTTATCATAATTTAGACACCCCGATTATAAGGTCGTTCGATTTCTTAGTCGTCTATTTTGAAATAGTCATGTTTGTAACTGTTTAAATTTATAATAAATCTCGAAATTCTTTTAGTTGATTACAATTTTTCAGCCATCAGCCATCAGCCATCAGCCATCAGCCATCAGCCATCAGTCATCAGATCATGGTTAAAAAACCTTCTCGTCGTAATACTGAAACAATATTTAAGA
>JAOZOY010000069.1:2109-14750 GCA_029933005.1 Deltaproteobacteria bacterium
CATCAGATCATGGTTAAAAAACCTTCTCGTCGTAATACTGAAACAATATTTAAGAGAGACAACTCAGATCCCTTCACGGAATAGCCGATTCCGGCTGTATCGCCGTTTGTTGATTTCATGAATTTGACCATGGTTCTTGTCTCGTGATGAATTCCGCTACAGATCAACGCGCCATTCCAGTGGCCATTGGATACAATGATCAGTTTTTCCCCTTCCTCATCCACGGTTTCGGGCAGATTCAGGCCAACAGGAACCATGATCGGTAAGGTGAGTTTTTTTAATTTTTTATTCGGAATTTTTGAGAGAGGTCCCTTGAACTCTTTGGCCAGGCTCTTCATAAAACGACTGAAATCTTTCAGGGGAACATTGCTGTTTTTCAAGTATGATTTCCTTTTGCCAGGAGAGATGTCACGGATCAGGGCAATGTTACTTTCACGGATATAGACCGGAACTGAACCTAGGATAATTTCGCGTAACTCGGTGGCAGGACAGGTTTTGATGGGCCGGTGGGAATTTTCCGTCGGTTTTGCAACATCCGGTGATACGTGATGATTCGACTGTGGATGGACTGGTGGTTCTATTTGTCCTTTATTGTCATTTCCTTGTGTCGTCTGATCTGATTTCTCTTTAAGAAGATTCAGGTCGTTAAGCATGTCTCGGATCGCACTGCCAACCTCTTCCGCTTGCTGCAGGGACGTCTGCAAACCATGAAGAAGTTGCTCGACCTCTCCTTTTTCCAGATTAATGTCCGTGTAGTTGTGCAGAGAAGTGATTTTTTTTTCAAGCTGTTTGAGGCTTGTGGTTGAAAAAATTTCAACCGCGTTTTGCTGGTCGTCTGATAAATGTCTGTCTGTAGAAAGCTGAACCGGTTGGGCGGCAGGGGCGCTCCGCCTTTCTGTCTGGATTTTCTGTTTTAAGGCGGCAAAGCGGGAATAAAGACCCCGGAATAATTTTTCTTCCCTTTCAGGATCAAAATCACGATTTTCATAGAGGCTGACGATATGGGCCATGGCTTCTTTTAGAAAATCAATTGTAGCGCTTGGCGTGTCTCCGCCTTTTTTTTTGACATAATCCAGAACGCTTCTGGCCATTGTCAAAATGGCAAAAGCCGCTTTACGGGTTTTAAAGCGGTTTTTCAGGCAGGTAAAGGCTGCTTCAAGTAAATCTATTCTTTTTTGACTTAAAGACCAATCCTGGGCAATAATTTCCGCCTTAAGTCTTTGAATGGATTCATCAATGGATAAAATCAAGGCCTTTTTCTCCTCACCCAAATAGTGGACTTCTGCAATATCCCCTGAGAAGGGATAGGTATCTGTAACATATATAATGGCGTTTGCCCGGTTTCCTAATGAGGCTGCCCGAATTTTTTACAAAAACGGTTCTTATCTGCTACTATAATAATGAAATAGCTTGTTCTTGGTACGATGCCGCAAGGCGCAGTAAAACTTTTATGATTCTTTTAGTTTTACAAAATTTATTTTCCTGTGCAAGTGTTCTGTCGGAAAAAATTGTTATTCACATTTTGTCGGTCTCGAAAAAACAACAAGACTGACGTGCGGTGCTAAGTAACTTGTTGATTTAACGTTATCGACTTTTACAGTTATTATTTGTACCCTAAAGGGTACAAGTACGAAACCATTAAAATTGACTTATTCTTTATGCTGGAAAATTCGGGTCTTTTCATCTCTTTTGTTTTGGGAACCATCGTAGGTAGTTTTCTTAATGTGGTTATCCTCCGGATTCCCGTTCCCGGCGAATCCATTGTTTTCCCATCGTCACATTGTCCACAGTGTAAAACTCAATTAAAATGGTACGATAATATTCCTATTATCAGCTTTTTCCTGCTGAAGAGAAGATGTCGCACCTGCGAAAAGCCTATCTCGTGGCAATACCCCTTTGTTGAGCTCTGTATGGGACTTCTTTCCATGGCTCTGTTGGCAAAATTTTCTCTTGCTCCCCAGTTCGGGATTTTTTTTCTTTATTGTGCCTCCCTTCTTGTCATTATTTTTATAGATCTGCATCACCAGATTATTCCGGATGTCATCAGCATTCCCGGTATTTTTCTTGGTTTTGCCTTTTCTTTTTTTAATTCATCCCTGTTGTGGAGTGATTCCGGCATAGGTATCCTGCTGGGCGGTGGCATTTTTTATCTCATTGCCGGAGGGTATTACCTGGTGACGAAGAGAGTGGGCATGGGTGGTGGTGATATTAAACTGCTGGCTATGATCGGTGCCTTTCAGGGGTGGCAGTCTCTTCCCTTTGTAATTTTTTTCAGCTCTCTGACCGGTGCCGTGGTTGGCCTGGCCGCCATGAGGCGCCAGAAAAAGGGTGGGCAAACTGTTATTCCCTATGGTCCTTTTCTAGCCGGGGCAAGTTTGGTGTACCTGTTTTTTGAGCAGCCGATTCAGCTTTTAATGAGAAATTTTTTCTTTCCAGGCTGAAATCATGCTATTCTTGTTTAGTAACTATTCATATTGCCTAGCATAAAGACTATTAGTTCTTGAAGTCGGTCGATACCTTGAATTCCGTGACGTCCAATAAATTTTGAGAGATTCGATTTTGAGTGACAAAAAATATAAAGTATTACTCGTTGATGATGACGCGGCGATACGCGAGATTCTCAGCGCCATTCTTTCCCGTTACAACTATGATGTTGATCTGGCTGAAAATGGCAGAGATGGACTTCGTATGGCCGAGAGCAAGGTTTATGACCATATCATCACCGATATTGCCATGCCGGTGATGGGTGGATTGACTTTTCTAAAGCAGCTTCGGGACAAAGAGATTCATGCTGCGACGACCGTAATCTCGGCCCACACGGATATGGAAAATGTCCGCAGGGCCTTCAAGTTGGGAGCCAGTGATTTTATTGCCAAGCCCTTTCAATCCGATGATGTGGTGCTGCTTACTTTGAAAAAAGTTGAGGAAAAGGCGCGTCTTGCCAAGGAAAACAGACTATTGAGAATGGAGGTTGGAGATTCCTATAAGTTTGCCAATATTGTTTCGAAAAGTGGACAAATGCAGGCTATTTTTAATATTATTACAAAAATCGCTGATTACAAAACCACTGTTCTTGTCAGCGGGGAAAGCGGTACCGGCAAGGAGCTGATTGCCAAGGCCATTCACTATAACAGCGTGCGTAAAAAAAAGCCGTTGATCGATGTCAATTGCGGCGGCATCCCGGACACTTTGCTTGAAAGTGAACTTTTCGGTCATGTCAAGGGAGCATTCACAGATGCCTACCGGGCCAAAAAAGGATTGTTTGAAGAGGCTGACGGAGGCTCCCTGTTTTTAGACGAGATGGGAGAACTTCCCCTGGCTCTGCAGGTTAAAATGCTCCGCGCTTTGCAGGAAGAGGAGATCAGGCCATTAGGGGAAAGTAAATCAGTCAAGGTTGATGTCAGGATTATTGCGGCTACGTCCAAGAATCTCCGTGAGGAGGTCAACAGGAAAAATTTTCGGGAGGATTTGTTTTACCGTATTAATGTCTTGAATATTGAAGTTCCGCCGCTACGGGATCGCAGGGAGGATATTCCTCTTCTCGTAACCCATTTTATAGAAAAGTATAATAAGCGCTTGGGGCTTGATATTGAAAAGGCGAATTCCGAATATTTGCAGTGCATGATAGACTATTCATGGCCGGGAAATGTTCGGGAGCTGGAAAATGTGATTGAGCGCAGTATGGCGCTCTCCGAGCAGAAAATTCTCCAGCTTGAGCTGCTTCCACCGGAGGTTCTCAGGGACACGGGCCGGCCCGTGGACAGGACGAATAACGAGCTTTTTTTTCAGGATGAGATATCGATTAAGAAAAATTCAAGAAAACTTGAAAAAATCCTTATCACGAAAGCCCTGAGCCAGACAAAAGGCAACAAGACTAGGGCTGCGGTTCTGCTTGAAATCAGTCTGCCCGCACTTTTGTACAAGATCAAGGAGTATCAGGTTAATTAGATTTTTGACTTTTTACGAATCCATCACATTTCATAAACCGATATTCGTATTTCAAAATCCGAAATAATGATTTACGCTCCCCATCAGCCATCAGCCATCAGCCATCAGCCATCAGCCATCAGCTACAATTCTTCCTGCAGTTCCAGAGCCATTTCAATAGGCTGGTGATCCGAGCTTTTGATTCCTGGATGGCAGGCCGCTGAAATGATATCAAGTCCCCTGATAAAAACATGGTCAAGGATACAGCCGAAGTGGCGTGACCGGTTGTCGGGATACAGGTTAATAAGCTGTAATTGCTGATTGTAGGCCATTTCTTCCAAAAAATCTGCCCGTTGTGACATCCAGGTGTTAAAATCGCCACCAAGTATGATGGGACCTTTATGACCGGCCATTTCAACTTCCAGCTGCAGCATATGATTCCTGAATTTTTTCAGGGAGACAAAATTGAGGCCGTGAACATTGAGAACCAGAAGATTCCGGCTGCTGTTTCTCAGTCGATATGTAGTGCCGATGGCCATTTTCGGTGTCTTGACAAAAGGTTCCCGATCCGGTGAACGGAGAAAAAAGATTTCTTTTGGAGGCGTTATCGAGCCGGTCATCACGCCGGCGGAAATTTCTTTTTTCCCCCGGATGAACCCTTGGGCCAGGTCCCACTGAAAAAGCCTGGTTGCCTGGATGAAATCCTTCATTATCGGCCGCAGATAGGCCTCCTGCAGAAGGATAATATCCTTATTACTGGCCAGATAGATAAAATCATCGAGCCATCCTGTTTGTTTCGCCTTGTGGATATTCCAGACCAGGAGATTGAATTTTTTTTGCAGGTAAGGCGCCGCCGCATTACCAAAAGACATGAGTACATTCTCACGGCTGGGAACCCTGTGGTACAGATGTTTTTTTTCAGTCAGTTCTGATTTAACCCTCCTGTTGATCTGCCTGAGAAGAGCGACAAGTTGTTTTGATTCCATGATTAGTGACACGAAAATAAAGAGAATGCTGGAGAGTCATTTTTTTTTATGTTAATATAATTTTACCGTCATCGTGCAAAAGTTGCATACAATTTCCATTAATTTTTTATGGAGGGTATCTATGGAACTGAAAGTTGAAGGCCGTAATCTTGATGTAAGAACCTCTTGGCAGGAAAAGATTCAAGAGGAGCAGGAACGTCTGGATCGACATCATCCGGGACTTGTCCATAACCTGCGGGTGAGTATTGAGGCTAAATCGCAACAAAAGCTGGGAGGGCATGAGGTTCGGCTTGTGGCCGGTGTGCCCAATGATACCATTGTCGTAAAAAAGAAAGGCGAAACCGTCCGGTCACTCTTGATTGACGCATTTGATAAACTTGGACTTCAACTTAAAGAATTACAGAGGAAAAGACGGCAGACCAGTAAAGTCTCCGAGGGAGATGTGGCTGCAATCGGCGGAGGGGTGATTAAAAAACTTTTCCCCTATGAATCGTACGGGTTTATCACCACAGCGGACCGCAGAGATATTTATTTTCATGAGAATGCCCTTAAAAATGTTAGTATAGAAAAATTGTCGGAAGGTGATGCAGTGCAATTTGCCGAGACTGATGGAGATAAGGGGCCCCAAGCCAGCTGGGTTAGAATGGCATAGCTTGTTTAATTTTCTTACAGAGAAAAAATAGATAATTCTATGATCTCGGTGAGAGATAAATTTCAATATTTAGTAAGGTTTTATTTTTTATCTGCCGGGCTTATTCCGATCCACCGTAATCGGAATAAGCCTTTCTTTTTTATTCGGATGAGGAAGGACAATAGAAGTGCAACATTTTGAAAAAATGAAATATGCAGTTTTGGCTGAAAATGAGCTGGCAGCAAAGATTGCCGCTCGTAAAAAGGAGCTCGGTGAAAAACTGCTGATCCTGGGGCATCATTATCAACATGAATCGGTCTTTCAGTTTGCCGATTTGACCGGTGATTCTCTGAAACTTGCCGGAAATGCCGCTAGAGCTGCCGATAAAAAATATATTGTTTTTTGCGGGGTCACTTTTATGGCCGAGTCGGCGGATATCCTGACCTCGGAAGATCAGGTTGTGTTGTTGCCGGACATGGAAGCCGGTTGTTCCATGGCGGATATGGCAACACTGGATGAGGTTGAATCCGCCTGGCGGGAATTGGCCGTTGTCTCGGATAGCGGGATTGTTCCGGTGACCTATGTCAATTCTTCCGCTCTGATCAAGGCCTTTGTTGGCGAAAAGGGCGGTTCGGTCTGCACCTCGTCCAATGCCGAACGTGTTCTGACCTGGGCGCTGGCCCAGGGAGACAAGGTTTTTTTCTTACCGGATGAGCATCTGGGCCGTAATTCCGCCAGTGCCTTGAATATCCCGGATGACCAGGTAGCACTGTGGCGCCGCGGCCAGCCGTTGGGCGGAAATACGGTGGAACAGCTGGCAAAGGCCCGGGTACTTCTGTGGAACGGATACTGTTCGGTGCATATGGAATTTACCGCTGAACAGGTGAAAGAATGGCGTAGAAAAGAACCGGGAATAAAGATTATCGTCCATCCGGAGAGTCGGCATGAGGTTGTCAGGGAGGCGGATCTCTATGGTTCTACCGAAGGAATTATAGCCGCGGTTGAAAAATCGCGGCCAGGATCAGTCTGGGCCATTGGCACGGAGGTGAATCTCGTCAAGCGCTTGCAAAGGCAGCATCCTGACAAAAATATTCATTTATTGGCGGAGTCTTCCTGTGTTTGCGCGACCATGTCATATATCACGCCGGCAAAATTGCTGTGGGTTCTGGATAATCTGGCTGAGAGATGCCTGGTCAATCAGATCAGGGTGGAGGAGGAAACTGCCAAGGGTGCCAGGCTGGCGCTGGAACGGATGTTGGCAATTTGATTGGCTGATGGCTCATGGCTGGTGGCTCATGGCTGATGGCAAAATTAAAATCAACACCTGATCCCCGTCAGCTTCTTGCCGTTGGTGTTGCTATCAGCCATGAGCTATGAGCTAACAGCTATTTGGTTCATGGCGGCAATTATATCCATCCACGCTGATAAATTTTATGTCCGGCAGGACAAGACAGGAAAGACGGCCACCATAAACTGCTCCGGTGTCGATGCCGATTTTGTTTTTTTCAATCAGCGGTTTCTTCAAGTTGGTATGGCCAAAAATAACCGGCTTGCCAAAGTCGTATTCTGATTGAATAAATTTTCCCCGAGCCCAAAGGAGCCATTCACTTGATTGCTGGCTGAGGTGAATTTCCGGCTGCAGACCGGCATGGACATAAATATAGTTTTCATCTTCCCAGTATAAAAGAAGTTCATTTAAGAAAGTAATATGATCGGCGGGAATGTGTTTGCTGGTATCGGCGTGAAAGGGAGGTTCCAGGCCGTAGCTCATCAAAGTTTCCTTGCCGCCGAATTGCAGGAAAAAGTTCTGATCCCGACCGGCAAGAAAGTTGAGGAACATCCGTTCGTGGTTTCCCATCAAAGTAATAATATGGGAAAACCTTCCCTGCAGTTTGATGATTTCCGCAATCACCTTTTTTGAATTCGGCCCCCGGTCAATATAGTCACCCAGAAAGATGAGACGGTCTTGGCGGGAATCCGGACTGATCTTATCCAGCAGGGCCAGTAAAGAATCATGGCAACCGTGGATATCGCCAATAACAAAGGTTTTTTTCATGGGCTGCTAATGAGGTGCTGGCGAACTTTAAACATAAATTTCAATGTTTGCTTGGCGTTATTGCCGCCATTCTTTCAGTAACTTTTCAGCCGCCTGCTGCTCGGGAAACTCGACATTCTGGCTCAGACTTCGGGACAGTTCTTCAATGGCCTGCTCCACCGCTCCCTGGCTGTAAAGATTCAGCGCCAGATGATAGCGGATGGTCGGTACGTTGGGAAGAGCCTCAATCGCCTCGTTGAACTGGGTGGCGGCCAAGTCATAGGCGCCGCGTTTGTAATGAATAAAACCCAGGGTGTCACTGATGTTTGGGTCTTTGGGATACTTTTCCTTGGCCAGCAGAGCCAGACGCAAGGCCTCGCCTCGATCCGGGTTTTTTTCCTGCACGAGTATCCAGGCAAGATTATTGGCAGCCGGCGCGAACTGGGTGTCAATTTTGAGGATTTTCTCATAGATTTTTTTTGCTTCTGCACTGTTTCCGATCTGGTCGTACAGGGTTCCCAGGCCCATGTAGGCAGATATGGAGTTCGGCTGTTTGTCGATGAGGGCGCGGTATTCAGCCATGGCCTCCATGATTTTACCTGTTTTTTTCAAAATGGTAGCCAGCATGATGTAGGTCCTGGTGTTTTCCGGTTCCAGTTCCTGGGTTTTGCGGAAAAAGGAAGCGGCTTCGGCGTATGACTCTTGCTGGTAAAGAAGGTTTGCCAGCAGGAGTAAATGGCCTGTGACATCGGGAGATTTTTTGATCTGTTTCCGTACCGTTGCTATTGCCTGCGCCAGATTCTTGTCGCGGACATAGATTCCTGCCAAGGCGGCAAGGGCCGGGGTAAAGTCCGGTCTCAAGGTGAGAATCCGTTGAAAGAGGCTGATGGCTTCATCCTGTTCATTCAGGACCAGATGGGCCAAGGCCAGATTTTGCATGATTTCGATGTTGTCGGGAATCTGCTTATCCATCTGGATGAACAGTTTTTTTGCCTTTTCCGCCTCTTTGGAAGCGATCAGGCTCTGCCCTAAAATAATAGCGGCCCTGACATTGTTCGGAGTGAGGCGCAGGGCAATGATTGCCTCCTGTCTGGCCCCGTCGAAATTGGCCTTTCTGAGATAGAGGTGGGCAAGCAGGGCGTGGGCCTTGGAATTCCTGAGATTAAGGCGAAGCGCTTCTGTTACAGCCTTTTGGGAAAGTTCCGGCTCTTCTCTGTTCAAATGAGCAATCGCTTTCTGGAAGTAGGCCTGACTCCAGCGTGGCTGATCTTTGATCAGCTGATCAAGGATTTCAATGGCCTCTTCGTTCTTTTTTTGCTGGATAAGAAGCCTGCTCCGGACAAGAAGGGCGCTGGTATTTTTATCGTTCTCGGCCAGAATTTCCGTGATTTCTTTTTCGGCCAGGGCATATTTTTTTTGGTCAAAATGGAAATCCGCGATTATTGCCCGAATGTCAAGAGGGTGGTCTGATTTGGCCAGGGCATCATGAAGTGATTTTTCGACTTGCTTGAATTTGCCCTGCTTTTTATAGAAATCAGTCAAGATAAGATCAATGGCCGGATTCTCCGGCTGGATTTCCCTGGCAGCCAGAAGATGTTTTTCCACCGCGGCCATATCACCTTTTTTTTGATAAAAGGTGGCAAGATCAAGATGGGGTTTTGGAGAATCCGGGAATAAGGCAATCATGTTTTGAAGATGTGTTTCTGCCTCGTCAAGTTTTTTTTGCTGGAGATAAAAGGAGACGAGCATCTGATGATTTTGCATCTTGTCAGGGGCTAATTCCAGGGCTTTGAGCAGTGCCTGTTCCGCCTGGTCATTTTGTTGCCCGGCGTAAAGAGTTTTTGCTTTGATCAGGTAAAGACGGTCGAGATCGGGTTTAAGTTCAATGGCCCGGTCAATAACGGAGACCGCTTCCGGAATTTTTCCATCCGCCAGGTCAAGGTTGGCAAGAAGCGCCAGTCCCTCAATATGATCGGGATGCGTTTCCAGCAATTCTTCGATTTTTGCGCGGCTTTCTTTAAACTGTTTCCCGAGAAAAAGCATTTCAGCCGTCTTCACTACAGCATCCGTGTTGGAAGGATCAAGCGATGCCGCCCGTTCAAGTTGCTTAAAACTGTTTTTAGCCTCTCCGGTTTTCAGATAGGCCAGTCCCAGCTGGTAGCGGGCGTCAGCGAATTTTGGATCAATCTGAACAGCGTTACGAAATTCAATAATAGCCGCCTTCATCTCATCCTGTCGGGCATATTCCAGTCCTTTCTGAAAATGGGCCTCTTTTTTTTCTTCGGGATTTGAGCAGCCGCTAAAGAAGAGGAGAAGAGTCACCAAAAAAAGTACTGGCCATGAAAGGTTTAATGGTCGCATGATAAATTCCTGAAGAAAATTATTTTGTATTGGAAAGATTCATAAATAAATATTTAAAAAATTTGTAACTATTCACCTGCACTCCATCTTCGCCCATATTTGGTCTTCTCGAATAGCACCAGTATGCTTCAAAGCCCAGGTAAGCGTAGACTCCGAAATGAACAAGCGGAGTCTCGCTAACTCGCTTACCTGAAGCACATCTGAACAGTACTGACCGAGTTTTTCGTAACATTCTTAGCTAGGCTGAATAGTTGCAAAAATTTTAGCACAGTTTGTTTGAAATTCATAATGAAAATGAGGTAATATGTGAAATGAGTAGAAATTTGTTTGCCTTTTTTTTGTAGGACATCTACCATAAAAGAGTAAAAAAAATTTCAGTTTTTAAGCGGGTTATTTTTGCCGCGCCGGTACACGGAATTGGAGGTGTAAATGGGAGTTCATAAAAAAAAATCAGTATGTCGTTTTTTGTGCGCGGCTTTGTTTTTTGTGGTCACTTTAGCTGGAGGGACTGTTTTTGCTTCTCAATCCTTTCTGGAACCCGGCAAAGCCTACCTTGTCGGCCTGGGAGATGTTCTGGAGATCCAGGTCTGGAATGAACCGGATCTGTCCAGGACGTTGAATGTCCGGCTTGACGGATTTATCTCCCTGCCTCTTGTCGGCGATGTTGCCGTGGTGGGGAAATCTATTCCCGAGATTACCAAAATTCTTGAAAAACGGTATGGCGATTTGATAGAAGAGCCAACGCTTACGGTTATCCTTGCAGAAAGTAGGAGCAGGAGATATTATCTCATAGGCCAGGTTGCCCAGCCTGGTGAATTCCCACTGGATTATCCTATTTCTCTGCTACAGGCCATTGCCCGGGGAGGAGGTTTCAGTGAATGGGCGAAAAAGGATGAGGTTGCCATTGTCAGGCGCCGCTCCGGAAAGGATAATTTGTTGAAATTTAATTATGAAACTTTTGTGAAAGGGAAAAATCTGCAACAGAATTTTCTTATTGAGCCGGGAGACACGATTGTTGTCCCCTGATTTGTATTTGACTGACAGGCCTATCTCGATTTTCCCAGCATGAAAGAATTCTTTCGTTGGTAATTATTTCCAGAATTTTATATGGATCAGCAACAGCGTCAGCTCATCAAAAAATATCTTGATCTCATCCTGCGCCGGAAGAAGATTATTATCAGTTTTTTTCTTATCTCCATTGTGGTTGGTCTAGGGATGTATCTGAGGACACCGAAGGTGTATCAATGCACCTCGCTTATCAAGTATCAGCGCCAGTCCATTAATCCGACAAGAATGTCCCCCGATGATGTCAGTTTGCGGACCCGTGAGGTGGTGAGTACAGTGAGCCAGCAGATCACCAGCCGTACCAGCCTTGAAAAAATGATCAAAGAGTTTGATCTTTATTCGCAGGCCCGGATCGCTCTGCCCATGGAGGATGTGGTGGAGATGATGCGGGAACGGCATATCGATATTTCCCCGGATCGCGGTGACATTTTCAAGGTCTCCTACCAGGGCGCCGATCCCAGGAAAGTCATGCGGGTCACAAATGCTTTGGCTGCCAAGTTCATTGAAGAGAATCTGCGTTACCGCGGGGAACGGGCTTCCGCGACTTCCGCCTATGTCAAGGATGAGCTGAGCATGGCAAAGGAGACCATTGACAGGAAAGAGGCGCTGATGCGGGATTATAAACTGAAGTATTATAATGAAATGCCTGATCAGCGCCAGGCAAATATGAATCGCTTGAATGCACTGCAGGAACAGCTGCAGAATGCTCAGGACAGTGTTCAGGATCTTGAACGAACAAGGGTATTGATTCATGAACAGGTTTCCCTGCGTAAAGAAATGTTGGCTCAGGCTGCCCGTTATGCGGGTATGGAGGAAACAGGAGAGCTTGCACCGCAGCTGCTTTCACCCCAGAGTGAAATTGCCGGTGTGCAGGCCAGACTTCAGGAACTTCTTGCCAGATATACTGAAAAACATCCTGAAGTGCGGAGGCTACGCAAGAGATTGGAGAAACTGGAGCAGGAACAGCTGAAGGATGTCGCGCCTGGAGAAGGAGAACAAGCGGATTCCGTTTCTCCAGCCAGTTATGCTGATCTGCAACTTGAGCAATTACAGGTTCAGCTGAAGGAGATTGACTACCAGGTTAAGCGATTGAAAGAGGATCGTGTAACAATACAAACACAGATTGACCAATATCAGCAATGGATTGAGAATGGAGCTGTGCGCGAGGCGGAGTGGGCTGCCCTGAGCCGGGATTATCAACAGCTGCATGAACATTATCAGGCTCTGGTGGCTCGCAATATTGAGGCCGAATCCGCCGAGTATCTTGAGAAAAGCCAGCGGGGCAGTCAGTTTAAGATTATTGATCCGGCCCATTTCCCGGAAAAACCCTTTAAACCTGATTTCAGGAAAATTATGCTCATGGCCCTGGCTCTTGGTCTTGGTGTTGGCGGCGGCCTGGCCTTTGGTCTTGAGGTGCTTGATACCTCCTTTAAGGATCCGGAAGAGCTTGAAAATGTTCTTGGTTTGCCGGTGGCCTGCACTATTCCCCTGATCAGCACCCCCGGTGAATTGAAACGGAAAAAGATCATAACGATTATCTGGACGGTGGCTTTTTTGATTTCAAGTTTGGTTGTATTGGGGCTGCTGATTTATTGCTGGCAAAAAGGGTTGATTATTTTATAATATTTCCATGAGC
>JAOZOY010000131.1 GCA_029933005.1 Deltaproteobacteria bacterium
TTTTTTACTTGCTGAGTAAGAAATACACGGTATTATGGAAATATGATTCCTCGATTACTCACTCTCCCTTTTGGCAGGAAAAGTTTTTTTCTGTTTGGCCCTCGCCAAGTTGGCAAAAGCACAATGGTAAAGGTTGCTCTGGCAGAAAAAAAATACGTGGATATAAATCTGCTCAAGTCAGAGACACTGTTAAAGTATAAGGCCAGTCCGGATCTTCTTCGTCGGGAAATCGAATTTCAGCTCAAGCGAAGGGAATCACTCATAGTATTCATTGATGAAATCCAAAAAGCGCCGGCCTTATTGGATGAGATTCATTATTTGCTCGAAGAATTTAAAAATCGTCTTTTCTTTATTCTGACAGGTTCTTCCGCCCGAAAGCTGAAGCGATCTTCGGTTAATATGCTTGCGGGAAGGGCGTGGGAATTCTTCCTGTTCCCCTTGACTCATTTGGAGCTCGGTTCCCTTTTTTCTCTTGAGGAGATATTGCTTAAGGGCAGTCTGCCACCAATTGTCAATGAAGACTTCACTGACTGCTTCCGGACCCTGCGAGCCTACACCAACACCTATCTGAAAGAAGAAATTTTAGACGAAGCCCTTGTTCGCAACATTCCAGCATTCAGTAAATTTTTGATTATTGCGGCAGACCAGAGTGGTGAAGTAGTCAGTTATGCCAATATTGCCAGAGAGACTGGAGTAAGCGGTAAGACTGTCCAAGGGTATTATCAAATTTTAGAAGACACACTTATTGCTCTTAAGCTTGAGCCCTATCTTAAAAGTGCCCGAAAAAGGCTTATTCGTCATCCGAAGTATTTTTTGTTCGATCTCGGCGTGATTAATTCTATTTGCGGGAGAACATCACTGGAAGCCATTAAAACTCCAAGCATTTACGGCAGGCTGTTTGAGCATTTTGTGATTCTTGAAACATTCAGGATTTTATCATATTGGGAAATGAATTGCCGTTTCTACCACTGGCGCAGTAGCCATGGCGCGGAAGTTGATCTTGTCGTGGAAAAGGATAGTGAACTGTGGGCGATAGAAATTAAGTCAAATCCTGTTGTTCACTCAAGAGATCTCCGGGGCTTGCAATCATTCGTGGCTGATTACCCCTCGGTCAGAGCATTATGTGTTACCACAGCCGAACAGCCGTATCTTGCAGGGAATATTGAGGTTGTTCCCTGGCGGATGCTTTTTCGTAAGTTCCGGGGACACCATACTTAATTGTTGACTCGTGTTACCTTGCGATTGCTTAGAAAAATGTGATTACCACTAATCTTTAGCCTTATATGTAATAGCTACCGAAAAACGTGGGGTGGGGTACGAATAGCTTGAGACGTAGGAGCACCCCAAGGGCATTCGAAGTCTACGCTTATCTCCTGCGGGGCACTCACCCCTGTGAGCGATAAGGGGATCAGAGCAAAAGATTTACCCTTATATCGCCCGGAGGGCCGGGCTCCTACAGCACCGTGCCTAATTGTGGCTGAATTTCGTTGGTAATCACATAGAAAAAAGAAGCCGGGGCCAAAGAAGGGCAATTAGGTATGGTGTCCCCCGAATTAAAAAGGCTTGTTCTGTTACCAAATAAATGCTACTTATGGCTTGTTATGTGACAACTTGTTTGTGTTGGTTCAGTATACTCCCATCAGGAGCACCATGCAATTTTCCAGAAATATATTGAATGATCTTCGTGTATGGTCAAAGCAGTCATCCCGCAAACCTCTTATTTTGCGTGGTGCACGGCAGGTTGGCAAAACGGTTGCCGGTAAAATGTTTGGGCGTTATTTTGACATTTTTATTTATATTAACCTGGATAAAGAAAAAGAGCGGCTTGTTTTTCAGCGCAAGCTTGATGTACGTGATGTGTACCAGGCGTTAATGTTGAGAGAAGGGGTATCTTCTTCCAGCGATAAAGTTTTTCTTTTTCTTGATGAGATTCAGGAATGTCCGGAAGCTGTAGAATATTTACGGTATTTTTACGAAGAACTCCCTGAACTGTATGTGATGGCGGCAGGATCTTTACTGGAAATTGCCCTGGAAAAGGAGCAGATCAGTTTTCCGGTGGGCCGGGTGGAACATCGATTTATGTATCCATTGTCATTCAGTGAATTTTTAGGTGCAATTGGTGTGGAACAAATCATTGCAGCGCTGGTGACGATTCCATTCCCTGCATATGCGTATGATATTGTGAAAGGGTATTTTGAGCGCTACACACTGATTGGCGGGATGCCGGAGGTCGTTGCCGCTTACATGGAAACAGAAAATCTTACAACTTTGCCGGCAATATATGACAGCCTGCTTACTTCATATATTGATGATGCTGAAAAATATGCCAGGAACAGTACAATGTCAACTGTTCTGCGCCACTGTATTGAAACAGCACCCTTGTTAGCCGGGCAGCGCGTCACCTTTAATGGTTTTGGAAAATCAAATTATCGTTCCCGCGAGGTAGGGGAGGCTCTGCGTACCTTACAGCGAGCCATGCTTATTAATTTACTCTATCCATCGACCTCAATAGAAATTCCTATCTTACCGGATCTGAAGAAAAAACCGCGATTGCAATTTTTGGATACCGGATTATTGAATCATGCGGCAGGTCTGCAGGCACAATATTTCCTCTACGATGACCTTCATTCATTTTTCAAAGGAAGACTGGCAGAGCATATTGTCGGGCAGGAATTACTGGCTGTGCAAATGACCAGGAGGCCGCATTTGTGTTTCTGGGTGCGCGAGAAATCACAATCACAGGCAGAGGTAGATTTTATAATTCAATATCTGGACAAAATTATACCTGTCGAAGTAAAATCAGGCCCAACAGGAAGATTACGTTCACTGCATCAGTTTATCGATCGCTGTCCACACAGGATTGCGGTCCGGCTTTACGCCGGTCCCCTGGAGGTACAGCAAGCGAAAACTCTTGCCGGCAAAAAATTTACTTTGCTGAATCTGCCCTATTTTCTTGCTGCCATGCTTCCTCAATATCTTGAATGGCTGGAGTTCCTGGAGTTCCGGGGACACCATACTTAATTGCTACATCCTGCATAATAAGGATGTAGCAATTAAGTATGGTACAGCGTATCTCCTGATTGTTTATAAAAATGTGATTACCTTAAGCGTAGACTTTTCCCCTTTTGGCAGGTCGCGAACTAGCAAGACTCCGAAGGTGGGCTGGGAGTGTTGACCTGATTTAGCGTAAGAGTAATCCGTTAACCTGTAAGAAATGATTGTCAAGAGTATATAGTTCTAAACCATGCTGAAAAGCTACAGCCGCAATCCATATGTTATTAGTGGGAATCGGCGTTCCCTGGCTTTTTAATTGATTTAATATTGAACTATAATATTCCGCAGTGTCGCTATCCACAGGGTATAGCGTAACCCTGGGTGAATCAAGAAACTCCCCGAGTTCTTTTCTGTTTTCTTTTTCTCGCTTTCCGGCTTTGAATCCGGAAAGCAACTCCCCAATGGAAATTGATGTTATTCCTATGTGAGAAACATACCTTAACGTAGTAATAGTTTCTGGATCGCCTTTAAATGCAGAAGAATAAATATTAGTGTCTATTAATATTTTATTCATTTCCAGAGATCCTCATCAATCCCACGTTCTTTATCAATTTTTCCTTGAATTTTACGAAAGTCCGAATCAGACCATAGCCCAAAAAGATGATCTAAGTCGTTGTATTCCTGCGTGTATTTTTTCTCCTTCTCTAGGCCGGCAGATTTTTTTAGCAAATCAAGGACATATTGATTCATACTTTTATTGGAATTCAGTGCTTTTGTTTTTAATATTTTCGATAATTTTTCATCAACGCCACGAATTGATAATGAGCTCATTAAAAAACCTCCTTGATGTTACAGTGGTGAATGCATTGTGCTGTCACTTTATGCAGTCGGATTGGATGTGTCAAGGTTAAAGGGGTGTAGTTCTGGGGACATCATACTTAATTTGTGCCTTTTGCTGAGCTGAGAAAGTAGGCTCATAC
>JAOZOY010000132.1 GCA_029933005.1 Deltaproteobacteria bacterium
AGTTTTTTTTATGAATGTTTTAATCGAGGAAAAAACTCCGATATAGGTAACGAGTCGGAATTGCGGATCATCAATCAGAAACTCGAAGTCTGGGAAATAAGCCATCTGTGTCGTCATGCCGCCTTGTATTTGCCTTCAGCGAGGACATTTTTTAAGCGTTTAGAGAGTTGAAAAAAATCAACTATGAGAGGATTTATTTCAATCCGGAGATCAAAAAGGATGCCAAGTTAATTGAAAACTGTTATCAATTGATGTTCTCGACTTATTTGGATTATCTGATTAAAGTGCAACGTAAGAGTGCTATCTTTACAGAGTTTCTTGATAAAATGGGTGCGGGCTATAAGGAAAGTCATCAGCCTGCCGGTATTGTTCGTGATTTTGTCTTCGGCATGACAGATGATTATTGTTTGAGTCAGGCCGCCCTGTTCGGCTGTAAAATTCCTACAAAAAAATAAAGCTTTTTTCAAGGCCGACATTTTTAACTGTTTCGTTTTTTTTTATTGATAATGACAGTGTGGTTAAAAAAACTTATACCAGGCGAAAGCGGCCTGATGGTGGTGATTGCCTCCTTTATCGGTTTAGCGGCTGGTTTTGGCAATATTGCCTTCAGATCCACTGAAGAGTTCGTTCATTATGTTATTTTTGAACAGGGACATCAATTGCTTATTGGTGACGGTGCCGGCCTGCGTTTTCTGCTCCTTCCGCTGTTGCCCATGATTGGTATGGTGCTGCTTATACCCCTGGCCTATTTTTATCCCGGCGAAGTGAACGGTTATGGTTTCAGTAAGTTTCTGCGGAAGGTTAATCTTGAAGGCGGCCACATCAGGTTCCGGACAATTATCCTGAAAATACTGGGAACCTCGCTGACCATCGGTACGGGGGGGTCTGCGGGGGTAGAGGGGCCCATTGCCCAGGTCGGTGGTGCAATCGGTTCGCAGGTCGGCCAGTTTTTCCGGGTCACCGGCGATCGGATGAAGGTTTATATTGCCGCCGGTTGCGCCGGGGGAATTGCCGCCATGTTCAACGCGCCCATTGCCGGCGTCTTTTTTGCATCTGAAATTGTTCTAATGGGTTCCTACGGCACAAATTCGTTTGCGGCCCTGGTCATATCATCGGCCATGGCCACGGTTATCTCCCGCGCCTTTTACGGTGCCACGCCGGCCTTTCCGATTCCGGATTACAATCTTGTTAATCCCATGGTGGAAATTCCGCTCTATGTCCTCATGGGTGTTATTGTCGGTGTTATCGCTGTCGTGCATATCAAATTTTTCTATGAGGTTCGTGATCGCTTTGATTCTTTAAGGGTGAGCCCCTATGTCAAACCCATCATCGGCGCTTTTTTTGTCGGCTCTATCGCTCTTCTTTTTCCCCAGGTCATGGGTAACGGCTATCATTATATTGAGACCGTATTACATGGTCAGGGGATTCTTGTCATCATGCTGGCCCTTGTTTTTTTAAAAATTCTGGCCACGGCCATTACTCTCGGCTCCGGAGGCGCGGGCGGTGTGTTTGCGCCATCTCTATTTATCGGAGCCATGATCGGTGGAACCTTTGGCGGGGTTGCCCAATTTTTTTTACCCGAATATGTCGCGAATCCTGGAGCCTATGCCGCCGTAGGCATCGGCGCCTTCCTTGGCGCCGTCACCCATTCTCCTTTAACCGGGATCTTTCTGCTCTTTGAGATGACTGGCAATTATCTGATTATTATTCCGATTATGCTGGCCAGTATAATCGGCACAATCGTTTCAAGGCGTCTCTGTCATGATTCCATCGACACGGTTGATTTCACCAGGGAAGGGATAGATGTCCACGAGGGAAGGGAAACCGCCATCATGAAATCGATCAAGGTTGGTCGAGCCATGAGCGAGGATGTCGACTTTATAAGCGAGAAGGCCAATATCGACAATCTTCTTAAGATTTTCAGTATGACCGAGGACAGTTTTTATTTTCCGGTTATTGACGAAACAGGCATGATGACCGGTATTGTTTCACTGCAGGATGTCAAAACGATCCTTCATGATGAGGAGATGCGCCTCAGCGCTACCGTGGGAAATGTCTGTGCCCGTGATGTCGTTCATCTGACGCCGGAAGATAATTTGTACACGGCCATGACTCTTTTTACGGTTAAGGGCTTTGAGGAAATACCGGTGGTGGAATCGGCTGAAAGCAAGTGGGTGGTGGGCATGCTGAAAAGGCGGGAAGCTATTGCCGCCTATAACCGTGAGGTTCTGAAACGAGGCATCAGCGAGAAGACTGCAGCGATACGGTTGAAGTAGGCTCTGATCAAAAAAAGGGTAAGCAATCTCCGGCACCTGTAATTGCTTACAAAAAAGCTTCAGAGGGGCTGAGGGTAAACCCCTCTGAAGCTTTTGTTTCTTTTTATTCACTCAATGAGATATCCACGGACGGCCGCAGGGTGGCGCAGGTCGTGATGGCATCGTGAATTTTATTATTTTTGAACTCTTCAACCCGTTTGGTGTTGGTCGGTTCGTTATTGTCGTAGGCAACAAGTCCGATCTGATGGAGGATGTATTCAAAACGGGGCGCCCATTTTCTGGAACCGAGGCGGGCCGTTGTTGAGCAGTTATCCACCATGAAGGCCACGCCCTTGAAGTGCATGTATGGGTTCAGGGAGTCAACCGCCTCGATAACGGATTCATTGCTGACTTCGCTTAAACAGTGGCCTTTCTCAACCAGCAGATCAATCTGGGCCATCATGGTGGCGCAGTACATTCCAGCGGTAAAAGGATCAAGGGGGATCTCCTCTTCAACCCGCTTGGCCCGGACCTGCTCTCCAACCTTCCACATGCGGGTGCCGTCTATTTTTCCCATTGGATAACGGTTGAAACGTTGACCGGCCATGATGACGCTGCGGATTTCATTGCCGGTTGAGACTTCATCGTACATTTCCAGCAGCATCTCAAAGGCCGGATCATAGCAGTGGGAGTAGATTCTCTCAAATGTCTCTTTGTCGTTGCCGGTAAATTTTTCATAGAGAGCAAGAATGCCCTCATGGGAAATGGTTTTACTGATTGGTCCGGTGACGCTTTCCACCGAATGTTTGAAGGCATCTTCCTCGCTCATCCCTTTTTCCATGACATAACGGCGGTAGAGAAGTTCGACAATACCGTGAACCGCACCCAGCAGGATGCCCCGTTCGCCGAAAATATCACTGCGGTATTCATGATCAAGGGTGGTCATGAAAATGTAGGGAGCGCCGATTGCCACGGCCCAACCCAGGGCGTAATCAGTTGCCTTGTCGTTGATGTCCTGCTGGACCGCGAAACTGCTGTTGATGCCGGCGCCGTTGATCTCTTTGCCCTGTTCATAAAGCCTGCGAACCGACGGCCCCATGCCCTTGGGACAGACACCGATAACGTTGATGTTGGCCGGAAATGATTCTCCAATGCTTTTGAGGTAACCCAGCAGAAATCCATGAGAAAGGCCCAAGGTGGCCCCGTCCTTTATGTTGTCAAAAATCTGCTGGTAATTTTCCGCCTGGGCGGCGTCCGAGATGAGCAGCATGACCAGATCGGATTCGCGGATGACTTCATACATCTCGCCCAAGGTATTCTCTGCCCTGGTGAAACCGGCGGCCTCGGCGGCGGGGATGGACGAGCTGTTTTCCCGCAGACCGATTTTAACTTTAATGTCGGTTCCTTCAAGTGAATCCCTGAAGTTTTGGGCCTGGGCCGGGCCCTGAGAGCCCCAGCCGATAACACCTATCTGTTTGATGCCATCCAAGGCCTTGGGAAGGAGAGGAAAGAGCTCCCGCCCCCCCTTGACGATCATTTCCTCGGTATCAGCAAGTTTAATGATCTGCGTCTCGAAGACATTTGATTGAAAAGTAGCCTGCATCGTTATTCTCCTATTTGATAATGATTATATAGTATTTAAAAAAAAGAACTTATCAATATACTCTAAAGATATTT
>JAOZOY010000070.1 GCA_029933005.1 Deltaproteobacteria bacterium
CTGCTTACGGTAGGTAACGCAGACTCCGATCTCCGGCACCTGTAAACGCTTATAGAATAAGGAGTTACCTGAAAGATTGGTGATTTTACCCCGTGATTGGTTACGTCTTGGTGGCTGGAAAATAACAGAAAATTGATCTAGAAGGCGATCTGTTTATCTTCTTTTTCAGTCCCCGAAACAGATGCCGATTTCATTTGCCGTCAGAATTTTGTCGCTGTCAAGAGGTACTTTTTTTCGTCCCTTGATGGCGTCGGCCAAGGGGACGGATATCATGTCAATGCCATCCAGGCCAACCATGTGGTCGAACTCTTCAGCCTGGGCCAGCCGTACGGCAGTGGCGCCGAAGCGCAATGCCAGGAGACGGTCAAAGGTGGTTGGTGAACCGCCGCGCTGGAGATGTCCCAGAACCAGAGAGCGGCTGTCCTTGCCTGTCTGTTTGCTGATCTGTTGTGCCACCCATCTGCCGATACCGCCCAGAACCTTTTCCGAACGGCCCACTTCGCCTTCTCCCTGATGGATTACTTCGTGGCCGATCGCCTTGGCACCCTCGGCGACAACGACAATGGCATAATGTTTATCATGTAGTTCATTATCGTTGATTTTTTCACAGATTCTATCCAGATTAAAGGGGATTTCAGGAATAAGAATAATATCGGCGCCACCTGAAATTCCGGAATTCAGGGCTATCCAGCCGGAATCCCTTCCCATGACCTCCACCACCATGACCCGGTCATGAGACTTGGCGGTGGAGTGGAGTTTGTCCAGAGCCTCGGTTGCCGTTGAAACGGCGGTGTCGAAACCAAAGGTAAGCTGGGTCGCCTGAAGATCATTATCAATTGTTTTGGGAACGCCGATGACGGGCATTCCTTTTTCCACGGCAAAACGATGGGCGATTTCAAGGCTGCCGTCGCCTCCTACGGCAATATGGCAGGTAAAACCCATCCGGTTGAAAATTTTCATAACCCGGTCGGATACATCGCGGATTTGAACATCACCGGCCAGGTTTTTAATGGGCATGGCGAAGGGATTCCCCTTGTTGGTCGAGCCCAGGATCGTGCCGCCGGTTGATGTAATCCCTTCAACCATTTGCGGTGTCAGCCGAATTAATTCATCGGGATCCAGCAGTCCGAGATACCCGCATTTACTACCATAGACTTCCCAGCCTCGATGAAACGAGGCCCTGACAACCGCATAGATAACTGCGTTTAATCCGGGTGCGTCTCCTCCACCGGTGGAAATGACAATTTTTTTCATGATGTTTCCTTTATATTCCCAAAATATTCTGATTCTGTTGGGAATCATTATGGTATTTTTGTCTTATTTTACGACTTAAATAAGAATAATCCAAGTAGTCCATAGGAAGGAGCAAAGGTCAAGTAATAAAACATTTTTCCAACAAATTTTTTTGTTTATTTCATTGAGAATAAAAGAAAAATGGATTTTTGACTATTGACTTTGTTATCTGCTTTGCTTAATTTTAAGACATTCCTTAACTAGCTGATTCATTGGATTTTTTTTAATTTTTAATATTAATTTGTATATTCAGGAGGTTGCATATGTTTGAGGTTACTGATAGCGCATTGAAAAATCTCAAAGCCTATCTGGAGCAGAACAATATTGATTCTGCTATCCGGATAGCGTTGATGCAGGGGGGCTGAGCTGGCCCTTCTTTAGGGTTGGCTCTGGATGAGCCAAAAGACACTGATTCTGTTTTTGATCATGATGAATTGAAATTTTTGGTTGAAAATTCGCTGATGACCCGCTGTGGCGGAATTAAGGTGGATTTTATGGATGCCGGTGCAAGATCCGGTTTCTCAATTGTATCAACCATTCCCCTGGGAGGAGGTTCTTCCTGCGGCAGTTGCAGTTCGGGTACCTGCGGTTAATATCCGTTAATCGGGAGATGAACCCGAATCTTATTATTGAATGACAAGAAAGCCCCTGGCCATTACATGGTCAGGGGCTTTCTTGTTTGGAGCACCAAGCTTGCCGGCTACGTAAAAAGTCAGTGAAGTAAGCAACGCAAGACTTTGAAGTAGCTATAATTGCGATACCACCAATCTTGACAAGCGATTTCAGGAATGCTATTGATACGAGCCAATTGGTAGATTTACCTACTCGTTTTTTGAGCTGGATAATGCATAGAACACAGCGATGATTCAGGAGTCTGATAATGGCGAAATTTGACAAGATTTTCAGAGAAAGTCTTGATGATCCCGAAAAATTCTGGGCTCGGGCCGCCCAGGGAATTGATTGGTATAAAGAATGCGACAAGGTTCTGGATGGTTCGCATCCTCCGTTTTACCGCTGGTTTGTCGGTGGCGAGATGAACACCTGCTTTAATGCTGTGGATCGTCATGTGGAGCAAGGAAGGGGAGATCAGATCGCCATCATTCATGACAGCCCGGTGACGGATACGATCGAGAAAATCACCTATCTTGAACTGCGGGACAGGGTTGCTCTCTTTGCCGGAGCTTTGCGGGATCTGGGTGTTGCCAAGGGAGATACGGTCATTATTTATATGCCCATGATTCCGGAAGCGGCCGTGGCCATGCTGGCCTGCGCCAGGCTTGGTGCTATTCATTCCGTTGTTTTCGGCGGTTTTGCCGCCAATGAGCTGGCGATCAGGATTGACCACGCTCAGCCTAATGTTATTGTTTTTGCTTCCGGCGCTCTTGAGGGAAAAAAGACGCTGGCCTATAAACCGTTAATCGACAAGGCTATTGATCTTGCCGATCACAAGCCGGAAAAATGTGTTATTTTTCAACGTCCCTTCCTTACCGCCGACTTAAGCGAAGGTCGTGATCTTGACTGGCGTGATCTCACTTCCAAGGCAAAGCCTGCGGACTGTGTGCCTGTGCAGGCCACCGATCCACTTTATATCCTTTACACCTCGGGCACCACGGGTATGCCGAAAGGTGTCATGCGGGATAACGGCGGTCATGCGGTTGCCCTGAACTGGAGTATGAAGAATATCTATGATATCGATGCCGGTGATGTTTACTGGGCCGCCTCCGATGTCGGCTGGGTTGTTGGCCACTCATATATTGTTTACGGTCCTCTTTTCAAAGGATGTACTACTATTTTTTACGAAGGAAAGCCCGTGGGCACCCCGGATGCCGGGGCTTTCTGGCGAGTCATTGCCGAGCATGATGTCAAGGTTCTTTTTACGGCGCCCACCGCCTTTCGCGCCATAAAAAAGGAAGATCCGGACGGTGAATTATTCAAGCAATATAATCTGAAAAAATTTGAGGCTCTCTACCTGGCTGGAGAACGTCTTGATCCGGACACCTACTATTGGGCCACTGATTTACTGCAACTGCCGGTGATTGATCACTGGTGGCAAACGGAAACGGGCTGGGCCATTGTCGCAAATTCCAGGGGAATTGAAGAGTTTCCAGTTAAGCCCGGATCAGCGACTAAACCGGTGCCGGGTTATGATGTTCGTATTCTTGACCATGATGGTAATGAGCTGGGGCCGGACCGCGAGGGCAATGTTGTTGTCAGACTTCCGTTGCCTCCCGGTACCCTGGTCTCCCTGTGGCGGGACGATGAAAAATTTGTTAAATCTTATATGAGTAATTTCCCTGGTTATTATGAAACCAGTGACGGCGGTTTTATTGATGAGGACGGCTACGTCTTTATCATGGGCAGGATGGATGACGTCATTAATATCGCCGGCCACAGGCTTTCCACCGGCGCTATGGAGGAGATCATAGCCAGTCATCGTGATGTGGCTGAGTGTGCAGTTTTCGGCGTTCAGGATGAGTTAAAGGGCGAACAACCGGTGGGACTGGTTGTTCTCAAGGCCGGGGTCAAGCGTGACGAGAAAGAACTGAATCGGGAACTGGTGGCAATGGTGCGTGAAAAGATTGGCCCCATTGCCTGTTATAAAAAGACCTGTATCGTGGCTAATCTGCCCAAAACCCGATCCGGCAAGATCCTGCGCTCCACCATGCGCAGCATTGCCAACGGCAAGGAGTACCGGATGCCGTCAACCATTCTGGATGACTCTGTTCTTGGTGAAATCACGGATGCTTTGCGGGGAATGGGGTATCCTGAAAAATAAAACTCAGGGCTATCTTTGGATACTTTTTTTTCCACAAAATACACGAAAATAAATGAAAAAATTTAGTATTTTTTGTGGGGTTCGTGGCTGATAATAATATATTGCTGAAATCAATGACATTGGCTTAAAACTCGAAGCTTCAGCATGAAGAGACGAATGTGAAAATTCACGAATATCAGGCCAAGAAACTTTTCGGCAAATATAGAATTCCCGTGCCCAGGGGAAGTGTTGCTGCTTATAGTGATGAGGCGGTGAGAATTGCGCAGGAATTGTCTGGTTTTCCTGTTGTGGTCAAGGCGCAGATTCATGCTGGCGGACGCGGCAGGGGAGGAGGAATCAGATTGGCCGCCTCATCTGACGAAGTAAGATTTGTGGCGGATGAGATGATCGGCATGAACCTGATTACCCGTCAGACCGGATCTGCCGGCAGGCTGGTCAGAAAGGTTCTGGTGGAAGAAGGTCTGACAATTGTCCGGGAATTTTATTTAAGTATCCTCGTTGACCGCGCATCTGCCGGTATTATGGTTATGGCGAGTTCGGCCGGCGGCGTGAACATTGAAGAGACGGCGGCACGGACACCTGAAAATATCATTAAGGTTTTCATTAACCCCCTCGGTGGACTCCAGCCTTATCACTGCCGTCAGGCAGGTTTCGGCCTGGGGCTTGACGGATCTGCACTGAAACAGTTCATGACCCTTCTCGCAAGCCTCTATCGTCTCTTTGTCGACTATGACTGTTCCCTCGTTGAAATTAATCCCCTTGTCATGACTGCTGACGGGCGGTTGATGGCGGTTGATGCCAAAGTTGATGTGGACGGTAACGCGTTGTTCAGGCAAAAGGAGATTGGCACCTTTTTTGATGAAAACGAGGTAGATCCCCTGGAGGTGGAAGCTGAAAAATATCAGCTGAAATATATCAATCTTGGCGGCACTATCGGTAACTTGGTCAATGGAGCCGGCTTGGCCATGGCCACCATGGATATCATTAAGACATCCGGGGCGTTACCTGCTAATTTCCTGGATGTGGGTGGTGGCGCCAGTGCCGAGATGGTGGAGCATGGGTTAAGGATTATTTTGAGCGATACCCATGTCAAGGGGATTTTGATCAATATTTTCGGTGGGATCCTCCGTTGTGACGTTCTGGCTGAAGGTGTTGTTCGGGCGGCCGGGAAAACAGGGATTAACGTCCCTGTTGTGATTCGCATGGAAGGCACAAATGTGAAACAAGGGAGGCGGATCCTGACTGAGTCAGGACTGAATTTTATGACCGCAACTGACCTGCGAGACGCGGCTGAAAAGGTGGCTCTCATTGCCGGCAACTGATTTCTGTTTCCAACTTCTACCTTCAGCCTGACGGTTTTAAAATATGAGCATCTTTGTTAATAAAAATAGCCGGTTGCTTGTTCAGGGCATTACCGGACATGAGGGAAGCTTCCATGCCAGGCAATGCATCAACTATGGGACAAACGTCGTAGCAGGCGTGACGCCGGGCAAAGGTGGTCAATTCATGGATGATGTGCCGGTTTTTAATACGGTACAGGACGGCGTGGCCGAAACCGGTGCGGATTGTTCCCTGATCTTTGTCCCGCCGGTCTTTGCTGCTGACGCGATTCTTGAGGCGGCGGACAGTGGTATTGGGGTGATTGTGGCTATAACTGAAGGAATTCCGATCATGGATATGCTGAAGGTTCGGAATAGTTTGGCTGGAAAAAAATGCAGGCTGATCGGTCCCAATTGTCCGGGAATTATTACGCCGGGGCAGTTTAAGGCTGGTATCATGCCGGGACAGATACATAAACCCGGATCCATCGGCGTTATTTCCCGTTCCGGCACCCTGACGTTCGAGGTGGTGAACCAGTTGTCCCTGCGGAATATCGGCCAGAGTACCTGCCTTGGAATCGGTGGCGATCCTGTGGTCGGCACGGATTTTATCGATTGTCTGGCTGCCTTTGAGGAGGATTCCGAGACAAAAGGCATTGTTATGGTGGGTGAGATCGGTGGGTCGGCCGAGGAAGAGGCGGCAGCTTTTGTCAGAGACAGCATGACAAAGCCTGTGGTCGGCTTTGTTGCCGGCCTGACTGCGCCGCCGGGCAGGAGAATGGGCCATGCCGGGGCAATTGTCAGTGGCGGCAGTGGAACGGCCGAGTCAAAGATTGAGGTGATGAAAGAATGTGGCCTTCATGTTTGTGAGGATTTGGGACGGTTGGGTGAATTTTGCGAGGAAGTTTTTTAATAAAAGTTTTTGAGCCGCAAAAACCACAAAAGGGTTAACATTCATTTTGTGGTTTTTGTGAATTTCGTGGCTTAATAAGGAAAACAGGATGACGGAAAAAAGTTCAAAGCGATACAGGGTGTTGGTTGGCAAACCCGGCTTGGACGGTCATGACCGGGGCGCCAAATTTATCGCCCGTGCGCTGAGGGATGACGGCTTTGAGGTTGTCTATACCGGAATTCGCCGGACACCCGAGGAAATCGCTGCTGCTGCAGTTCAGGAAGATGTGTCGGCCATCGGCCTCTCATCCCTGTCCGGTGGTCATGTTCGTCTTTTTCCCGCAGTTGTTGAGGCCTTGAAAAAATTTCATGCCGAGGATATTCCCGTGATCGGTGGCGGTGTCATTCCTGATGAGGATGTGGTTGCCTTGAAAAAGGCCGGTATAATTGAAATTTTTAGACCTGGTACGCCTTTGAAAAAAATTCTGGCCGCCTTCCATCAAGCCTGTGAATCATATCATCATAAGGCTTTTCGTTGATGGGGGAAGTCGCGCATCTCATTAACGGTCTCCGAAAACATGATCCCCGGGCTATTGGCCGGGCTATTTCCATTGTCGAGGATAGCGGCGAGTCCGCGGAAATTCTCCTTTCTTCCCTTGATGAATCTCTTATCGAGCAGACCCTGGTTCTGGGAATCACCGGCCCACCCGGAGCCGGCAAATCAACCTTGACCAGCCGGATTATCAGTCATCTCAGGAAACAGGGCATCAGGTTGGGCGTTATTGCCATTGATCCATCTTCTCCTATTTCCGGCGGCGCCATTCTTGGTGACCGCATCCGCATGATGCGCCATGCCCTGGACCAGGATGTGGTGGTTCGTTCCATGGCTGCCAGGGGACGGCTCGGTGGGCTATGCTCTGCTGCCGGTGGTGTGGTTCGAGTTATGGCAAATGGAGGTTGCTCGACGATTATTATCGAAACCGTTGGAGTCGGTCAGTCCGAGATGGATATTGTCCGGCTGGCTGATATCACTGCTATGGTGCTGGCGCCGGGGCTGGGCGATGATATTCAGGCCATGAAAGCCGGTCTGCTGGAAGTTGCCGATCTGTTGGTGGTGAACAAGGCGGATCGTCCCGGAGCCGAGATGCTGGCCATGGACATGGAGGCGATGATCAGAAACAGAAAGTCGTCTCATGAAACTCCGGTCTGCCGGACCGTGGCCACGGAAGGAACCGGGGTGAGTGATCTTGTGGCTGCTATTGGCTCCATTGATCAACAACATCGTGCCAGCGGTGAACATCAGTATCGCCGCAAGAAATCATTTCAGCTTGAAGTTATTGATCGGGCTTTGGAAATTATCCGGCCGGAATTGTTTTCCACATTGAAAAATCTGGATGGAAAACATGAGCTTGATCCCGGTCGTACGGCCCGGCGTCTTGTGAAAATGTTACTTTTAAAATAGATGCCGGAAGCCTGTCCCCCGGTTGTCTCGAAATATTCGCTTATCTGCTGAACAGTTACAGGTAATGGTAATAAAATGGTGATAAAATGAGTAAGCATTCTTCATTTGCCAAGTGGCAGGAAAACGAGCTGCGGAAAAGTATCAGCCGTTTTCCGGAACGAAAGAATTTTACAAACCATGGCGGAGACGAGATTCCCAGGCTGGCTGTCCCCGCTGAGATTGATGATGCTTATCTCGAGAATCTCGGCTTTCCCGGACAATATCCTTTTACCCGAGGTGTGCAGCCCACCATGTACCGTGGCCGTCTCTGGACAATGAGGCAATACGCCGGCTTTTCCACTGCGGCCGAATCAAACAGACGATACCGCTATCTTCTTGATCAGGGTAACACCGGCTTGTCCATCGCCTTTGATCTGCCTACCCAGATCGGTTATGACTCGGATGATCCCATGAGTCGTGGAGAAGTGGGTAAGGTTGGGGTAGCCATTGATTCCCTGGCTGATATTGAAGTTCTTTTTGACAGGATCCCCCTTGAACGGGTTTCCACTTCCATGACCATCAATTCTCCAGCCATTGTTCTCCTGGCCATGTATGTTGTGGCGGCCGAGAAACAGGGAGTCAGCGCCGAGCAACTCAAGGGCACCATTCAAAATGATATTCTTAAGGAATATGTGGCACGAGGCACTTATATTTTCCCGCCTCAACCCAGCCTGCGCCTGATAACCAATACTTTTCAGTGGTGCAGCCGGAACATGCCGGTTTTTAACACGATTTCTATCTCCGGTTATCATATCCGTGAAGCTGGTTCCACGGCGGTGCAGGAGGTGGCTTTTACCCTGGCAAACGGCATTACCTATGTCCAGGCCGCCATTGACGCCGGGCTCGAACTTGATGTCTTTGCCCGCCGCCTGGCTTTCTTCTTCAACTGTTCATCTGATTTTCTGGAAGAAATTGCTAAATTTCGTGCTGCCCGCAGGCTGTGGGCCAGAATCATGAAGGAGAGGTTCGGCACCGGAAAACCGGCCAGCCAGATGATGCGTTTTCATACCCAGACGGCAGGCAACACGTTGGCGGCGCAGCAGATTGATAACAACATTGTCCGTGTCACCGTTCAGGCCCTGGCCGCTGTGCTGGGCGGTACCCAGTCCCTGCATACGAATTCAAAGGATGAGGCCCTTTCTCTGCCCACGGAAGAGTCGGTGCGGACGGCATTGAGAACCCAGCAGATAATTGCCCATGAATCCGGAGTGGCCAACACGGTGGACCCACTGGCCGGTTCCTATTATATTGAGCAGTTGACTGACAGGATTGAGCAGCAGGCCTCGGAACTCATAAAGAAAATTGAAGACGCGGGCGGTGTTGTGGCCTGTATTGAAGAGGGCTTTATTCAGCGCCAGATTGAAAACAGCGCCTATGAGTTCCAGCTTGAGATTGAACGGGGCGAACGTGTCATTGTCGGCGTAAATCAGTTTCAGGTTGAGGAAAAGAGCCGGACGCCTGTTCTGCGTGTTGATCCTGCTGTGGAACAGGAGCAGGTTAAAAGACTTGCTCAACTCAGGAAAAACAGGGATAATATTTCTGTCGGCCATGCTCTGGAAAATCTTGAGCGAGCGGCCCGTAGTGATGAAAACTTAATGGAACCTGTTCTTGACTGTGTCAGAAAATATGCCACCATTGGCGAGACCTGCAATGTCCTTCGGCAGGTTTTCGGCGTTTATAAAGAAAGAAAATAATTATGATACGAAAAATTGATCACCTTGGCATTGCCGTCAGATCCATTGATGAAGCGAGAAAATTTTACGAGAATGTTCTTGGCTTGCAATGTGAAAAAATCGAAATTGTCGAATCACAGAAGGTTAAAACTGCTTTTTTTGCTGTTGGCGAGGTTCTTATTGAGCTGCTGGAGCCCACAGCCGATGATAGTCCCATTGCTCGATTTCTTGAGAAAAAGGGAGAAGGAATTCATCATGTCGCCTATGAAAGCGATGATATTGCCGGTCAGTTACAGAAAGCTGCTGATAATGGCGCGAGACTGATTCATGAAACTCCTTTTGAGGGCAGCGGCGGTAAAAAAGTCGCTTTTCTTCATCCCAAATCAAGTTTTGGCGTGTTGACGGAATTTTGCAGCGGGAAGGATGAGTAATGGAGAATAAACTTGATAAACTCATGTTTCTTCGCGGACAGGCGCGTCTGGGCGGCGGCCAGGAACGTATTGATAAACAGCATGCCTCGGGACGTCTGATAGCACGGGAACGGCTTGATTTACTTCTTGATGATGGCAGTTTTGAAGAGTTCGATATGTTCAAAACCCACCGTTGCCATCAGTTCGGCATGGAGAAGAAAAAAATTCTCGGCGATGGTGTTGTCACCGGCTATGGCACCGTTAATGGCCGTATCGTCTATGTCTTTGCTCATGATTTTACGGTTTGTGGCGGTTCACTTTCGGAAACATTCGCCGAAAAAATATGCAAAGTCATGGATCTGGCCATGAAAAACGGTGCCCCGGTGATCGGCCTCAATGACTCTGGCGGTGCCCGGATTCAGGAGGGCATTGAGAGTCTGGCCGGTTACTCGGACATTTTTCTGCGCAATGTTATGGCTTCAGGCGTCGTTCCCCAGGTTTCCGCAATTTTTGGCCCCTGCGCCGGAGGATCTGTTTATTCACCGGCCCTGACGGATTTTTCTATCATGGTAAAGGGAAACAGCTACATGTTTCTGACCGGGCCGAAGGTCGTGAAATCAGTTACCTATGAGGATGTCACGGTTGAAGAGCTCGGCGGCGCCTCCGTGCACACCACAAAGAGCGGCGTAGCCGATTACGCGGCCGATAACGGTGATGATGCTATCGATTATGTCAAACGGCTGCTTTCCTTTCTGCCCCAAAATAATATGGAAAATCCGCCTTTTGTCGACACCGGTGATCCACCGGAAAGGCGTGATGATGCCTTGAATCAGATTATTCCGCAGAATTCAAATGAAACTTATGATATCAAAAAAGTGATTTTGTCCACAGTTGATAACGGGGCGTTTTTCGAGATCAAGGCGGAGTTCGCCCCGAATTTGATTATCGGTTTTTCCCGCTATAATGGGAACGTGGTTGGCATTGTGGCAAACCAACCCAGCTGTCTTTCCGGTGTGCTTGATATCAACTCCTCTGTCAAGGGGGCAAGATTTGTTCGATTCTGCGATTGTTTTAATATCCCCATCATCACCTTTGTCGATGTGCCCGGCTTTTTGCCCGGTACGGCCCAGGAACATAACGGCGTGATCCGTAATGGCGCAAAGATTCTTTATGCCTATGCCGAAGCCACTGTCCCCAAGGTGACGGTTGTTACCCGTAAGGCCTATGGCGGCGCTTACTGTGTTATGTCATCAAAACATCTGCGTGGTGATATCAATTACGCCTGGCCCACTGCGGAAATTGCCGTTATGGGAGCAAAAGGAGCGGTTGAAGTCCTTTACGGCCGGGAGGCAAGAACAAAGAATGATCCGGAAGCCTTCCTGCGCGCCAAGGAAGAGGAGTATGCGGAAGCGGTCGCCAATCCTTATGTTGCCGCGAAACGGGGCTATGTTGATGATATTATTGAGCCGGCCCGAACCAGGTTCAGGATTGTCAAGGCCCTGGAGATGTTGAAAAATAAAAGGGACACAAATCCCATGAAAAAACATGGAAATATTCCCTTGTAATCCTGCTGCCGACAGGCCATGGGCATTTAGTGCCTTATTCCTGAGAAGCTGTCATAAAAAAAACAGGTAAGCGAAGACTCCGAGAAGGCGAGTACTGAAAAGAGTCCTAAAAAATCTGATGTTTTCTCCCATTAACCTCCCCCTTAGAAAAAGGGGGATTGATGGAGATTTTTTTGATAGATTACTACCATTTATTGAAAAGTTACAAGTCTACAGCCTAACCAACCTGAATAATTACACCTAAATTTGATAAAAATGAACTTTGATTTTAGTCACATCAGTCTGCAAAATTTTTTCAGCCGGGATTTTAATGCCGTGAGTTTCAGCATTACAGGCATGCTTGTTGTCTTTACCGGACTTCTTGTCATCAGTATCTATATCACACTGCAGCCCTTAATTCTGGCACTGCCCGATCACTTGAAGAAAAAAAAGAATGCTGAAAAAGAGATACCCGGCCGTAGGGAAAATGATCTGTTCACCGACAAGGAATTACTGATCGCCATTGCCGTGGCCTTTTATCTGGATCGAAATTGTCCGGAAGAAAATCAGAAGATTACCTGGAAACCCGAGAGGAGGGCGACTGTGTCGGCCTGGCAGATCGGCGGTCAGTTTCAGGGTATTGCCGACGGCCGTGCTGTTATGCAAAGGAGACTATAACCATGCGTATGTACAGTCTGTCTATTAACGATAACAATTATGATGTCATTATAAGGGAAGTAACAGAACAGGATGTCAAAGTCGAGGTCAATGGTGTCGAGCATATCGTTGATATCAGGGAAATAAAAAATGTTGTCTCCTCTCATCCCATTTCCAAACAGCAGGTATCAGTGACGCATGTTTTAGCTCCTTCGACTCAAGTCCAACCAGTCGTTGCCGCAGATCCTGGAGGGATCTGTTCACCAATGCCCGGTAATGTTATTAAAATTTACGTTGAGGAAGGGGAAAAGGTTCTTGCCGGCCAGAAGCTGCTTGTGCTTGAGGCCATGAAGCTTGAAAATAATATTACTTCCACCCATGCGGGCGTGGTAAAGAAAGTTCTGGTTCGTGAAGGGCAAGTGGTAAATCAGGGCCAATCTCTGATTGTTGTGGAATAAATCGTGGAACTGAGCGTCTTTATACAAAATTCCGGTTTTGCCAATCTTTCCCTGGGTAATCTTGTCATGATTGCTGTGGGATGCATATTTATGTATCTGGCCGTGACCAGGGATTATGAACCCCTGCTTCTCATTCCCATCGGCTTTGGAATATTGATTGGCAATATCCCTCCCATCACCGGCATGCCTTTGGGGGTGTATGATCCGGGCAGTGTTTTTTCCTATCTTTATTTTGGCGTGACAAAGGGGATTTATCCGCCACTGATTTTTCTTGGCATTGGCGCCATGACTGATTTTTCCACCATGCTGTCAAATCCAAAACTGATTCTGCTTGGCGCTGCAGCCCAGATCGGTGTCTTTCTCACCTTTATAGGTGCTCTGGCCCTTGGTTTTCCCCTGAATGAGGCCGGTGCCATCGGTATTATCGGTGGCGCCGACGGCCCAACAGCCATTTTCCTTTCATCCATGATAGCGCCAAATCTTCTTGGTCCGATTGCCATTGCGGCCTATTCATATATGGCTCTGGTGCCGGTGATTCAGCCGCCGATCATGTATCTTCTGACCAGTAAAAAGGAGCGGCTGATCAGGATGAAAGCGCCGAGGAAGGTGCGGAAAAGGGAAAAAATTATTTTCCCCATTGTCGCCTTTTTGATTTGCGGCTTGATTGCGCCTGGTTCCATGACCCTATTGGGTATGCTTTTTTTCGGCAACTTACTCAAAGAATGTACAGTCACAGATCGCCTTGCCAAAACAGCCAGTAATGCCCTCATTGATATCGTCACGATCCTGTTGGGTTTTTCAGTGGGAGCCTCCACCCAGGCCCAGACCTTTTTGACGCCTCAATCCGTACTGATCTTCGGATTGGGAGCCCTGTCTTTTATCGTTGCCACCATGGGAGGCGTACTTTTTGCCAAACTGATGAACTTCTTTCTGAAAGAAAAAATCAATCCTCTTCTCGGGGCGGCCGGTGTTTCAGCTGTTCCCGACTCCGCTCGCGTCGTTCATGCGGTCGGTCTCAAGGAAGATCCAACCAATTTCCTCCTTATGCATGCCATGGCGCCAAATGTTGCCGGGGTGATCGGTTCCGCCATTGCCGCCGGTGTGATCTGGTCGGCCCTGGGGAATTTTTAACATTCTTCTTCAGTGCATTTGCCGCTTGCCAACCGTTCGGCAATATGCTAAAAAAGTTCATTCTAAAAAATATGCCCGGATGGCGGAACTGGTAGACGCAAGGGACTTAAAATCCCTCGGTCGTAAGGCTGTGCGAGTTCGATTCTCGCTCCGGGCACCAGTAAATCAGGGTCAAATCCACTGTTGATAAAGGGTTTGGCCCTTTTTCTTTTTGTTCTCCTTGAAGTATCTTTTGACTTTTTATGACATCTTATGCTTTTTTGCTATGCTTAGCCCAACCCTGTGACCTTAAGTAAATATTCGGCTAGCACCCCAATTTCGTCCGATTCGTCATACTCACATATGACTAATATAGCTCGCAAGGCGACTTGAACGAACTTGGGGCACTATCCAAACATTTACAGACCGAGTTTTTCGAAACTTTTTCACACAAGCCGAATATTTACGACCTTAAATTATAAATTCCAGTAATAACAACAAGTTACATTATCGGTAGTCGATAGCATCAGGATCACTTGTGTCCTGCAAAGAAACAGACTCTGTTGGCCGCCGAGAATGTCCTCAATCCGCTTTGTCAGATCCGGCCACTGTTCTCTCGGCAAAGAAAATCGGTACGCTGGGATTCGACAAACCGGTAGGTGTAATATCGCTGCGGGAGCCAGTATAT
>JAOZOY010000133.1 GCA_029933005.1 Deltaproteobacteria bacterium
CCATGGATTTTGCCCTGCGAATGAATATGACCACGCTCGGGCCGTTTAAGCTGAAAGAAGACGATATCGAACAGGAAATACGGGCCTGTCAGGATTACGGCAGGTCGGTTTGTGAAATGTTAAGCGCATGAACAAGGACGTTCATGGGAGAAAGTTATATTTATCCCATGATAAATAAACGTAACTATTCAGTTACATTACGGAGTAAAGGGTAATTTCCAGCCTACGCTTCTAAGTAACAAAACGCATAACCTCTTGATTATTAAGGAAATGTGTTTTTTGTTGCTTTTATAATAAATGCCGGGATTTTCCCGGTTAATTTGCTGAATAGTTACAAATAAACTAATATTAATGCCTTTTGGGCAGAAATGGAGGAATTATTATGGCGGCAAAACCTGAAGAAATTTATCAATGCCAGACACCTAACTGTGGTTTTATATACAATCCGGACAAGGGTGACCGTAAGGGTAAGATTCCCAAAGGCGTTGCCTTTGCCGATCTTCCCGATGAATGGCGCTGTCCTATCTGCGGGGCGACCAAAGAGGCCTTCAAACCCCTTGCCGGTCCAGGCTCGGCTGCGGAAGAAAATAAAAAATCAGCATAATAAACAGAAATAATTTTAAGGAGATATGATTATGAAAACATACGTTTGCAGTGTTTGCGGTTACGAATATGATCCGGCAGTCGGAGATCCGGATAACGGCGTAAAAGCCGGAACTTCATTTGATGATGTACCGGATGACTGGTGTTGTCCTGTCTGTGGCGCAGCCAAGGATGCATTTGAAGAAGCATAAGACAATACACCCTCCGGCCTTGAATGAGGTCGGAGGGTGTTGCAGCTGTTTTTTTCTTCCAGCCGGAATTTCCTGTAAATCGAAGTCTGGAGATTAAAATGAACAAAGTCATTTTTTAATTCCCCCATCAGCAGGCCTCCTGTCCCTCTCCCCTTCATTTTCCGCAAGAATAACCCGGCAAAAACAGACAAAAATAAATGGTTTCTTTTTTGCTTTTTATTGACACCAGAGGAGATGTTTCTTAGGTCTTATAATACGTCAAAGATCATCTGGTTGTTATTGCCGACCGGAAAACTGTAGGAGAAAATGGTATGGAATCGAGTCATATCAAAGGAAAAGTCTGTAACCTTGATAATATCTGCGATTGTCTGACTGTTGGCGATCTTGATCCCTGTACCATTGTCATCTTCGGAGCTTCCGGCGATCTGACCGCCAGAAAACTTATTCCCGCCCTCTACCGGATGTTTGTCAACGACAGTCTCCCCCAACCGGTGAGCATTGTCGGCTGTGCGCGGACGGAATTTCCCGGTGAGAGTTTTCAGGAAAGGCTGAGAGAGGCCTGCGTCACCGCTAACACGGCGGACATGGATCTCTGGTCCGAGTTTGCTTCCCATCTTTTCTATCATCGCATCAGCTATGATTCAGAAACATCCTTCCGCGAACTTGCAGATTTTTTAAGGGATCTGGATCAAAAAAGAGGGTCAAAAGGAAATTTTATTTTCGAACTGGCCCTGCCGCCGACCCTGTACCAAATGGTTGCTGAAATGACAGGCAGGGCAGGTCTTTCCCGCCAGTTTGAAAATGGCCGTGGCTGGTCCCGAATCGTGGTTGAGAAACCCTTTGGCCGTGACCTGGCAACCGCCCTGGATCTTGATCAAACCCTGCATGAATATTTCCAGGAAACACAGATCTTCCGCATTGATCATTACCTGGCCAAGGAAACGGTGCAGAATATCCTCATGTTTCGTTTTGCCAACGCCATTTTTGAGCCGATCTGGAATCGAAGCTATATTGATTCCGTGGGGATTATCGCTGCCGAACAGCTCGGAGTGGAGAATCGGGCCGGTTATTATGAACAGGCCGGCGTTATTCGCGATATGTTCCAGAATCACATGTTGCAGCTTATGTCCCTTATTACCATGGAACCGCCCTCTCATTTTGAGCCGGAACGAGTCAGGGACGAGAAAGTGAAGCTGTTCCGCGCTATACGCCCCTTTCAACGTCAGGAGCATGGGGTCATTCTCGGCCAATATGGCTCAGGTGTCATTGACGGCAAAAAGGTCGCGGCTTACCGCCAGGAACCTGGAGTCACTGGCGGATCACTTATCCCCACCTTTGCCTTGATGCGTTTGCAGGTGGAGAATTGGCGCTGGCAGGGTGTACCGTTTTATCTAATCTCCGGCAAAAGACTGGCCCGCAAGGAAACCAGGATCGTTATCCAGTTTAAAGAGGTCCCCCATTCCATGTTCAGGAATGTCATTGGCGGTGAGATCATTGCCAATCGGCTGGTTCTGGGGATTTATCCGGAAGATGCCATCAGCCTGACTTTCCAGACCAAGAATCCAGGCTCAAAGGTATGCCTTCGTTCCATGACCATGGACTTCAAATATCAGGATTATTACAATGGGGTTGCTCTTGAGGCCTATGAAAAGGTGCTCCTTGACTGTATCCTTGGTGATCACATGCTCTTCTGGCGCCAGGACGGGGTGGAACAGGCATGGCGGCTGCTGACGCCGGTGCTTAATGAAAGTGAACGTTGCCGGGGACGAGAGCAGCGTCTTTATCCCTATGCGGCCGGCAGTTGGGGTCCTGTGCCGGCAAGACCGTGGCTTGATAAAATCATTGCGTAAGCGATAGCTGAATTTGGAGGTGTTTTCACTTCTTAACCATCAACAAAAAGTTCCCTTTAAAAGTTCCCCTTGGGAAAAGGGGGATCTAGGGGAATTTTAAGGAAAATGCCTATGCCCAGAGACATCCCGGTTGGCAACGGTTCACTGCTTATCAATTTTGATGCAAATTATCAGTTGCGCGATATTTACTTTCCTCATGTGGGCCAGGAGAATCATACCACGGGCCAACCCTGCCGCTTCGGGGTCTGGGTTGACCGGAAGTTCCGCTGGCTCGATGACCCCGGCTGGCAGAGGAGTCTTAAATACCTTGATGATACCCTGGTCACTGAGGTTGAGCTTTTTCATCCCGACCTGAAGCTTAAACTTGTTTGTCACGATGCTGTTGATTTTCACGTCAATTTATATCTGAAAAAAATCATTGTTCATAATCTTGTGGCCCGAAAGCGGGAAATCAGGCTCTTTTTCGGTCAAGATTTGCGGATCTCCGGTCATGCCGTTGGCGACTCGGTTTTTTATGAACCCGATAACCGGGTCCTGTTTCATTATAAGGGAAAGAGATGGTTTTTAATTAATACCGCCCGGGGCATCACCGGCCAGTGCCAGCTGGGACTCGATCAATGGGCCGTGGGCGTCAAGGAGGTTGGGGATAAAATCGGCACCTGGTATGACGCCGAGGATGGTGAACTGTCCGGTAACCCAGTGGCCCAGGGTAGTGTGGACTCGGTTGTTGCCCTTCATCTTGAAGTGCCCGCCGGATCAAACCGCGAGGGTTGGTACTGGATCTGCATGGGAGACGATTATGAGCAGGTGACGCGGATGCAGAAAAGTATTTGTCAGAAGGGCGGGGCTGAGCCCTTTCTGGTCCGGACCCGGGATTACTGGCGTCTCTGGGCCAACAAGGAAAAAGACGATCTCAGCGCCCTGCCAAAGAACATCGTTGCACTATATCGACGCAGCCTGCTGGTCATCCGCACCCAGATTGACAACCACGGCGCAATACTTGCGGCCAATGATTATGATATTGCCGATTTTAATCATGATACCTATTCATACATGTGGCCCCGGGACGGAGCTTTGGTGGCGTCTGCCCTGATTGACGCCGGATACTCCGACCTACACCAACGAGTCATTATCCGTCAGTCCCCTGACCTGGAGTCACGCGACCATGGTCAAGACCGTCGGTGAGTATCTGCGGCGTCA
>JAOZOY010000134.1 GCA_029933005.1 Deltaproteobacteria bacterium
GCATTAGGATTTCTGCTTAAAAATAAATTCATCCCCTTTTTCGTGGTAGAGCAGGAGAATAAATGAACAATAACTTCACTAAAGATTGTTGGGATAAAGCGCAAATAATTGCACAGACAATTGGATACATATTTATTCCGGTTGTGCTGGCTGTCACTGGAGGGTTCATTAATCAAACATTGCAACAAAAAGAATTAAATGTAAAAAACTTGGAAATGGCTGTAGATGTATTGAGGACAGAGCCAAATGATGAAACTAGAGCCATTAGAGAATGGGCGCTCAGGTCTTTCTTAAAATACACACCTGTAAGGCCATCTAAAGCAGCAATTGAAGAATTGAAGATGTCTGTGTTGCCAAGCTATATATTCATCCATGATGGAAACACTCTAATAACAGATGGCCCCGCTCCTCTGCTAGATGGAAATATGGATAAATATTTAGAAGGTATGAGTGAATAAACGATCTCGCTCACTCGCAAGCGTAGCGCAGACGAGTGAAGCCGTTTGTTCTTCAGAATTTGGAGTGCTCTGGAGTGCTCTCAACACGTAAAAAAATGCAAAAAAAACAACCCCTCCGCTACCAAGGTAGCGAGTCTATATCAGCATACCTGCTATCTAGCCCGGCTACTTTGGCAGCAGTAACAGATTTTACTTTATTTTTCAATAGTTAACGGATAATTGCTGAAAGAACAAAGTGGTATCCGGTCGATGAAATTATGAAAATGCACCGGATAAACCGATAATTTTGACGTTAGACAACACAAAATCAATATTACCACAAAGCCTAACGCTCATCCGATTTTTCTTCTCCATATTGACAAAACGAATGCATTACCCTAAAGCAAGGAAAAGCAGAATGATACCAGAAAGGTGATATATGGCAATTTCAACTATCACAACAAAAGGTCAAGTCACCATCCCAAAACAGATTAGAAACCTCTTAAATTTGGTTTGATGAGGAGAAAATGTCGTTGGCCGATACAAATGGGGCACAGGTGAACTGTTACCTCACATCAAACAGGATCTCCAACATAAATCGGTTCAAACTCCTTTAGCGGACACTGCTCGCAAAGTGGATTTCTTTTTTTGCAAAATTCCTTTCCAAGACAAACCAGCAGGGCGTGGTATTCGTTGTACAGACTGGCATCCTCGGGCAGCCTGTCCATAAAAAACTCCTGCATCTCCCCATAATCCGCCTCTTCACCAACCAGGCCATGGCGAACAAGGACGCGATAGGTATAGGCGTCTATAACAAACACAGGTTTTTCGCCGCCATAAAGAAGGATGGAATCAGCGGTTTCCGGGCCAACGCCCTTCACCGATAAAAGCTTGTCGCGCAGGCTGTCCGTGTCATCGGCAAAAAAATCGTTTAGCATTTCGGAATCGCTTTCCCCGCTGTCTTGCCCATCTTCATACAGCAGACGAACAAGATTTTTCAACCGGACGGCCTTCAGATTATAATATCCGGATGGTCTGATTTTTTCGGCGAGGAGTTCTACCGGGATGTGGTGGAGAGTGTTCAGGGAGAGGAGATGATCCTGTTTCAGGTTGTCAATGGCTCGGCTGACATTCCGCCAGTTCGTATTCTGGGTCAATACCGCGCCGACCATGACCTCGAGAACAGACTCAGCGGGCCACCAGTTCTGGGGGCCGAAATGATCGTGGAGAGCTGTATAAATTTTCCGGAGAGGACTCACTCTTCTCAATCAGAGCGGATAAAGACGATATAGACAAGCACTGCAATAACAGCAACACCAACCCCGGCCACCGGCAGCACTTTGTCCAGCTGCATCTCACCGTTAACAATCATATTCTGGGCATACGAACTGCCGGAAAAAATCCACAATCCGATGGAAAGAGCCAGCAGGACCAGACTGTTAACGGCCTGTTTATAAAGCCAGTAAGCGACCAGCATGATGAAGGGAACCAGGAAATAGGCATTGGTGAATAAGCCTTTGGCGTCCACTTCCCTGATCTGATCCACAACCCGGGTATTCTGTATAAAATCCATGATTGATGCCATGATATCCATCATTCACCTCCTATTATTTCATTCTCAATCGACACGGAGAAACAAACCTGTTTCATTGGCCTACTCACTGTCACCGCGTTGCGATCCAGTCGCCTTTTTATAGACCTTGATGGCACAGTAGGCGCCGCACATACTGCAGGCATCCCCTGTGTATGAACTTCCTTCTTCCCGAAACTGTTTTGCCTTGTCCGGATCAAGGGAGAGATCGATCTGGCCCTTCCAGTCAAGGCGGTTCCGGCACTTGGCCATTGCATTATCCTTATCGATCGCACCGGGGAATCCTTTGACAATATCGGCCGCATGGGCGGCAATCCTGGAAGCGATCACCCCGTCCCTGACATCATGGGGATTAGGAAGCTTCAGGTGTTCAGCCGGTGTCACATAACAGAGATAGTCGGCCCCGGCGGCAGCGGCAATAGCGCCGCCGATAGCGCCGGTGATATGATCATAACCCGGCGCGATATCAGTGACCAGCGGCCCGAGCACGTAAAAGGGCGCGCCGTGGCAGAGCCGTTTCTGGAGCAGGATATTCGCCTGAATCTGATCCATGGGCATATGCCCCGGCCCTTCTACTATCACCTGTACTCCGGCATCCCAAGCCCGCTGGGTCAGCTCGCCGAGATGAATCAATTCCTGGATCTGGCCGCGGTCAGTGGCATCGGCCAGGCAGCCGGGACGAAGCCCGTCACCCAGACTGATGGTCACCTCATGCTCCTTGAGAATGGCCAGCAAATCATCATAATACTCATAAAACGGATTTTCCCTGTTATTGGCGGTCATCCATTCAATGGTAAACGAGCCGCCCCGGCTCACCACTCCCATAAGACGCTGATGGTTCTTGACCCTGACCAAAGAATCGCGAGTCAGGCCACAGTGGAGGGTCATGAAGTCCACTCCGTCCAGGGCCTGCTGTTCAATGTTTTTTAACAACTGATCTACGGTTATATCGCCGATATCCTGTCCCCGTTCCTCAACCACTTCGGCCACGGTCTGGTAGACCGGCACTGTTCCCAGAGGAACCGGGCATTTTTCAAGAATACCGCGCCTGATCTCATTGAGATCCTTGCCCATACTGAGATCCATCACCGTATCAGCCCCGGCCCGCAGGGACACACAGAGTTTTTCCAGCTCCTGCTGGAGGCCGGGCAGATCTCTCGAAGCGCCGATATTGGCGTTTACCTTGGTGGACAATCCCTTGCCAACCGCCATGATTTTTTCAACATCATGATGTATGTTTTTGGGAATGGCAATCACTCCCGTAGCCACCCCTTCCATGAGCTGGGCGCAGGTGACTCCCTCGTTTTCAGCACAGCTTTCAAAAAGCGGTGTTTTATTGCCATTAATGGCATCTTCTCGAATACTCATCATTTATCTCCAGCGGTCCCGACCAGGCCGGGAACACGGCATTGATTATCTTGCAGGGTTAAAACATTTAAATATACCAGCGGTATTGACAGCCTGTCAATGGAAAAACCAGACAATGCATCTTTTCGATCGTAAAATTTCCTATTTATTCAATAGCTTGGAAGATCCTGCTGTGACCGGTAGACAATGAGCAGGGATTTCCGGCAATCGTGGGCCACCGTCTCGGCCAGGGAGCCGAAAAAAAGCTTTTTAAGCACATTTTTCCGGGAAGCCCCCAGGACGACAAGATCATGTTTGGCCGACTCGGCAACAATTGTTTCCTGTCTTGCTTCCGTTGAGACCACCTCGACACTGAGCGGCGAGGCAATATTATTCCGATTCGACCAGTCAACCAGTTCATTTTTTTTCGTTTCCACCTCATCCAGACTTGCGCCGGCATGG
>JAOZOY010000135.1 GCA_029933005.1 Deltaproteobacteria bacterium
CCCTTTGACCCTTTGACCCTTTGACCCTTTGACCCTTTGCAACAATTTAACATCAAATAACGAAACTGAAATTACTTTCTTTAAATAAAATTATCTTGAGGTACAATTATGTCGAATCCGGAACTGAAGGAAGACCTTCCCAGGGTCATTGAGGAACTTGAAGCCAAATGTAAAGAGGTTCCTGATTCCATTATGGCCCATCATCATCTCGCCTTGGTATATAGAAAGGCGGGACGCCATGATGACGCCATCAAGGAATTGAAAAAATGTATTAAAATTGATGATCATTCCATGGAAGCATATATCAATCTCGGCGCCATTTATTTTGAACTGGGCCGACTCGATGATGCCCTGGAAGCAAATAAAAAAGCACTTCTTTATACCGTCAAACCGGCCCAGGCCCATGCCAATATCGGTCTGATCATGCAGCAGAAGGGCGAAAACGACAAGGCCATTGACTCTTACACCAAAGCCACCCATCATGATCCAAAACTGGCCATTGCCTGGATTAACCTTGCTTCGGCCCATATTACGGCCGGCAATTTTGACGAGGCCCTGGCCGCTGCCAAGAAAGGCGTGGAGGTGGAGCCTGATTTCCCTATGGCCCATAACAATCTGGCCGTGGCCCTCTTTTATGCAAAGGATTACCAAAAAGCAAAGACAGAGCTCGGCAAGGCCCGGGAACTTGGTTATCCGGTTGATCCTCGTTTTATTGAAACAATCGAGAATGAGTTATAGACATGGCCGAAAAAATTTCAACAGTGCGGCCATGGTGCCCATTCTGCGGCGACAATGTCGAGAAGCCCAGGGAACCGATCAACCGCAAGGTGGATGAATTCACCATGGGCGTATGCCAGTGCGGCGCGATTTACACCAGTGACCCCACCGGTCACAATATCGGTGCTGCCATGGTGGAAGCACTAGTCCATGCCTGTGGTGACAACTGGGATATGGCCTGGGATCTTGTGCCGGAAGATGATTATCTCACCGGCCGACTTGAAAACTATGACGAAACCACGAACCAGGTTGCCGACAAAAAGAATATTGACGGCCGCCGAATCAGCGGCATCCTCTACTTTGTCAGACTCAACAGTGATATTGCTGAAATAGTCGAACAGGTTACAACAAAAAAAAAGGAACTGGATAAGGCCCAGGCAAACACTGTGGGCTCCACGACAAAACCACCGGAAATGGAACCGGCCCGTGATCCGAAACGAAAAAAGAAACGGGCTAAAAAATACGAGATAAAAGAATTTGCCGACAAGCAGGATATCGACTCTCTGGTTGATTTTGCTTTCGATGACGTGAAAACCCTGCGTTTCTTGCAGCGCCTGCTTTATGACCCGGAGGAGGATAAACGCTGGCTCTACGCCTGGACCATCGGCAAGGTCTGTCGGCGTTTATCCACCAGAAAACCCGGCGCAGTGAGCGACTTGCTTCAGCGGCTCTATGAAGCCAGCACAGATTCCGCTGCCACCCACTGGGGCCTTCTTGAAACAATCGGTTCAATCATTATCAACCGGCCAGACATCTTTGGCGCCTTTACCCGCCATATCTATATGTTCAGAGGGGCACCGAGCAACCGCATTCAAGTCCTCTGGGCTCTGGGATCAATCGCTGAAGAGCGGCCCGACCTGGTCCGTAATACGCCGTATTACGTCCTGATCGATTTCATTCAACACCCTGATTCCTTTACCCGTGGCCATGCGGTGCGCCTCTTTGGCAATATCCAGGCCACTGAAGTCAAGTCTGAAATAAAAAAACTTATTGATGATGAGGCTCAAGTGACGATTTACGAAAAAGGTCAGCCTGTTCATACCACAGTGGGCAAACTTGCCGAAAAAGCGCTGGAAAGTATATCAAAAAGGGAAGACAACAATGAATAAAGAAACAACTACAAGCAGTGACCAAGAAGAAGAAAAAAGCCAGGCCCGCCTTGATTATGAGAAAGGGCAGGGATTTATGGCCAACGAGGATCTGTCCCAGGCAGCCAATGCCTTTCACAACGCCTTCCTTGGCTTTCAGGAAGAAAAGAACCAGCATGGCATCGCCAATGCCGCTGACAAACTTGGCGATATCTGCCGGGAGCGGCAGGAATATGACAAGGCCCTGAGTCACTACAACACAGCCTACAAAATATGTAAAACGGATTTTGACCAGGACAGTGTTTTTTCCATTGTCAAAAAACGGGCCGCTATTGCCCGGGAAATGAAGGAATATGACAAGGCTGTTGAGCAATACCTGGATATTCTTGACGAATACAATGGCCAGATTAACCCGCAAGGTTCGGTTGATACCCTGGAAACCATAGCCGAGATCTATCTGGAGATGGGAGACAAGGCCAAGGCGGCAGACGCCTACCGGGTCATCGCCTCAATTCACAAAAACTTCAAGCATCCTAATTTTGCCGACCGTTTTTTGAAAAAGGCTAAAGAAATCGAAGCGTAAGCAGTTAATTCCTCGCAGAGGCATTGTGTAACAATGTGATGGTCTCGTAAAAACAACACATTTTGCCAATTACCGTCATTTCCGCCTGCGCGGGAATGACGGTGAAGGTGACTTTTTACGAAGCCATCAACTGTTACAAATAAGAAAAGGCTGAGTTTAATTAAACTCAACCTTTTTTATACACTGCGCAAAGTATAAAAATTTCTTATTCTGTCGTTGCGTTAGTCATTAATCATCTTTCTTAATACGGGAAGGGATGCCATACATAGTTGTACTGCCACTTGACCAGAACATCAATTTTTCTTCCCTGACAAGCTCATTGGCAACATTTTTAACAACACGGGGCTTACTGTCAGGATCACATTTGTAAAAATCCTTGATATAAAGCTGTGGTTTGGGAGACTTTGTCGCTTTCTCAATGATTTTTTCTTTAAGCTCTTCTTTACTTAAAGCCATTACTTACTCCTCTTTTAAAATTACAAGTAAGTTTTCAGCTCTTGCAGTCAGCAGTCAGCGGCTCAATGGATGAACCGCTGATTACTGAACGCCGACTGCTGAAAGAATACTTTATTTAATGTGATTGGTGAACTTGAACTGGGTTGAAGTTCTCCAGGTGTCATAGGCCAGACGATAATCATCGATTGACTTGTCGGTGAAAGGAATCCCGGTTTTCTCAAAGAATTTCTCCCAGCCGATTCTCTCGGCCCAATCGCCGATACGCTCGTACTTATTGGCATCAGCAGCATAGACTTCGACAATCTTCTTGATGACCTCAACGGTCTCAGGCCAGCGTGGCGGAGTGTTGGGCAGAAAGGGAATAACCAGCTTTGAGAACTTGGGCATGGAGATCCTGTTGGAAACCTTGCCACCAACCAGAATCGCGATACCGTCACCATCCGGATCAGCCAGAGGCATGGCCGGACACATGGTGTAACAGTTACCGCAGAACATACAGCGTTCATTTTTTACCGTTACCGACTTCACGTCCTCACCCGCACTGTTTTTCGTCTTTAAAGGCTTGACAGCGCCCAAGGGACAAGCGGCAATGGCCAGGGGAATCTCGCAGAGACCGCCAATTGCATCATGATCAACCATGGGTGGCTTACGGTGAATACCAAGGATGGCGATGTCGGAGCAATGCACGGCGCCGCACATGTTCAAACAGCAGGCCAGGGATACACGAACCTGGGCCGGCATTTTCATGCTGGTAAAGTCGTCAAAGACCTCATCCAAAACCGCCTTTACAACACCGGAGGCGTCCGTGGCCGGGGTATGGCAGTGAACCCAGCCCTGGGTATGAA
>JAOZOY010000071.1 GCA_029933005.1 Deltaproteobacteria bacterium
TTCATGATGAGGCGGCTTATGCTTCTCCCCTGAAACTTATTGGGGCAAATTGCCGCGAATGGGACGGTACGTTTGGCACCGGAGCCACTTGGGGCTGCTACTGGACTAGTACAGTGAATGGCAGCGACGCCAGATACTTTGATTTCAACCCCGGCTGGTCCACCACATACGGTCAAGAGCGTTCATGGGGCTTAAGCGTCCGCTGTATTCAGGATAATGATCCCGACGCAGATTTGGATGAGGACGGCCAGTCGGTCAGCCAGGGCGACTGTAATGATCAGGACGATACCATCTACACTGGTGCTCCTGAAATCTGCGGAGACGGGATAGACCAGGACTGCGATGGCGCGGATAAAGCCTGTGAGGACATTGATGAGGACGGCCAGACGGTCAGCGAGGGCGACTGTGATGATTTTGACGCTACCATCTACACCGGCGCCCCTGAAGTCTGCGGAGACGAGATAGACCAGGATTGTGATGGCTGGGATGAACCCTGTGGGTTGCCGGAAGGGACTGTTTTTTCAGCAGGACGGGTTTGGATGGATAAGAATCTTGGGGCTTCCCGTGTTGCCACAAATCTTTATGATTATGAAGCGTATGGAGATTATTATCAGTGGGGTCGGGGGACCGATGGCCATGAGAAAAGTGACAGTGCAACCACTGAAACCCTTAGCAATAGTGATGATCCAGGACATGGTGATTTTATCACACCGACTAGCGCTCCTCGTGATTGGAGAACATCACAGAATGATGATCTGTGGCAGGGTGAATCCGGTATTAACAATCCGTGTCCAGCGGGTTTCAGATTACCAACAGCGACAGAGCTGCAAACAGAAATAGACTCCTGGGATACTAAAAATGCGGCAGGTGCCTTTGCTTCTCCAACAAAGTTTGTCAGACCACGGGGGCGCGACTACAGTGGTATTCTCGGGGGTGGAGGTACAATAGGCACCTACTGGTCCAGTACAGTAGATGGAATATACGCCAGGTGCATGGAAATCTCGTCTCCTAATGCCGTTATCTCCCGCGACTTCCGTGCGTACGGGAATAGTATTCGTTGCATTCAGGACTAAGACATCTTGATGTATTTTTCCATTTAACCACTTTACCGCCGCACCTTGCAGGGTGCGGCGGTTTTTTTCTTATAGACCATGAAGATATAAGTAACGAATCAATATGAGCAAAAAAAGGCTTGTTGCAGAATTGTTATTTGTTCTTTTAATTCTGACCAGTAATAACGCTGCCCTGGCTTCATTTGTTATCTATTCTCAGGAAAATGTGGATATAAAAGTAAAGGGATACAATGCTCTGACCGACATCACCCTGTTCAAGGGAAATCTGACCTCAGGAGTAGAACAAACCATAGACACACCCTACCAGGGACTTGCTCTGCTGGTTTTTAAAAAAGGTCAGAAATATCCTGTTATTCTCGGTGAGCAATCCTTCACCCTGAATATAAAAAATGCGAACATCCTGCCTTCTTTTACCGGGAGTAGTGAGAATGAGTTTTTTTATAAACAGTTAACCGGTGCTGCCCCCGGCCCCGGACAATACGATTTTGCCCACCTTATGATCCAGGCCAAACAGTTGCTGGATTCAAGTCATTCCATCCACACGTTTGACGAGTTAAAGGCAATGAAGGAAAAGTTTCATACCTTTGTACGCTCCCATTATCAGGATCTGCAACACTCGGATATGCTCAGACGACTGCTTGGCCAATATTTTATGATGCACGAGTATGTTGATTATCATATCAAAGGTGCTCCGGCCTGTGACATTCAGGTTCGTTATAAAAAAGCGGTTATAGGGGGAGTCGGGAACTGGCTTGAGATCCTGAAGACGCATATCCCGGAACATGAGATAGTAAACTATTGCGTTTCTCTCTATTATAACAGGGGGATGGTAACACTTGCTTCCAGGATTATAGTCAATTTCAGAGATGTTGCCTATTGTCCGGGGGATGAAAAACTGAAAATCAGTTTTACGAAGAATCTGCCCATGATCAAGGGAAATGAAAAACGAGCACAGCGGTTGGATACATGCAAAAATGATAAGATAATTGCCTTTGTCTCGGAAGATTGCCCTGTATCAATGGTTGAAACCGTAATGAAGGTGCGTCAACTGGCTGCTCAGAAAAAGAATGTAACGGTGATTGTGGCGCCATTAGAAAAATTGTCTGGCAAGCATTTGGCCATGCGCCGAATGGTAAGCAGTGGCAACATGCTGTTTATCGATGATGACAAATGGAGAAAAAAGAATTTACCTGAAAAATTAAAGCTTCCCCACTTTGTTCATATAGAAAAAAAACAGGCTCTTGAGGTGGCCGAATAGAAGTTGTATAAATTTTCTCAACCCTCTAAGGTCCTGTTAAATAATAACTCAAGTTTAGGACATTCAACAAGACTCCCCCTGGTTGCCTTGACTTTCTCTATTTTTTCAATTAATTTTGCTTGAAATTTTTCAGATGCTTAAGACTCACCGCTGTGAGTCCTTAAGTTAAGCCTCAACTTTCCGACTTGGCATAACCCGTTGTTGTTTCGCGATTATTATAGAGCAGGTTGGGTTGATGTTATTTCATGCTGCCAAGTTTGTTGGGTTTGAGATGCTGGGAAATCAGTAAATAGCCTGTATTTACTCAAACCCAACAATTCCGGTGGGTATTAAAATTTAACCCAACCTACGAAAAAACATCATTAAATCCATACAATACATTAACCCGGAAAATTGAGTTAAGCTTAATAGGGAACCCGGTGAAAATCCGGCTCTTTAACTCCAGTGGCCATCCTGTCCTGGATCGGGCGGCACTGAAAACTGTTCGCCGCTGGCTCTTTACTCCAGGCATCATTGATGGCAGGCGGCATGAAATGTGGGTGAAAGTGCCGGTGCGCTTTCAGTTGAAATGAGAATTATCTTCTCCCCAAGGCTTTCATCGAATTCACCCTTTTCTGCAGATAACTTCCAGATTTCCCTTTCTTTCCAATCCTGACAGAATCCGGCAGGGGAAAATCATGATAAAAAAAATTGTTATCAAAGAGATGAGGATCGTCAAAATGTTCCCGGCCCACCAGGCGAATGGCATGATGGCCGCGCTGCCGCATGCTGCCGGTATCATTCAGGCCCATGGGAAAGAGCAGCCAGGATTCCGGCCGGGATGAACCATGGGCAATTCCCTGCCCATCAAAAAGACTGCGAAACATCCTTTCCCGGTAAGGCAACATCTCCAACTGCTCATAGGGAAGGAGTTCATAGGTTTGATCAGCGTTAACCCTGGAAGAGGTTGTTATGCCTGCCATCTGATGATTTCCGCTTCTGATCCGGAAGAGAAAACGCTCATTTTCACCGCGTTCCGGTAAATCCACGGGAGCAAAAACATCCAGGGCAAAACTCTTTTCTTTCACGCCCTTCACCTTTTTCCTGTCCGGTACAAAAAAATGGTAACAACCGCAGTTCTGGACGATATCGAGGAAAACAGGCCGGCCCTGCCAATCCAGGGTATAACGAAAGGTAAGCCCGTCAAGATGGCCCTCTTCCAGCCAGGAGACATCCGGGCCGCCTCTGTTGGCAAACCAGATGACATAATTGATCTGCAGGGCGGGATAACCACGAAGCAGGGTATGTGACAGATAGTAATAAACCGCCGGCTGTTCCTGATTGACCGTAATGGTGTCACCGTCCCAGCCTACCCGGCCAAACTGATCATCAGTTCCGGCAACGTCCTGATTGATGACCGGCGCATAGTTTTCAATCAGCCGCTGCTCATCGGTGACTGACACTGATGGCAAACGAAGCGGGTTGGCAAGGGATCGTCCGAGAATCATGGCAAGATTTCTTTCCGACAACATATTCCGGTCGGAACAGGCATACAGCACATGGTTGCCCCGGGTCTCAAGCAGACCGGAGGGAGTGGCAAGCTGCTCGACGGTTTCCTGCCGGGCTTTGCTGGTCAAATAAAGGACCGGCAGGGAAGTAAGAGGGTAAAGCCCAACTGTCCGCATCAGCAGGGAGTATTCATCTTCTACCTGTTGGGCTTTGACCACCTGATCAAAAAAATCCTTATGCTGCATATCGGAAGCCATCATCCGGGCTGAAATCTTACTGATATACGCCTTAAATCGACCAGGCTCCATGGTTCCGCCGGCATCATTGCCGAGCTTGACCAGTGCTGCATCAGGCAGGCAGCTTACCTCCTGAAACCGAGCATCCAGATCCAGCCTCCGCATCTGTTCAATAACCTGTTTTTTCTCACTTTCCGATTCCGCCCTTGAGGACAGGGCCACAAGAAAACGATTGGTCCGCAGGTAGGGAAAACCGGAGACCAGGGGAGCGCTGCTGTTGCGTACTCCGTTTCGGGAAATCTCTTCCTCCATCAGCAGCCAGAAATTTTCAGCCCTTGTCTCATTGACATGCTGGAAAGAAAATGTTGCCGTTGTTTGATGCGAAGAACATCCAGACAAAATCGATAAGGTCACGCAGCAGAATAAAAGAATTTCAAATAGTAGAAATTTCATTTTCCTTCAAAAGTACGAAGACTTTCATATAAAGTGACAGCAACAACATAACTATGATAAAATCGATGAAATATTCGGATCAATTAAGTTAGTCATCTTCATTCTATTCGTCTATATGTTTTATCAAAAACAGGAGGAGCCATGCGAAATTTCATTATTTTGATTTTTGTCGGTGGGTTGTTTTTTTCATCCGGATTTGTTCAGGCCGAAAAAAGAGACGGAGGAGTCTTCCAGCAGGTTTCCGAAAATGTATTCAGTTCAGCCGAGAGCATGAGGATACGAAATTATTACGCCGGATGTCCACTCCGGGATCAAGATGACATTGAGCATAAGTGGAAGGATGACGACGATTCCGCAAAGAAAAAACACAAACACAAAAATAAGAATAAAGGCAAGCGAGGAAAAGGAAAGAAAAAGGGATTACCTCCCGGACTGGCAAAAAAAGACAGCCTGCCTCCAGGCCTGGCCAAACAGCTTGAGAGAAACGGCACCCTGCCCCCCGGTCTGGCCAAAAGAGACCTGCCCTATGATCTTGAAAGACAGCTGCCTGTCCTTGACGACAGATATAAACGGATGATAGTTGACCAGGACGTGGTTCTCGTCAATAAGACCACCGGAGTGATTCTTGATATTTTAAGAAATGTGACGCGCTGATTCATTTTCCGTATCTATGCAAGGTATTTTTCAAAATATCGTTAACCAACGCTCAAAATCTCCACCCTTTTGTAACGGGTTAGGAGAAAATTTGATACTGCCTGCCTCCCAGAATCACCCTTTTTCCGATAGCGAACTTGTGGGACTTCGAAGAACGAGACTCCGAATCTGTGTCACTGGTAAACGATTACAAATCGTGGTTTTCGTAATCTTGTAAACCCCGGTGAACGGTTAAGCTTAAGTTAATGGCATTGGGTTGCCACCAGTTTTGGAGAAGTTTTACAGTTCACAGAGGCAACTTGTTGTAATAAAGAAGATTTCTCTGTGATCTTCGTGTTCTCTGTGGTAAAAAAATTCTTTACGAATCCATCAACAATGTTGCAAGGTATTTTCTAATGAAACAAAACCCGACAGAACACTTTGACCAGGCCGCTGCCAGCTGGGACAAAAAACAACACCGTGTCCGGCTGGCCCATGATATTGCCACGGCCATTGCTCATCTTCCTATAAACCAGGAGATGACGGCCATGGATTATGGCTGCGGCACCGGCCTGGTCGGACTTGCCCTGGCACCGAAATTAAAATGGTTGACCGGGGTGGACACATCAAAGGGCATGCTTACAATTTTCGCAAAAAAAGCTGCAAAGCTTTCTGAAAACAATGTCTCCACTCGCCTTCTTGACTTGGCCCTTGCCCCTTCTCCCGAGCAGTTTGACCTGGTTATCTGTTCCATGACCCTGCACCATATTGAAAAGGTGGATAAAGTTCTGACCGAATTTTTTGCCGCCCTGAATCCAGATGGCTATCTGGCTGTTGCTGATCTTGATGAGGAAGACGGCAGCTACCATGACCAGGATGCGGGAGAAGAACATTACGGTTTTGACCGACGGAAAATGAAGCGGAAACTGGCTGATATCGGTTTCCGGAACATTCATTTTCAAACTGTTCATGCCATCGATAAGTCTGTCGATGGAGAACAAAAATCTTTTCCGATTTTCCTTGTGACCGCTAGAAAATCATGCCAAAACTGAAGTATTTATTCCTCCTGCTCGTCATCCTCGCCGGTGGCTGCACGCCGAATCATCCCCGTTTCCAACCATCCGGCCGCAACACAACCTTTCAATTCCAAGGATCCTTTCAGGATTACATTGAAGAAAGCAAAAAAATCATTGCCCAGGGCCGCTTTGACCTCAGTGACGACAATCGTGACAAAATTATTGCCGCCAACAGTCCTTTTGAGTTGCTACCTGATGAACAGTTCTTTCCCCGGCGCGAAGACGGCCGATTTGAAAAAGGTGTACTCCTCATTCATGGCCTGGCCGATTCGCCCTATGTCATGCGGCCCCTGGCCCGCCACCTGCAATCGCGAGGATTCCTGGTTCGTGCTATTCTACTGCCCGGCCATGGTACCTGTCCCGGTGATCTGATCGAAGTCGACTATCGGGAATGGATCAAGGCAGCCCAATATGGCATTAACTCCCTGCGAAAAGATGTCCACCATCTCTATGTTGGCGGCTATTCCACCGGTGGTGCCCTGTCTATTTATCTCGCACAACAACCTACTGACATTGAAGGACTTTTTCTTCTAGCCCCGGCTCTTGAGATTAAAACAAACTGGGCCTGTTTAACACCATATGCCACATATCTGACCGATTGGCTGCTGATCCATGATGACGCCGACAGCACCAGATATGAATCTTTTTCCATGAACAGTGTCACGCAGATTTATAATTTAACTCAAGAACTTGACGAATTAATAGAAAAGGGGCTCAAACTCTCCATGCCGGTTTTCGCTGCAGTCAGCTATGAGGATATTGTTATTGATCCCATTGAGTTTATTGATTTTTTCAAAAATAAAATCGTCTCTAAAAAAAGTGTTCTGCTGGTTTACAGCAGCAATCCGGATGATTTTAAAAAAAATGATCCGCGTATTCTCGTAAAAAACAGCTCCCTTCCGGAAGAGAAGATCCATGATTTTTCCCATCTCGCCATGACTATGCCGCCGGATGATCCCCATTACGGCAAAGAAGGTGATTATAAAAACTGTCTCCATTATCGAAAACGATCCAACGAAAAGAAAATCTGCCTGGAGGATGACACGATCGGGCAGGGAGCAATTTCCAGCAAAAACAAAAATAAAGGGGTTATGCGGCGTTTGACGTATCACCCGGATTTTTATGAAATGATGGACGATCTTGATCTTTTCCTGGATGGTCTACAGTAAGTAATTACCAGTCGAGCCATGACCTTTTCCGAACGAAATTTTATCAAACAAATTGAAGCCCTCACACCAGCCTCAACTCCCGACCTGATTAAAGGAATCGGCGACGACTGCGCTGTTCTGGCGAAAAGCCAAAATCAGGCAATATTACTGACCACCGACACCTTGATCAAGTCTGTTCATTTTGACCCGGCCTGGCATCCTCCGTATCTTCTGGGCCGCAAGGCAGCTGCGGTGAATATCAGCGACATTGCCGCCATGGGAGGACAGCCGCGTTTTGCCCTGTTGTCAGTGGGAGTGCCGGACGCCACAGAAGAAGACCGGCTGGATCAGATCATGACCGGCTTTCATTCCATGCTTGAAGAACACAACATGATTTTGATCGGTGGCGATACAGTTTCAAGCCCTGCTCTGATGTTTTCCGTGACCGTCATCGGTGAAATGGAGACTGAAAAGGTTTTGTACCGCTCAGGCGCCGGCCAGGACGATCTCGTCTGGGTCAGCGGCCCCTTGGGAGAGGCGGCGGCCGGTCTTGAAATCTGCCGCAGCCATGAAAAGAAATATGACAGGTGGCCGTCCCTGGTCAAGGCCCATCTGGATCCAAAGCCTGAAGTTGAGCTGGGACGGATTCTGGCGAAAAGCGGCATGGTCAACTCCATGATGGATCTCTCGGACGGGATTGCCACGGATCTGGCCCATATCTGTACGGCCAGCTCCACCGGGGCCGACATCCGGGCTGAAGATATCCCCTTTTCCGAAAGTCTTCTTCAGGCTGCCGCCACCCTTCATCTCAATCCTCTGGATCTGGCATTGCGGGGCGGTGAGGATTATCAACTTCTCTTTACCTCGCCCCCCGAACACGCCACCGCCCTCCCCTGCCTGGTTCGGGATCAGACCGGAGGTGAAATTTTCCACGTCGGCCGAATCACGGCGGGTCAAGGCGTTATGCTTCAGGATAATGACAGACGGAAAAATATCAGTTTCCAGGGCTATGAACATGGAGGTTGATTGATTCTTCACACATCAGAGGCTGACATGGGCAATCGTGACGAAAAAAACATTTAAAACAAAACAGATCGTTTCCTGTTTTTTAATTTTATGCAGAATACTGATTGGTCTGCTTGTGATGAAAACAGGCTTTGATCTGGCCACGGGAGCCCTGCCATTTTATTACAATCATGATGATAATTTCCTCATGGGATTTTTTATAATGCTTATTGGCGCCTATATTATTTTCTTAAGTTTGTTTCATCAACTTTTTGATACTGAATAAATTTTCTCACTAATCAGGAGCTTATCATGGGTATGTTCAAAAAACTGAAACTGAGTGATACGACTATTGCAAATATTGAGTGGGAGATGACCCCGGATCTTGCGTTCTGTACATTTTCCGCAAAAGGGCTGCGAAAAGAACTGACCAATACCAGTGAAAGGGTCTGTTATTTTTTTATAGATAACTGGGGTGATGAACCAAAGCTCTGTCTCATGGAACGTGGTGTTAAATATGTCAATATCCTGGCAGAGGTTAGAGCTCCTCCGAAAATGCTGACCGATTGCATTATAAGCCAGGGCGGCACTCCATCTTCCCGTGATAATTATCCCCTTGACTCCGCCTTAAAAGACTGGCTGCTTGCTGAAGTTGTTGAAACTGAGGAGAGTCCTTTTCTCGTTCCCGTCATCCCGGAAAAGGCAGTGAAGGAAGATATGGGAAAGCCACTCCCACCTCCAGGGGAAACTGGTTTCAACGGTGAAAAGGTTATTCTGCCGGCAGAGCATGGCACTCTTCATGACGACCAGATTGATCAGCTCTTAAGACAATGGAATTTCTATGATTCGCAGTTGAATCCCCAGGGAACTTTTGAGAATGCACTGGTGGACAGCGGCGATGGCCTCACAGTTATTGATGAACGGACAGGACTCATGTGGCAACGGACCGGGCTGGATCTCTGTTCAATCCGCAGTATGAAGCGTGGCATTGAACAATTAAACAAAGATGGTTTTGCAGGGTATCATGACTGGCGAATGCCCACCGTGGAAGAGGCTATGTCACTCATGGAAACTGCCCCCAATGCAAAAGGAGTACACCTGCATCCCTGTTTTTCCAAGGAGCAGCCTTTTATTTTTGTCGCAGCCCGGCGTAAACCCACAGGCTACTGGTTTGTGGATTACAAGCAGGGAAAGGTCTACTGGTCTTCCGGCACCGTTCCCGGCGGTTTTTGCAGGCTATGCCGGCGTGTAGGGAAATAAAGTTGCAAATAGCACTCTAACAAAGTATTTATCAACCCGATGAGTTGATAGCAAAAATGTCAATATACTCACCAGTATCAATAATGAAGAACTTACACTCTGGAGAAAAAATCAACCATGGAAGAGAAAGCTAAAGGCGCAATTCTACAACGCGACAAGGAAACATACGCAATAGTTCCTAGGATTCCAGTAGGCTTGGTTACGCCTGAAATTTTCAAAAAAATAGCGGATGTAGTTAATAAATATGACATTCCAATTATGAAAATTACATCTGGCCAACGACTGGCGCTAGTTGGAATAAAAGAGGATGATGTAAATCAAGTTTGGAATGATTTAGAAATGGATGCCGGCAAAGCAAAAGAACTGTGTGTACATTATGTTCAGGCCTGTCCGGGAACTGCCGTTTGCAAATTTGGGAAGCAAGACTCCCTGGGAATGGGAATAGAGCTTGAAAAACTTTTTTACGGCAAAGATCTTCCTGCCAAAGTTAAAATTGGTATTTCAGGTTGTCCTTTTTGCTGTGGCGAAAGTTATGTCCGTGATATTGGACTTATTGGTAAGAAAAAAGGATGGACTGTAATTTTTGGAGGCAACTCAGCTGGTAGACCACGTATTGGTGACGTAATAGCAAAAAACCTCACTAAAGACAAAGCCTTCCAGGTGATCAAAGATTGCCTTCAATACTACACGGAGAATGCAAAAAAGAAGGAGCGAACAGCCCGATTCATTGCACGAACCGGCATAGAGTCATTGAAGGAATGTGTTACCGTTTAAAACGGCAAAATTGGAGTCAAACCTATTTTATAGTAACCGATCACGGGGGGTAAAAACTCCAAATATTGCGTTACACCCGTACTGTAATTGATCCGAAGCAGATGCGCTGCCCTTATCAATTACATTTTATTTAATTCCGGTTTATCCGGGGAAGGGAGGAGTTAATGAATTGTTTTAAGATATTTATTTTACTGTGTGGACTGGTGACCTTTATAAGTCCGGCAAATGCAGTCACTTCAAAGTGTGAAGAATGTCATAATAAAATTACCCCTGGTATTGTAAAAGATTTTAACAGAGGGGAAATGGCTCAAACAATGGATTGTACCGCATGCCATGGGGATGCGCACACAACTGCAGATGATGCAGACAAGGCAACACTACCGACAATTGCTACTTGTCAAGAGTGTCACTCAGAGCAGGCAGAACAGTATTTAGATGGAAAACATGCTCTTGGGCTTCTTCCCATAACAGCTTTCCCTGGGTTTGCCCATGCACAACCTACTGCTTTTATTGCAGGTCAAAAGGGATGTAATGGATGTCATAACTTAGGCATTAAAGATGAAAAAACCAAAAATGAAGGTCTCGCCGGGGAATTCAGAAAGCATTACAAATACGGAATGGATTGCCAAAACTGTCATACAAGACATGCATTTTCAAAAAAAGAAGCTCTTCAACCTGAAGCATGTAATCAGTGCCATACAGGTTTTGATCATGCTCAATGGGAAATGTGGAATCATTCAAAGCACGGGGCTGCTTATAACACTGATAGAGAAGCGCATAGAGGAGCAACTTGCCAAGATTGTCATATGTCGGGTGGTAACCACAGAGTGATGACTGCATGGGGCTTTCTTGCATTAAGATTGCCTGAAAAAGATGCAGAATGGATGGGATACAGAGTAAGTATTTTAAAAGGGCTGGGAGTTTTGGATAAAGATGGCAATCCTACCGATAGATTGGAGATTGTCAAAGCGGCAAACATGGTAAGGTTGACCGAAGAAGCTTTTAATGTTGAAAGAGAAGCTATGGTAAAAGTATGTCAAGAATGCCATAGTGCAACTTATGTAGAAAAGAATTTTAAAAATGCTGACCAGATGATAAAAGCATCTGATGAAATTTTTGCAGAGGCTATTGAACTTGTTGCAAAACTATATCAAGATGGAATTCTAGAATCTAAAACAAATGTGGCAACATTTCCATACCCGGATCTTCTCAATTTTTATGAAGTTGATACTCATCTGGAAATATTGTTATATGAGATGTTTATGGATTATAGACAAAAATCTTTTCAGGCTTCATTTCACTTTATGCCAGACTATACCACATGGTATGGATTGGCAAAGTTGAAAAAAACTATAATTGAAATGAAAGAAATTGATAAACACATGAGAATGGCTTATGAACACAAAAACATGACAAAATAGTAATTATCACTCAACCCACTGGTTAAAAACGGTGGGTTGAGTTAAAGACTAAAAATCGAGATACGACTCCAACGAAGGCCTTGGGGTCTTGAAAAATCACTTTTCCCCTCTTCCCGACTCTACTCTGCTGATAGTTGTATAGCAATTTTACGACAAATCCTTTGTTTCAACTCGTAACCTTGCCAGTCAAAGTTCTTGAGGCTACTCCAGAACCCGCACAAAATATTTCAAACACTTATCCCATTTTGGGGCAAACTTTTTTCTGTTTCCCCTGTGTCCCACCTGGTTTCAATCCCATACATTTACTTAATATTTGTAACTATTGATGGTCTCGTAAAAAGTCCAGAATTTGGTTGTTTTGCGTCGCAACTCATTGAGTTAGTGTCATAAACTTTTGAAATTTTGACTTTTTACGAGACCATCACTATTCAGGTGGGATCACCAAATTGGCCTAACCACCGTTCCGTAACTGTTCAGGAGTGCTCCATATCGGAGTCTACGCTTACCTGGTTCATTTGGGCCTTCTCGAATAGCACAATATGAATATGTCAGACGCCTGATCGCAGCAGCGGAGTTTCACTTCGTTCACTTACCTTCGGTTCCTGTGATCGCTTACTATTTTTTGACTCCATAAAGAGTCACCCCTTAACTTTTTCAAGGGAAGATGGTAGTAATGTTATTTTGATAATTGTCCACGTTCATGATCAAAAAATGACCATCAGCATGAAAACAGCTTCCACAGAGAGCTGGCAGCTAAATGAACTCGTAAGGAAAACAGCATGGGAAACCCGTTTCAGGATCAGCTTCTCAAGGCCGGGCTGGTTAACAAAAAGCAGGTGAAAAAGGCCAAACACAAACAACGCATCAGCCGCCAACAAAATAAGAATAGCGGTCCCACTGAGGCTGTCAACAAGGCCAGGCAGGAGCAGAAAGCCCAGGCAAATCGCAACCGGGAACTTAACCGGCAACGCGCTGAAGAGAACCAGCAACATGAGCAAAGGGCCCAGACAAAACAGCTCATTGAGAGTAATCGCCTGGCCAGGGAGGATAGTGGAGAGCCATACCACTTTGTAGAGCAGAACAAGATCAAGAGAATCTTTGTCTCAACTGAGATGACGGACCAACTCAGCCGCGGCCAGCTAGCCATTGTCAAACTCGGTAACAGCTACGAGGTGGTGCCGGCCAAGGCGGCCCGTCAGATTGCCAGTCGCGACAAGGAGGCACTGATTGTCTTTCATGATGGACCGGCGGAGGTGGCACACATTTAAAAACAGCCTTCACTATTATCAAGACGACCGTAAAAGCGCCGATCTTTTCGTTGCTATGCTTTTAGGGCCAACTTTATATGACAATCTCTCACAGAGACACAGAGTTCACAGAGTTTTTTCTCAGCGTCTCTGCGCCTCTGTGAGAGATTATTTCGTTGTGCCGGTTCGGCCGGGATGACCGTTACTTTAAACGTTAACAACAGGATAACTAATGAGTATTACCGACAAAGATAAAGAATTTTATGCGATGGCGGACGAGTTTATAGCCTTGGCCAATAAACAGAGTCAGAATAAGGATCAGGGAAAAGTCAGTGCGACATTTTTGTATGCCGCAGCAAGATTTAATATATTTCTTGTTGCGTCGGGATCAAATTCGGCAAATGAATTTGCAGCAAGCAAAGAAAAGTTCGTCGACTACTTCATGGATGAATACAAAAAAATGCTTGAAGAACATTTCGCAGATTATCATGAGTATTTTGATAAGTATAGAGGCAATAAAAATAAGAGCAATTAGTCGGCACCTCCCATGGTAAGCGATCACAGGCACCGCATCTTCGCCCAAACAAGGCGTCCAACATAGACCCACTATAGTTGACCGCCCTCTTTGAACAGGTAAGCGTCAGACTCCGAATCTGCAGCACCTGTGAACGCTTCCATTGTATGCTCGTCTTCAGCCTATAGGCAAATAAGAATAACAGGCGTCTTGATTGAACCAGCCATGTCTGCATATTTTATGTGATGGTTTCGTGAAAAGTGACATGTACCACGAAGCACACGAAATACACCAAATTAACCAATTGAAATAACAAATTATTCTTTTCGTGCATTTTGTGTATTTCGTGGTTTAAAA